>JAFDWP010000005.1 GCA_018268435.1 Actinomycetota bacterium
GACCGGCACCGGCACCAGCAAGAAGACCGCGGAGATGGCCGCCGCCCTGGCCTCCTGGCAGGCGCTCAGCGACCGTGCCTGAGCTGCCCGAGGTCGAGGTCGTCCGTTCGGGCCTCGCCCCCGCGATGACCGGCGCGCGCATCCTCGCGGTGGCCGTGCACGACGAGCGCGCCCTGACGCGCCACGCCGCGGGGGCCGCGGACTTCGTCGCACGGCTCGAGGGGGCCGAGGTGCTGACCGTCGCGCGCCGCGGCAAGTTCCTCTGGATGCCGCTCGCGTCCGCCGCCCCAGCCGGCGGCACGGCGATCGTCGGCCACCTCGGCATGTCCGGTCAGCTGCTGCTGCGCCGACCCGAAACCGCCGCCGAGCGGCACGAGCGGATCCGGCTGTACGTCGAGCATCCGGTGCACGGCGAGCTCGCCGTCGTCTTCGCCGATCAGCGCACGTTCGGATCCCTCGCCGTCGACGCCCTGGTGCCGACCGCGGACGGCCGCGCCGCAGGCTGGGGGACCGGCGAGCCGCTCATCCCGTCCCAGGTCGCGCACATCGCGCGGGATCCGATGGACGACGCCTTCGGAGACCGCGCCTTCCGTGACGCGCTGCGCACCCGCTCCAGTGCGATCAAGCGCGTCCTGCTCGATCAGAACCTCCTCAGCGGTGTCGGCAACATCTACGCGGACGAGTCGCTCTGGGCGGCCCGGATCCACCCGGAGACCCCCGCGTCGGCACTGTCGACCATCGCCGTGAACCGGCTGCTCGCAGAGGTGCGGGCGGTGCTCGAGAAGGCGCTGGCCGAGGGCGGAACGAGCTTCGACGCGCAGTACGTGAACGTGAACGGGCAGGCCGGTTACTTCGCGCACTCCCTGAACGCCTATGGCCGCGGCGGCGAGCCGTGCCCGCGCTGCGGCGGTCCGATCCGTCGCGCATCGTTCATGAACCGGTCCAGCCACTTCTGCCCGCGGTGTCAGAAGCGGCGCTGACCCGTGCGGCGGCGAGAGTGCCGATCGGTCAGTGCTCGCCCTTGATCACGAAGTAGGAGCCGCGGATCTCACCGGCCAGCTTCGAGCGCTGACGGGCGAACTTGAACGCCGAGAGCTCCTCGGGGATCTCCATCCCCAGGGACAGCTTGAAGCCGACCGCGCGCTTGGACGCGTCGGCGAGCGTGTACATCACGTTGATCGCCAGGCCCGAGGCGTAGAAGACGTAGCCGAAGCGGATCCCGTCCGCCTCGAAGCCGCTCACCTCGAGCGCGGGGCTCGAGACGACGATGTCGCGCTCCGAGCGCAGGATCCCGGTGACCCATTCCAGGGTCGCCGGATCCTCGTCGGGCGTGCTCACGGTGAACGGCTCGCCGTACTTGTTGGTGATGTATCTCGCCTCGTTGGCGCGCAGGCCCGCGAGCGCATCGGGGATGGGGGAGGACTCCAGCCCGGCGGTCGAGACGGTGACGAAATCGACGATACTGCTCATGACGGGTGCTCCTCACGACGACGGACGATGCGCCGTTCCATCCTCGCGCATCCGAGGGGATCCGGGCTCAGCCGGTGAAGGCTCGCCACAGCAGCGGACGGGTCAGCCGCGTCGCGATCCACACGAGCGCGATGCCCGCGGCGAGCACGGCGGCGATCGTCGCCAGGGACGCCGGCGCCGCGATCAAGGCGATCCCCAGCAGCGGGAAGATGAGCACGGCTGCACACAGCGCCGCGCCGAGAGAGGTGCCCAGCAGGGGCGACATGATCGCGTGGCGCCGCGCCGCGTCGACGGTCGACGCGGGAACGCCGAGGTGGTGCAGGCTGCGGTGCAGGTCGCGCTGGTCGAGGATGTCGGAGGCCTGCGTCACCGCGACGGAGCAGGCGACCATGAGGAATGATGCGACGAGCGTGATGATCAGGCCGGTGCGCATGTCCGTGACCAGGAGGAGGTCGTCCCTGCGCGCGTCCGCCGTGCCCAACGCGTTGATGAGGGCGACGCCGGTGCCGGCGAACACCGCCATGAAGCTCGACATGGCGATGCCGTTCACCTGCCGCCAGGCGCCCTTCGCGTCATCCAGCACGATGCGCGCCGCGATCAGACGCGCCGGGGTCTTCGCGCGCCGCAGCTGCCTGCGTGCGCCGACCTTCAGGGTCCACGGGCCGATGAGGTTCAGCACCAGCAGCCCGACCGCGAAGACCGCGGCCAGAACGGTGATCAGCGCGATCACACCGCCGACCCCGGGAACCAGGGCGGCGGCGGTGAACCCGGCGGCGAGCGCGAGGGCGGCGACGACTGCGCGCACCCCGTGCGGCGTCGGCGGCGTGGTCCTGGTGCGCACCCCGAGCGGTGAGATGGCGACCCGGCGCGGCCCGAGCGCGGCGCTCACGGTGGCGAGGAGCACGGTGCCCGCCGCGATCGCCGCGGTCAGCAGCGGCGGCAGGAGCACGGCCGACCCCAGCGGCGCGCCGCGGAACGGGATGAGGCCCACCAGAGGGGTGAGACCGATCGAGAGCAGCACTCCGGCCAGCACGCCCGCCGCGGCGACCAGGGACGCCTCGACGACCGCCACCACGGCCACCCCGAATCCGGTGACGCCGAGCAGACGCAGGGTCGAGAGGCGCTCGTCCCTGCGTCGCGCGGACAGCCGTGCGGCCGCCCCGCCGAGGGCCGCGAGGGGCAGCACCAGCAGCACGAGCGCCACGGCCGCCAGGATCTGGTAGATCACCGCGTACTCGTCGGACCAGCGCCAGAACGCCTGCGCGCCGCCGACGACCGTGAGCACGAGCGCGGACACGATCGCGAACGCGACTGCCGGGATGACGACGACTCCCGCGGATCCGGGGGCGGGCCGCAGCAGCAGGCGCAGCGTCGCCGCGTTCATGCCGCGACCGCCGAGCCCACGATGCGGCCGTCGCGCACCGCGACGGTGCGAGAGCAGCGCGCGGCGACCTGCGGATCATGCGTGACGAGCACGAGGGTGCGCCCCTGACCGGTGGTCGACCACAGCAGCGCATCCATGACCTCGGACGAGGTCGTGGAGTCCAGGGCGCCCGTCGGCTCATCCGCGAACACGAGGCTCGCGCCCGTGACCTGGGCCCGGGCGATGGCGACGCGCTGCGCCTGGCCGCCCGAGAGCTCGCCGATGCGGCGGTCCTCCCTGCCCTGCAGGCCGAGTGCGGCGAGCCACCCGGCGGCGCGCTGGGTGGCCTCCGCGCGCGGGACGCCGGTGATCATCGCCGCGAGGGCGACGTTCTCCACGGCGGTCAGCTCCGGCATCAGCAGCCCCTGCTGGAACACGAAGCCGAACGACTCGCGACGCAGCCGGGAGCGCGCGGACTCGCCCAGCGCACTCACCTCGATCGGATCGCCGCCCGTCGGCAGGAACCGAACCTGGCCGTCGTCCGGCCGGGTGATCCCGGCGAGCACATGCAGGAGCGTCGTCTTGCCGGATCCGGAGGCTCCCATGATCGCGACCGACTCGCCGCCGGCGATGTCCAGGTCGATGCCGGCGAGGGCGCGGGCGGATCCGAAGGCCTTGACGAGGCCGCGTGCGTGGATGACGGTGTCGCTCATGCCTCCAGCCTGGTCGGCCCCGCGGCGCGGATCATCGGTCGCCGGAGTGAGGATCCGCGTGGGGCGTCATCCTGCGGGATGATCCCCGCGCGGCGATCAGACCAGCACCTTCTTCCAGCTGCCGCCGTAACCGATCGGAGCGAAGCCGATCTCCTCGTTGATCGACAGCATCGGGCGGTTCTCCTCGGCGTTGTAGGTGATGACAGCCGCGGAGCGCGGATGGCGCTCGCGCCAGGTGAGCAGGCCGGCGGTCTTCACGAGCATCCCGAGACGGTGCCCTCGATGCTCGGCGAGTACGAGGGTGTCGTTCTGATGGGTGATGCTCTCCTCCGGGCCCTGGAGCGTGAGCTCGTTGAACGCGCACAGCTCGCCGGTCGCGATGTGCTGCGCGGCGGTCACCTGCACGGTGTGGCCCATCGCGAGCCAACGGGCATCGTGGTCCCGGACGCGGGCCGCATCCCACTCCTCCTCGGGCGAGCCCAGGTCGGCGTCCGGCACGTCGGTCGACATGCGCGACTTCATACACGCGTAGCCGGAGAGGTGCTCCTCGGGCGTCGGCAGGAGCCACTGCACCACGCCGTAGCCCTGGGCGGCGGCCTGCGACGACTCCCGCCGCTGCCGCAACTCCTTCGGCGCATCCGGCCCCCAGCGGTACTCGCTGACCCGGTCGACCTGCTCGAGCGTCCAGCCCTGCCTGAGCAGGAAACGGGCCGTGTGATCGTGCGGGACGGACCCGAACCCCGTGGGAGCGGCGAGGCGGGGATCCTCCGACCGCAGGTGCGCGGTCCAGCCCTGCAGGGTGTGCACGCGCGCCACGCGGGCGAGCTGCTCCAGGTGCGCGGCGGCTGCCGTGGCGATGCCGCGTCCCTGCGCCTCGCTCAGAATGCTGATCGCGCTGGTCGCGGTCGTGCCGTCGCCGTCGTGGCGGACGTTGAGCACGGCCACGCCGACGGTCCGCGTGCCAAGGACGATGCGCCACTGCCGGCGGTCGGTGTAGCCGTCCGAGGCGAGCAGCGGCAGCAGCTCCTCGGCGGTGCAGGCGTCGTCGTCGCGACCCGAGGCCTCCGCCAGGCAGCGGTTGCGGACGTCGGCGTAGGAGTGGATCTCCGCCGCCCCGGCATCCGCCCGTGCGGGGAGCACGAGCGGATGCAGGGTGGCATCGGCGGTCAGCGCGATGATCGGATCCTGGATGCGGGCGCCGGTCATCACAGCATCTGCCGGGTCGCGGAGTGCGAGATCCGTGCGGTCTCGTACGCGTCGAGCAGCCGGAGGCGCTCGACAGCGCGGAGGGCCTCGCGGGCCCGGTCCGGTGCCGCGGACCGGGCCCGGACGAGGAGGCGCAGCGCGACGCGCAGCGCCAGCCGCTGCGAGAGCGACAGGTTTCGGAGCTCCTCCTCACGGGGGAGCGGGATGGACAGGGTGCGCTCGGGGAGAGCGCTCTGCCTCGACTCGGTGGGAGGCGAGGCGTGCAATGCGGCGTTCACGGTGATCGCTTTCGTTGGTCGTGCCGGAAGGCGGGTCCGCACCACGGCGCGGTCGCCCGGTGGGACGCCGCGACGGGTCACGGGAGGGGGAGGCGGATCCAGGACGGGATGTCCGGATCGGCGGGGATCCCGGACGCTCGGCATCCCGGATCGGGTGGGGCGATCAGCGGCGACCCGAGGGTCGCGGATCGCCGACGCGCGAAGCGTCAGGCCGGCGTCAGGCCGGGGCGGATGCGCCCGCTATGCGGTGCGACGCGTCCAGCGGCCGACAGACGTCGCCGAAAGCGCATCGATGCCACGGAACGGGGTGAATGCAATGCGATTGGTCATCATCTCGGCGACCTCCTCTCTCGGCTCAAGGCCTGCCACGCTAGCCCAGGCTCACAGCCGACGTCAAGACTCTTCTCAGAAATCCCTGAACCTCGGGCGTTTCCCGCGCTGGGGTGCGCAGCGGCCGCGATAGCGTAGAGGCCGTGACCTCCGCCGATCGTCGAGCGTGCCCATGCACCTGAAGAGCCTGACCCTCAAGGGGTTCAAGTCCTTCGCTCAGCCGACCACGTTCGCCTTCGAACCGGGCGTGACCTGCATCGTCGGGCCGAACGGATCCGGGAAGTCGAACGTCGTCGACGCGCTCGCCTGGGTCATGGGCGAGCAGGGAGCGAAGACCCTGCGCGGCGGCAAGATGGAGGACGTCATCTTCGCCGGCACGTCCACGCGCGGCCCGCTCGGGCGCGCCGAGGTGCAGCTCACCATCGACAACAGCGACGGGGCGCTGCCGATCGAGTACGCCGAGGTCACGATCAGCCGCACGCTGTTCCGCAACGGATCCAGCGAGTACGCGATCAACGGCGAGGGCTGCCGGCTGCTCGACGTGCAGGAGCTGCTCAGCGACTCCGGCCTCGGGCGCGAGATGCACGTCATCGTCGGCCAGGGGCGTCTCGACACCGTGCTGCAGGCCTCGCCCGAGGACCGCCGCGGCTTCATCGAGGAGGCCGCAGGGATCCTCAAGCACCGGCGTCGCAAGGAGAAGACCCTCCGCAAGCTCGACGCCATGGAGACCAACCTCACGCGACTCAGCGACCTGGCGGGGGAGATCCGCCGCCAGCTGAAGCCGCTCGGGCGTCAGGCCGAGATCGCCCGCGAGGCGCAGACGATCGCCGCCGTGGTGCGCGACGCCAAGGCCCGGATCTTCGCCGACGACGTGGTGAGCCTGCGCACGGCACTCGCCGACCACACCCGCAACGAGCACGAGCGCCACGCCGAGCGCGTGGTGCTGAGCGAGCAGGGCGATCGCATCCGGGCCGAGGTCACCCGGCTCGAGGCGCTGCAGAACTCCGCCGCCGTCGACGAGGCGCGCCGCGTGGCGTTCGGGCTGGAGCAGGTGCAGGAGCGCATGCGCGGCCTGTTCACCCTCGCGAACCAGCGGCTCGCCCTGCTCGGCTCCGAGGACGACGACGCCGCCGTGACCGCCGTGACCGTGACGCAGACGACCATCGACGAGGCGAAGGACGAGGTCGAGGAGATCTCCTCGGGGATCGGCCGAGCGCAGGATGTCGCGCAGGAGGCGACCAGGAGGGTCGCCGAGGCGCGCGCCGAACTCGATGCGCTCGACGTCGACATCGCCGAGCAGAGCGCGCTCGTCTCGGCGCACGACATGCGCCTGACCACGTTGCGCGGGCAGGCCGAGGCCGCCGCCTCCGCGCTGGCGGCGGTACGCGGCGCGGTGCTGCGGCAGCAGAACGCCCTCGACGCGGCCGATCAGCGCCGCCGCGACGCCGCCGCGGCGCGCGAGCGGATCGAAGACGGCGAGGCTCCGGAGGGGACCGCCGCCGAGCACGCGGAGGCCTACGAGCGCGCCCAGGCCCGGGCCGTCGCCGCCGAGACCGAGCTGGAGGGGCTGCGCGAGCGCCTGCACGCGGTCGAGCGCGAGTCGGAAGCCCTCACGGCGAAGGCCGCGGCGCTGGGCAGCGCGATCGCGGTCACCGGCGGCGCGGCCGAGATCGTCGCCGCCGGTCATGCGGGAGTGCGAGGGCTCGTGGGCGATGCCGTGCAGGTGAAGCCCGGGTACGAAGCCGCGATCGCGGCGGTGCTCGGCCCGCTCGCCGAGGGCGTCCTCGTCGACGACGTCGCCGCGGCGTTCGCCCTCGCGGAGACCGGGGACGCGGCCGGAGCGTACGACATCGTGATCGCCGAGGGCGCGGCGTCCGCCGTCGCCGACGCGGGCATCGCCGGGGCGACCTTGGCCCGTGCCGTCGTCACCGCACCGGCGGGGATCCTGGGCGTGCTCTCGCACGTGGTGGTCGTGGACGACCTGTCCGCCGCACGCTCCGCGCACGCCGCGGCCGTCGCGGTGTCGGGCGTTCCGCTCACGATCGTGACCCGTGCGGGCGAGGTGCTCACCGCGCACACCCTGCACACCGGATCTGGCGGGGAGCGGTCGCGGCTAGAGCTCGTGGCCGAGCGCGACGCCGCCGTGGATCGGCTCAGCGAGGTGCGCGTCGTCGTGGACTCGCTGCGCGAGGCGCGCGAGGACGGGGCGGAGACGCTGGAGACCGCGCGACGGGCGTCCCGCGACGCGCTGCGCACGCTGCGCGAGCACGATGCCGCGCTGGCCGCGCACACCGAGCAGGTCAACCGCGTCACCGTGCAGCACGAGTCCGCGATCGCCGAGTGCGATCGCCTCGCGACAGGACTCGGCCAGGCGCAGTCCGCCGTGGCCGACGCCGAGCGCAATGCGGACACCGCGAAGACGGCCCTGGCCGACGCCGAAGCCGCCCCGCGGCCGGTGCTGGACGCCTCCGCCCGCGACGGACTCCTGGAGGCTCTCGAGGCCGCCCGCGAGGCCGAGGTGGAGGCCCGTCTCGGCATCGAGACGCTCCGGGAGCGCGTGCGGGCGGCGCAGACCCGGGTGTCGTCGCTGGAACGGCAGCGCGAGCGGGAGCGCGAGGCCGCCGCCGAGGCCGCCCGTCGTGCGGTGATCCGGCGCGCCCAGCGCGAGACCGCCTCCGGCGTCGCCGCAGAGCTGCCCCGGATCCTCGATTCCCTGGACCGCTCGGTCGCCGAGGCGCGCCTCGCGCTGGCGGCGGCGGAGTCCGCGCGATCCGCGCAGAACGAGGAGCTGGGCGAGCTGCGCCGGCAGGACGCCTCGATCCGCGAGCGCCTGGCCGGGCTCACCGAGAGCGTGCACGGTCTTGAGCTGCAGATCCACGAGAAGAAGCTGCACCTCACCAGCCTGCTCGAGCGCGTGCAATCGGAGCTCGCCCTGGACGAAGATATTCTCGTTGCGGAATATGGTCCGGATCAGCTGGTTCCCCGCGATGTCCTCGTCTCCGCGGCCGAGCCCGACGACCTCGTCGCGGCGGCAGACGAGACCGGATCCGAGCCCGACCCGACCGGGATCCCTTTCGACCGGCGGATCCAGCAGCGTCGCCTGCAGGAGGCCGAGCGCAAGCTCGCCCAGCTGGGGCGGGTCAACCCGCTCGCCCTGGAGGAGTTCGCCGCGCTGGAGCAGCGGCACGCGTTCCTCACCGAGCAGCTCGCCGACCTCACCAAGACCCGACAGGACCTGCTGACGATCATCGCCGACCTCGATGAGCGGATGCAGTCGATCTTCGCGGCGGCGTTCGAGGACACCCGGCAGGCCTTCGGCGAGGTGTTCCCGCTGCTGTTCCCGGGCGGTGCGGGCAGCATCTCGCTGACGAACCCCGACGATCTGCTCACCACGGGCATCGAGGTCGCGGTGCGCCCGGTCGGCAAGAAGATCGAGCGCCTCTCGCTGCTCTCCGGCGGGGAGCGGTCGCTCGCGGCGGTCGCCCTGCTCGTGGCGATCTTCAAGGCCCGTCCCAGCCCCTTCTACATCCTCGATGAGGTCGAGGCGGCGCTCGACGACGCGAACCTCGGGCGCCTGCTCACCGTGTTCGAGCAGCTCCGCGCCAGCTCGCAGCTACTCGTGATCACGCATCAGAAGCGCACCATGGAGATCGCGGACGCCCTGTACGGCGTCTCGATGCGCCAGGACGGCGTCTCGGCGGTGGTGGGCCAGCGCGTCGGCGACCGGGCGGCCGTCGTCGCCTGACCCCGGCTCGCGCGCCCTCGGCGAACACGCCGGATCCGCGCCGTCCGTCCCCCTAGGCTGGGGGCATGGCGGAGAAGTCCTGGTCCCTCGGTCGCGCGCTGCGCGGCATGTTCGTCAAGCCCACGATCGACGACGACACCTGGGACGACCTCGAGACCGCGCTGATCACGGCCGACTTCGGGCCCGACATCACCGAGCGCCTCGTCGACGAGCTGCGGGAGAAGGTGGAGCGCTACCGCACCACCGACCCGAAGGACCTGCAGCGCATGCTCCGCGAGACCCTCGAGGAGCACTTCGCGAAGTTCGACACGACCCTCAAGCTCACCGAGCGCCCGGCCGTCGTGCTGGTCGTCGGGGTGAACGGCGTGGGCAAGACGACGACCATCGGCAAGTTCACCAAGTTCCTGCGCGGCTATCAGCGCTCCGTCGTGGTCGGCGCGGCCGACACCTTCCGCGCCGCCGCCGTTGAGCAGCTCGGCACCTGGGCGCAGCGCGCGGGCGCGGCGATCGTCCGTCCGCAGCAGCACGGACAGGATCCCGCGTCCGTAGCCTTCCAGACCGTGGAGTACGCGAAGAGCAACGGCACCGAGATCGTCATCATCGACACCGCGGGCCGCCTGCACACCAAGGGCGGGCTGATGGACGAGCTCTCCAAGATCCGCCGGGTCGTGGAGAAGCAGGCGCCGATCAGCGAGGTGCTGCTCGTGCTGGATGCGACGACGGGGCAGAACGGCGTGCTGCAGGCCGAGGCGTTCCTCGAGCACGCCGGCGTCACGGGCCTCGTGCTCACGAAGCTCGACGGCTCCGCGAAGGGCGGATTCGTGCTCGCCGTGCAGGAGCGCACCGGCATCCCGGTGAAGCTCCTCGGCCAGGGCGAGGGCATCGACGACCTCACCGGCTTCACCCCGCATGTGTTCGTGCAGGCCCTTGTCGGATCCTGATCCGCACCGATCCCCGGCACACGCCGGGCGGACTACCGTCGGGCGCGCAAGGCTGGTTTCATAGCGATATGGCGATCGAACACGACTTCTTCGGACTGCTGTCCTCGGGACCGGACGGATCGATCTTCTGGTCCGAGACGGTGGAGTTCCGCGACCATGCGCTCACCGTGGATCTCACCGCGCCCGACCAGGAGGACGTCTCCCGGGAGTCGCTCGACATCGCCGCGGCCTTCGTCTCGGGCCTCGAGGCGATCGACGACAAGGCCCGCCGCGGCATGCTCGCCGAGGTGGACGACCGCACCAGCGAGGTCACCGAGTACATCCTGCAGCAGCAGGAGGAGTACGGCGACGAGCTGACCGACTACCTCGTCGACGTGAGCGGCGACGCGGCCGTCGACATCATCCGCTCGCTCCGGCTGATGAGCATGACCCTGCTCGTGGACGAGCACGGGGGCAGCGAGCCGTTCGCCGTGCTCGAGTACGCCCTGGACTCCGACGGCGACGACGACGTGCTGCTGGTGAACTTCGGATCCGACGGCTCTGTGCTGTCGGTCATGAGCGCCGACTGAGCGTCCTTCGTCTCGTCGCTGCGCTCCTCGCTCAGGAACCGGCGGGGGAACGGTCGCTGCGCTCCTCGCTCAAGAACCGGCCGGGGAACGGGCGCTGCGCTCCTCGCTCGGGAACCGGCGGGGGACGATCCGGTGCGCTCCTCGCTCAGGAACCGGCGGGGGAACGGCCGCTGAGTCCTTCGCTCAGGGCCGTCCGCCGCGGGGTCAGACCGCCTGGGCGTAGCCCAGGTCGGCGCTCTCCGCGATGTGCGCGAGGTGCGGCGGGATCTCCCGGCCCTTCGAGATCATCGACTGCGCCCAGAGCCGCCCGGCGCGGTACGACGAGCGCACCAGCGGGCCCGCGAGCACGCCGAGGAACCCGATCCGCTCGGCCTCCTGCTTGAACCCGACGAACTCGTCGGGCTTGACCCAGCGCGACACGGGCAGGTGACGCGGGGTGGGCCGCAGGTACTGGGTGATCGTGATGATGTCGCAGCCGGCGTCGTGCAGATCCTGCAGCGCCTGGACGACCTCCTCCGGCTCCTCGCCCATGCCGAGGATGAGGTTCGACTTCGTGATGAGACCGGCCTCGTGGCCCTGCGTGATCACGCTGAGCGAGCGCTCGTAGGTGAAGGCGGGACGGATCCGCTTGAAGATCCGCGGCACCGTCTCGACGTTGTGCGCGAACACCTCGGGACGCGCGTCGAAGATCTGCCCCAGGAAGGCGGGGTCGGCGTTGTGCTCGTTGGCCAGCAGCTCGACGCCGGTGTTCGGGTTGAGCTCGTGGATCCTCCGCACGGTCTCCGCGTTCAGCCACGCGCCGGTGTCGGGCAGGTCGTCGCGCGCGACGCTCGTCACCGTCGCGTAGCGGAGCCCCATCTGCTGCACGCTCTCGGCCACGCGCCGCGGCTCGTCGGTGTCGTAGTCCGCGGGCTTGCCGGTGTCGATCTGGCAGAAGTCGCAGCGGCGGGTGCACTGCGAGCCGCCGATCAGGAAGGTCGCCTCCCTGTCCTCCCAGCACTCGAAGATGTTCGGGCAGCCGGCTTCCTGGCAGACGGTGTGCAGGCCCTCGTCCTTGACCAGCGAATGCAGCGCCGTGTACTCCGGGCCCATCTTCGCCTTGGTCTTGATCCATTCGGGCTTGCGCTCGATGGGGGTCTGCGCGTTGCGGATCTCCAGGCGCAGCAGCTTGCGTCCCTCGGGGGCGGCGCTCATGCGGCCACCGCCGCGTACTCGGCGGCGAAAGCCGCGGACACGGCGTCGACGATGTCGGCGGGGGAGACCTCGCGGCCGACCACCTCGCTCACGGTGGTGACGCCGGCGTCCGTGATCCCGCAGGGGATGATGCCGCGGAAGCCCGCGAGCGTGTTGTCGCAGTTGATCGCGAAGCCGTGCATCGTCACGCCCTGCTGCACGCGCACGCCGATCGCGGCGACCTTGTCCTCGCTGAGCGGGCGGCGCACCCACACGCCGCTGCGGCCCTCGACCTGGTACCCGTCCACGCCCAGCGGGCGCAGCACGTCGATCAGCAGCCGCTCCAGTCGGCGCACGTGCGCCACCACATCCATGGGCTCGGGCAGGCGCACGATCGGATAGCCGACGAGCTGTCCCGGGCCGTGCCAGGTGATCTTGCCGCCGCGGTCGACGTCGACCACGGGCGTGCCGTCCTGCGGGCGCTCCTGCGGCTCGGTGCGCTTGCCGGCCGTGTACACGGCCTCGTGCTCCAGGAGCAGGAGCGTGTCGGGGCGCGCCCCGGCCACGACGTCGGCGTGGACGCGGCGCTGCAGGTCCCATCCCTCGAGGTACGGGATGAGGTCGGGGGAGAGGCCTACCGTCTGGATGTCGAGCATGACCGATCCTTCTGATCGAGTTGTTGTATGCGGTTCAATAATAGGGGGGAAATCGCGCGGAGCGGGCTGCGCGATACGGTGTCGGGGTGACCACCCCTGCCCGCGGCGTCGGCCGCCCCCGCGTCTCCTCGCGCGAGACGATCGCCGAGGCGGCGTGCGAACTGTTCCTCGAATTCGGCTATGAGGGCACCTCGATCGCGGGGATCGCGCAGCGCGCCGGAGTGAGCCGGTCGAGCTTCTTCAACTACTTCTCCTCCAAGAGCGACGTGCTCTGGTCGGGACTGGACGAGCGGATCGATCGCGCGGTCGCCGCGCTGGCCGTTCCCGGCGCGGGAGGCGACCCCGCCACGATCACGGCGGTGCTTTCGGCGATCCTGGAGGGGCTGGAGCCGGATCCGCTGGCGCTCGCGTTCGGCAACGCCGGGGCGATGGGCCTGGAGGAGGAGCTGCAGCGGGAGTCCGCCCTGCGCCAGGGGCGGCTCGCGGCCGCGCTGGCCGCGGCGGCCCGCGGTGCGGGCGTCGAGCGGATCCGCGCGGACGTGCTGGGCGCGGGCTACGCGGTGGCCGTCCTCTCCTCGCTGCGGGTCTGGGCCGAGGGCGGCGCGGGGCACGGTTCCCCGCTCGCGCAGCTGCAGCACGCGCTGCCGAGGATCGCCGACCTGCACTGGGGCTGAGCGTGCTACGCGGGTGGGGATCCGCTCACGTAGAATTGCAGCACCATGGCTACTTTCAGCACGCTCTCCGATCGGCTCACCGAGACCTTCCGCAATCTGCGCACGAAGGGCAAGCTGACCGCTTCCGACGTCGACGGCACCGTCCGCGAGATCCGCCGCGCGCTGCTGGACGCCGACGTGGCGCTGCCCGTGGTCAAGGACTTCACCGCGAAGGTGCGTGAGCGCGCCCTCGGCGACGAGGTGAACAAGGCGCTGAACCCGGCGCAGCAGGTGGTGCAGATCGTCAATGAGGAGCTCATCGCGATCCTCGGCGGCGAGCAGCGCCGGCTCCAGTTCGCGAAGAACCCGCCGACCGTGATCATGCTCGCGGGCCTGCAGGGATCCGGAAAGACCACCTTCGCGGGCAAGCTGGCCAAGCAGCTGCAGGGCGAGGGGCACACTCCGCTGCTCGTCGCCGCCGACCTGCAGCGCCCGAATGCGGTCACCCAGCTGACCGTCGTCGCCGAGCAGGCCGGCGCCACGATCTTCGCGCCGGAGCCCGGCAACGGCGTCGGCGACCCGGTGCGCGTGGCGCGTGACGGCGTCGAGCACGCCCGTCGCCAGCAGCACGACATCGTCATCATCGACACGGCGGGCCGCCTCGGCGTCGACGCCGAGCTCATGAAGCAGGCCTCCGACATCCGCACCGCGGTGGATCCGGACGAGGTGCTGTTCGTCATCGACGCGATGATCGGTCAGGACGCGGTCAACACCGCCAAGGCGTTCCAGGACGGCGTCGACTTCACCGGCGTCGTGCTCTCCAAGCTCGACGGCGACGCCCGCGGCGGTGCCGCGCTGTCCGTCGCCTCGGTCACGGGGCGTCCGATCATGTTCGCCTCCACGGGCGAGGGTCTCGGCGACCTCGAGCCGTTCCACCCCGACCGCATGGCGAGCCGGATCCTCGACCTCGGCGACATCCTCACCCTCATCGAGCAGGCGCAGAACGCGTTCGACGAGGCCGAGGCGCTCAAGGTCGCCGAGAAGCTCGCCACCGAGACCTTCACGCTGGAGGACTTCCTCGAGCAGATGCAGCAGCTGAAGAAGATGGGGTCTATGAAGAAGATGCTCGGGATGCTCCCGGGCATGGGGCAGATGAAGCAGCAGCTCGAGGACTTCGACGAGCGCGAGATCGACCGCACCGAGGCCATCATCCGCTCGATGACGCCGGGCGAGCGCCGCAACCCCAAGGTGCTCAACGGATCGCGGCGGCTGCGCATCGCGCGCGGTTCCGGGATGACCGTGACCGACGTGAACCAGCTGGTGCAGCGCTTCGACCAGGCCGCGAAGATGATGAAGACCGTCGCGCGCGGCGGCACCCCCAACATCCCCGGCATGGGGCCGATGGGGGGGATGGGGCGCCCGGGTGCGTCGTCGAAGCGCGGCAAGAAGGGCAAGAGCTCCGGATCCCGCTCGGGCAACCCGGCCAAGCGCGCCGCGGAGAACAGCGGGCTCGCCACGGCCCAGGCCGCGACCGGCACCGGCTTCGGGTTGGGCGGGCAGAAGGCGCCGACCGAGGCCGACATGGCGGAGATCCAGAAGCTCTTCGGCAAGAACTGACGCTGAGGAGCCTCACCCCGCCGCGGCGCGCTGATCGCGCCGCGAGCCGCACCGCCGCCGCCCCTGCCGCCGCGCCGCAGACCGCGAGACTCCACTTTTCGGGTGAGACCACGCGTCAGGCGTGGAGTCTCACCCGAAAAGTGGAGTCTCGCGTATCGAGGCACGGGGAAGGGGCCCGGGGGAATGCTCCTCCGGGCCCCTTCTCGTCAGGTCACTTCACGTCGTCGTCGACCCAGTCCATCGACTTGGTGACGGCCTTGTGCCACAGCCGCAGCAGGCGGTCGCGCTCGGCGACGTCCATCGACGGCTCCCAGCGCTTGTCCTCCTGCCAGTTCGCGGACAGGTCCTCCAGGCCGGACCAGAACCCGACCGCGAGACCGGCCGCGTACGCCGCCCCGAGGGCCGTGGTCTCGGCGACCACGGGGCGCACCACCGGCACGCCCAGCACGTCGGCCTGGAACTGCATGAGCGCGTCGTTCGCGACCATGCCGCCGTCCACCTTGAGTTCGGTGAGGTCCACCCCGGCGTCGGCGTTGACCGCGTCCAGCACGTCGCGGGTCTGGAACGCCACCGCCTCGAGCGCCGCGCGAGCGATGTGGTTCTTGTTCGCGTAGCGGGTGAGGCCGACGATCGCGCCGCGGGCGTCCGGACGCCAGTACGGCGCGAACAGGCCCGAGAACGCCGGAACGATGTACACCCCGCCGTTGTCGTCGACCTGGCGGGCCAGCTCCTCCACCTCGGGGGCGGAGTCGATGATGCCGAGCTGGTCGCGCAGCCACTGGATGAGGGATCCGGTGACCGCGATCGAGCCCTCCAGCGCGTAGTGCGTCGGGCCGTCGCCGAGCTTGTAGCCGACGGTGGTGAGCAGCCCGTTCTTCGAGTGGACGATGTCCTCGCCCGTGTTGAAGATCAGGAAGCAGCCCGTGCCGTAGGTGTTCTTGCTCTCACCGGCGTTGAACGCCGCCTGGCCGAAGGTCGCGGCCTGCTGGTCGCCCAGGATGCCGGCGATCGGGGTCTCGCGCAGCAGCGACGAGTCCTCGGCCGCGCCGTACACCTCGGACGACGAGCGGATCGACGGCATCATCGACTTCGGCACGCCGAAGGCCTCGAGGATGTCGTCGCGCCACTGCAGCGTCTCGAGGTCCATGAACATGGTCCGCGAGGCGTTGGTGACGTCGGTCGCGTGCACGCCGCCGTCCACACCGCCGGTGAGGTTCCACAGCACCCAGCAGTCGGTCGTGCCGAACAGCAGGTCGCCGGCCTCGGCCTTCTCGCGCGCGCCCTCGACGTTCTCCAGGATCCACGCGATCTTGGTGCCGGAGAAGTACGTCGCCAGCGGCAGGCCGACGATCGGCTTGAATCGCTCCACGCCGCCGTCGGCCGCGAGGCGGTCGACGATCGGCTGCGTGCGGGTGTCCTGCCAGACGATCGCGTTGTAGACCGGCTTGCCGGTGGTCTTGTCCCAGACGACGGCGGTCTCGCGCTGGTTGGTGATGCCGACCGCGGCGATGTCGTGACGGGTCAGGTGGGCGCGGGTCAGGGCGAGGCCGATGACCTCCTGGACGTTGGCCCAGATCTCGGCGGCGTCGTGCTCGACCCAGCCGGCCTGCGGCAGGATCTGCTCGTGCTCCTTCTGACCGGTGGCGATGATGCTGCCCTTGCGGTCGAAGATGATGGCGCGGCTCGAGGTCGTGCCCTGATCGATGGCGATGACGTAGTCAGCCATGTGCAGTTCTCCTTTGAATAGCGGTTCGTGTCAGTGGGCGAGGTGCAGCAGCACCGGGGAGAGGAGCGCGGCGATGGTTCCGCCGATCAGGGGGCCGACGACCGGCACCCACGAGTAGGCCCAGTCGCTCGAGCCCTTGCCCTTGATCGGCAGGATCGCGTGGGCGATGCGCGGGCCGAGGTCACGGGCAGGGTTGATCGCGTATCCGGTCGGGCCGCCGAGCGAGGCGCCGATGGCGACCACGACGAGGGCGACGGGGAGTGCCGAGAGCGCGCCGAGGCCGCCCGGGGTGCCGATCTTGACGTCGCCGTAGTCGGCGAAGGCGAAGATCACGAATACCAGGACGAAGGTGCCGATGATCTCGGTGATGAGGTTCCAGCCGTACGAGCGGATCGCGGGACCCGTCGAGAAGACGCCGAGCTTGTTGGCGGGCTCCGGCTCCTCGTCGAAGTGCTGCTTGTACGCCATCCAGCAGAGGACCGCGCCGATGATGGCGCCGATGAGCTCGGCGGCGGTGGCCACGGCGAAGTGCGAGAAGTCGATCCCCTTGGCGGGGTCGAGCAGGTGCTGCACGAACAGGCCGATCCCCACGGCGGGGTTCAGGATCGCACCGGAGTAGGCGGAGACCAGGACGCCGGCGAAGACCGCCAGGCCCCATCCCCAGTTGACCATCAGGAAGCCTCCGTTGAAGCCTTTGTTCTTCACGAGGGCGACGTTGGCGACCACACCGCAGCCGAGCAGCAGCAGCATCGCCGTGCCGACCACTTCAGACAGGAAGTAGAGGCCCATATTCACATCAGGCATGTCGTCATTGACCTTTCGCAGAGCATCGGCCCCTCTGCCGATGCGGTGTTCTGAGTGGACGCCGATGAGGGCGGCGGTGGAACCTCGCTACCCGTGGCTGTGGGCGGCGAGGGACAGTCCGTGCCGGGTGTTGAGCAGGTCCCGGGTCAGCTCGACCTCACGTGCGGCGCGGGCGCGGTCCCAGCCCTTCAGCGGGGCCAGCGCCTCGGCGACCTCCTCGAGGATCTCCTCGGTGACGTCGCCGGTGAAGGCGAGGCTGGTGCGGCGCAGGATGACGTCCTCGAGGCGCACGATCAGCTCGTTGTGCACCATCCATTCGAGTTCGCGGGTGGAGAGCTGGCCGCCGGCGAGCGGCGCATCCGGTCCCTCCTCGACGAACTGCCACACCTCGGCGGCACGCGTGCCGTACCGCGTGAGCAGCGGCTCGGCGCGCTCTCCGGCGCCGGGGAGGTGCTGGGCGATCCAGGCCGCGCGTGCCGCGTCGCTCTGCGGGTATTCCCTGCCGCCGCCGATCGCACGACCGAGGGTCGACACGACCCGGGCGCGACCGAGCAGCTCCAGGATCTTGTCGGAGAGCGACTCGCCGAGCGCGCGGAACGTCGTCCACTTCCCGCCGACGAGGCTGAGGTGCGGCACGGCGTGGCTCTCGTCCACCTCGACGCGGTAGTCGCGGGAGACGAAGCCGGGCGCGGTGTCCTCATGCCGGGGGAGCGGTCGGATCCCGCTGAACCGGTAGACGATCTGCTCGCGGTTCACCACGATGTCCGGGAAGACGTGGTGCACGAGGGCGAAGAAGTAGTCGATCTCCTCCTCGGTGCACAGCGGGACCTCGCGCGGATCGGCGTCGATGTCGGTCGTGCCGACCATGACCTTGCCCTTGAGCGGGTAGATCAGCACGATGCGACCGTCGGAGTGCTCGAAGAAGATCTCGCGCCCCTTCGTGGCCGCGAGCAGCTCGGGGTTGTCCAGCACGATGTGCGAGCCCTTGGTGCCGCCCATGAAGCGGGTCAGCTCGCCCATCGCCTCGTTGGTCAGGTCGGTCCACGGGCCGGAGGTGTTCACGACCACGTCCGCCGCGATGGCGAACTCGGTGCCGCTCTCCCGGTCGCGCACGAGCACGGCGTCGCCGTCGTGCCCGATCGCCTCGACGTAGTTCAGCGCGCGCGCCCCGGGGTGCGCGCTGCGGCCGTCCTGCAGCACGTCCAGCGCGAGGCGCTCCGGGTCGTGCATCGACGCGTCGTAGTAGGTCGCCGTGTACTTGATCTTCGGATCCATGGCCGGCAGCTCGGCGAGGGACTTCTTGCGCCCGAGGAAGCGGTGTCGCGGAACGCTGCCGCCGTCGCGGGAGAACGTGTCGTAGATCGTCAGCCCGACCTTGATGAGGAAGGCGCCGCGCTCCTGCGGCTTGCCCGAGCGGTGCGTGAGGAAGCGCAGCGGAGCCGACAGGATCCCGGAGAACGTGGAGTAGATCGGGATCGTCGTCTCGAGCGGCTTGACGTAGTGCGGCGCGATCTTGATCAGGCCGTTGCGCTCGGTGACCGACTCCTTGACGAGGCGGAACTCGCCGTTCTCGAGGTAGCGGATGCCGCCGTGGATCATGTGGCTGGAGGCCGAAGACGCCCCCGAGGCGAAGTCCCCGCGCTCGACGAGCACGACGTCGACTCCCTGCAGCGCGATATCCCGGAACGTGGAGATGCCGTTGATCCCCCCGCCGATCACGAGCACCGTGGTGCGTCCGGCCTCGCGGACCTGGGTCACCTCGGGGCGTTCCGGGGCGGTGTGGATGTGGTCGGTCATCATCGTCTCCTTCCGCATTTCTCACAGCATTCCTCCAGCCGCCCGTATGGTCAAGAACGATGCACGAATGTGCAAGAATCGGTCGAACCGAAACGCGAGGGGCTCGAAATGGCTGAACGGAAGCGCCAGTCGAAGGCGGTCTCCGCCCTCACCGCGGCCCGGCTGTACTACCTCCAGGACAAGACGATGGACGTGATCGCCGATGAGCTCGGCACCTCCCGATCATCGGTCTCGCGGCTGCTGAGCTATGCGCGCGAGGTGGGCCTCGTCGACATCCGGATCAACTCGCCGCTGGAGCTCGCGGGGGAGCTGGAGCATCAGCTGCACGACCGTCTGCAGGTGACCGCGCACGTGGTGCCGATGCCGGAGAGCGTCACCGAGGTGGAGCGCCTGGAGCGCGTCGCGCTCACTGCGGGGCGGCTGCTGACCCAGATCATCGATTCGAACATGGTGGTCGGACTCGCGTGGGGGTCGACCATCAGCGCGGTCAGCCGTGCACTCGGCCAGAAGGAGACGCGCGGCACCACGATCGTGCAGCTGAACGGCGCGGGCAACACCCTCACCAGCGGTGTGGAGTACACCAGCGAGATCCTGCAGCGCTTCGGATCCGCGTTCGGCGCGCAGGTGCAGCAGTTCCCGGTGCCGGCGTTCTTCGACGATCCCCGCACGCGCGAGGCGATGTGGCGCGAGCGCAGCACCCTGCGGGTGCTCGACCTGCAGGCGAAGATGGACCTCGCAGTGTTCAGCGTCGGCTCGCCGAGCGCCGATGTGCCCAGCCGCGTGTACGTGGGCGGGTACCTGGGCCGGGACGACTATCGCAGCCTGCGCGAGGATCGTGCCATCGGCGACGTGGCGACGGTGTTCTTCCGCGCGGACGGCACCTGGAAGGACATCGCCGTGAACGCGCGCGCGACCGGCCCTGGGCTGGATCGGCTGCGCCGGGTCGCGCGGCGGTTCTGCGTCGTGGCGGGCGCGCAGAAGCTGCCGTCGCTGCGCGCGGCGATCGGCGCGCGCCTGGTCACCGACGTCGTGATGGACGAGGGGCTCGCCCGGCAGCTCGTCGAGGGCTGAACCGCGGCCTCCGCGACGGCCTGACGTCCAGCATTCTCAGAGCGTCTCGGGCCCCGAGCGGAACTCCCGGATGAGGTGTGCGACGACCTCGTGCAGGTCGCCGCCGGTCGCATCGGCGACCGCGATCTGACGTTCGTAGCTCGCGCCGCTGTCGAGGATGTCCGCCACGGCGCCGAACTGGGCGGAGCACTCCAGGTCGGCGGCGACCGGAGCCAGCCGCTCGAGCTCCTCGGCGAGGTGGGCGCGCACCGAGCGCTGTGCTCCCTCGGGGGTCACGATGACCTCGGCGTCCAGGCCGTAGCGCGCCGCACGCCACTTGTTCTCGCGGTGGAACCACGGGGCGAGCACCGACAGCGGGCGGCCCTCGTCCAGGTCGCGCGAGAAGGACTCCACGAGCACCTGGGCGACGGCGGCCACGGCCGCGAGCTCGCGCAGCGTGGACATGCCGTCGCACGCCCGCACCTCGATCGTGCCCCAGCGCGGCGCGGGCCGGATGTCCCAGCGCACCTCGGTGGCGTCGGCCATCACGCCGGTGCGCACCATGTCTTCGAGGTAGCCCTCGAACGACGCCCAGTCGGGCAGCGGCCAGGGCAGTCCCGCGGTCGGCAGCTGTTGGAACACGAGTGCGCGGTTCGAGGCGTACCCGGTGCGCTCGCCCGCCCAGAACGGGCTCGATGCGGCGAGCGCCTGCAGGTGCGGGAGGTAGGAGGTCAGCGCACCGATGATCGGCAGCACCTTGTCGCGATCCTCCACGCCGATGTGCACGTGGATGCCCCAGATCATCATGTTGCGGCCCCACCACTGCGTCTTCTCGATGAGCGAGTGGTAGCGGGTCTTGTCGGTGACGCTCTGGTCGTACCACTGCACGAAGGGATGGCTGCCCGCGGACAGCAGCTCGATGCCCGCGGGGTCGGTCGCGGCACGCACGGCGGCGATCGCCGCGGCGATGTCGCCCACGGCCGCGGCGACCGTGGATCCGACCCCGCTGGTGACCTCGATCGTGTTGGTCAGCAGCTCGCCGGTGACGGTGTGCCGCTCATCCGCGCTCGCGTGCTCCAGATCGTGCAGCAGTTCGGGCGCCCGGCCGACGAGATCCCCGGTGTCGGGATCCGCGAGCATGAGCTCCCATTCCAGCCCCACGGTGGAGCGCCGGGAGGGGGCGAACTCGATCGGCATGGGACCTCGATTCGGAACGGGAGATCGTCGGGCAATGATCGCACGCCCGGCGCTAACATGTGCCGTATGACGTTTCACTACGAGCGCAGCGCATGAGCGCCGGCTCCATTCTCGTGCCCGCCGAGAGCCTGCGCGAGCAGGTCGAGCGCATGATCGCGGCGCGGATCGTCTCGGGGGAGACGCCTCCGGGCGCGGTGCTGACCGTGCCCACGCTGGCTGGGGATTTCGGCGTGAGCGCGACGCCGGTGCGTGAGGCGATGCTCAACCTCGCCCGTCGTGGCTTCCTGCGCCCGATCCGCAATCGCGGATTCGAGGTCACCGAGGTCTCGCCGGAGGAGCTGAACCAGCTCACGGATGTGCGCCTGCTGCTGGAGGCGCCGCCCATGCGCCGGATCGCCGGGGCGATCGATGCGGCACTGGAGAAGGAGCTCCGCGTGCTCGCCGACCGGATCGTCGCCGCGGGGCAGGAGCGTCAGTTCGAGGAGTACCTGGAGGCGGACACGGCGTTCCACCTGCGCATCCTCGCGGTCACCGGGAACCAGAAGCTGGTCGAGACGGTGCGCGAGCTCCGCCAGCAGACCCGGCTGGTCGGGCTGGTCCGCCTCGCCGACTCCGACACGCTCATGCCGACGGCGCGCGAGCACGCGGAACTGGTCGACCTGCTCGTTGCCGGGGACGGCGCGGGTGCGGAGGCGCTCATGCGTCGGCACATCGGGCACGTCGGGGGTGTGTGGAGCGGACGCGCGGAGGACTGAGCCCGAGCGGGCTTCCCCTGCGCGCGCCGATTGAGTAATGTGTCACACGGTATCAATCGCGAATGCAATGACGCATCCAGGAGGCCCTCACATGCACACTCGAACCACGCGCGCGCTGCGCGCCCTCTCCGTCGTCGCGGCGGCCGGCGCCCTCATCCTCACCGCCGGCTGTTCGGGCGGCCTCGCGGGAGGCGGCGCCACGGGCGGCGCCGAAGGCGGGTCGGGACCGATCAAGCTCGGCATGCTCGCCCCGTTCTCCGGCAGCGAGTCGGCGTTCGGCAACTACATGAAGAACGGCGCACAGCTCGCCATCAACGAGATCAACGCCGACGGCGGCATCGACGGGCGCAAGCTCGAGCTCGAGGTGCAGGACGACGCATGCGACGCGACGACCGCAGTCGCCGCCGCCAACAAGCTCGTCACCGATGGCGTCGTCGCCTCGGTGGGCGGCTACTGCTCGGGCGCAACGCTGCCCACCCTCCCGATCTTCAACGAGGCGAAGGTCCCGATGGTGATCCCCGCGGCGAACTCGAACGAGCTCGTCAAGCAGAAGCTGCCGGGCGTGTTCCTCATCAACGGCACGGGCACTCAGCAGGCCCAGGCCGCGGTGAAGTACGCGCAGAAGTCGGGCGTGAAGACGGTGGCGGCGATCAACGACGCGACCGCCTACTCGAAGGACCTCGCGGACTCGTTCGCGCAGCAGGCGAAGGATGCCGGGCTCACGGTGGACTTCAACGCGGTCATCACCCCCGGCGAGAACGACTACTCGGCGGTCGCGACCCAGCTCGCCGACGCCAAGCCCGAGCTCGTCTACTGGACCGGCTACTACCAGGAGGGCGGCCTGATCGCGCGCCAGTCCAAGGACGCCGGCTTCTCCGGCACGTTCCTGGTCGGCGACGGATCGGTCGACGCGAAGTTCGCGGAGATCGCCGGCAAGGGCTACACCGAGAACGTGCTCGGCACCTTCACGCAGACGCCGGACATGCTCAAGGGCGCCGACAAGTGGATCGCCGACTACAAGAAGCTGGCCGGGGCGGCGCCCGGCCCGTACTCGACGCAGTCCTACGACGCGGTCAAGGTCATGGCCGAGGCGATGAAGACGGCCAAGGGCACGGACTTCGACGCCGTCGTCAAGGCGCTGGAAGGCCTCAAGGACTTCCCGACCCTCGCCGGTCCGCTCACGTTCATGCCCGACCACACCCGCTCCGGCGGCGGCTTCGTGATCGTCTCGATCGATCCCGCGACCGGCCAGTTCGTCCTCAAGGACGACCTGCAGGGCTGACCCGCTCGCGCGGGCGGTCCTCGTGACCGCCCGCGCCGTGGTCGTCGCAGCCCCCGGAAAGGACATCCTCCGTGATGCAACTCATCTGGAACGGCCTCATCGTGGGCTCGTTCTACGCCCTCGTCGCGCTCGGGTACAGCATGGTCTACGGGATCATCAAGCTGCTCAACTTCGCGCACGGCGACATCTACATGCTCGGCGCGTTCGCCGGCTTCGCCACACTCTCGGCCTTCGGGATCTCGAACGAGACCTCGATCCCGCTGCTGCTCGTGATCCTGCTGCTGTCGATGGTCATGACCGGACTCATCGGGGTCGCGATCGAGCGCATCGCGTATCGTCCGCTGCGCAAGAGCCCGCGCCTGGCCGTGCTGATCACCGCGATCGGCGTCTCGTTCACGCTCGAGTACGCCGTGCGGCAGATCTTCGGCCCGAACCCTGAGGCCTTCCCGGTGCGCCTGGAGTCCGCCGGCTTCGACGTCCTCGGCATGCGGATCACCCCCGCCCAGATCGTCCTCGTCATCATCGCCGCCGGACTCATGCTCGTGCTCGCGCACATCGTCGAGCGCACCCGGCAGGGCAGGGCCATGCGCGCGATCGCGCTGGACCCGCAGGGCGCGCAGCTCATGGGCATCAACGTGAACCGCGTGATCGCGACCGTGTTCTTCATCGGATCCGCCCTGGCCGGAGCCGCCGGCGTCATGGCCGGCGCCTACTACGGGTCGATCGACTTCCTGATGGGCTTCATCATCGGCCTCAAGGCGTTCACGGCGGCCGTCATCGGCGGCATCGGCAACCTCTACGGCGCCATGCTCGGCGGGCTGCTGCTGGGCCTGCTCGAGTCGTTCGGCTCGGCCTGGTTCGGCGGCGAGTGGCGGGACGTCTTCTCGTTCGCGTTCCTGATCCTGTTCCTCACCTTCAAACCGACGGGGCTGCTCGGCGCCCGCGTCGTCGAGAGGATGTGACATGTCCGGCACCGTGACCCCCGGCTCCGTGACCGCGGCGCTGCGCGATGCGAAGCTGCGCGCGCCCTCACCGCTGTTCGACCGCCCCGCGGCCCCTCGCGGCGTGCTGTCCTCCCAGCAGGGCTTCCTGCGCGCGCTCGGCGGGCTGTGCATCGTGCTCCTCGCCGTGCTCCCGTTCATCGACGCGTCCCGCTACACGATGTCGATCGCGACGAGCGCGCTCATCTACGTGATGCTGTGCATGGGCCTGAACGTCGTCGTCGGCTACGCCGGCCTGCTCGACCTCGGATACATCGCCTTCTTCGCCGTCGGCGCCTACGTGTCCGGCATCCTCACCACCGTCCTCGGTCTGCCCATGTGGGCGGCGCTGCCGGCGACGATCCTCTGCTGCATCGTGGCGGGCGTCATCATCGGCGCCCCGACGCTGCGCCTGCGCAGCGACTACCTCGCGATCGTGACGCTCGGCTTCGGGGAGATCATCCGGATCACTGCCAACAACCTCAAGATCACGGGCGGTCCCTCCGGCATCCACGGCATCCCGACCTGGAGCTTCGGAGGCTGGAGCTTCGACGACGGCCTGACGATCGGCGGGATCGAGTTCCCGGAGCGCGTGCTGTTCTACTACTTCGTCGCCGCGATCGTGGTGCTCGTCGGCGTGATCGGCGCCGGCCGGCTCGCGAAGGGCAAGATGGGCCGGGCCTGGAAGGCCGTCCGCGACGACGAGGACGCCGCCGAGGCGATGGGCATCAACACGTACCTCGCGAAGATCTCGGCGTACATCATCGGGGCGATCTGGGCCGGTGTGGCCGGACAGCTCATGGCCACGCATCTCAGCGCGATCAGCCCGAACAGCTTCCAGTTCCTCTACTCCGCGCTCATCCTGATGGCGGTGGTGCTCGGCGGCATGGGATCCACCCCCGGCGTGATCATCGGCGCGCTGTTCGTGTCGCTGGCACCGGAGCTGCTGCGCGACTTCTCCGAGTGGCGATTCCTCATCTTCGGCATCCTGCTCGTCGTCGTCATGCTGTTCCGTCCGTCCGGCCTCTGGCCGTCCACGGCCATCCTGCCGTGGCTGAAGAAGCGCCGCCCCGTGCCGCCGCCGACGCAGGGGTTCCTCGCGCCGGTGCCGGTCGAGGAGGACGCGGCGCCGGTCGCGCCCGAGATCGCCGCGGACGAGGAGGAGGGCCGATGAGTGCGCTGCTGGAGGTCACGGACCTGCGCCTGCAGTTCGGCGGTGTGAAGGCCGTCGACGGGCTCAGCTTCTCCGTGCAGGAGGGTGAGATCCTCGCCGTGATCGGACCGAACGGCGCCGGCAAGACCAGCGCGTTCAACTGCATCTCGGGGTTCTACCTGCCGACGTCGGGTTCCGTCGTCTTCAACGGCCACGACATCGTGCGCGAGGCGCCCGGATTCTGGCGGAGGCTGCGCCTGGTGGTTCTGCTGCAGAGCTTCGGGTTCTACCGGGTGCTGCCGTCGCGGGTGACCAAGTGGGGGATGGCGCGCACGTTCCAGAACCTGCGGCTGTTCCGCGAGCTGACCGTGCTCGACAACGTGAAGACCGCGATGCACGCGAACCTGCGGGAGGGCTTCTGGGCGACGTTCCTGCACACCCCCGGCTACCGCAGGGCGGAGATCGCCTGCGCCCAGGAGGCCAGGGGCTGGCTGGACTTCGTCGGGTTCACCGGCGATGAGAACCTCTATGTGACGCAGCTGCCGTACGGCGAGCAGCGCCGCGTGGAGATCGCCAGGGCGCTGGCCACCAGCCCGAAGCTGCTGCTGCTGGACGAGCCCGCCGCGGGCCTCAACTTCAACGAGAAGCAGGCTCTCATCCAGCTCATCCGGCGCATCCGGGACCTCGGCGTCGCCGTGGTGCTCATCGAGCACGACATGGGCCTCATCATGGAGCTGGCCGAGCGCATCGTGGTGCTCAACTACGGCAAGGAGATCGCCGTCGGCACGCCCGAGCAGATCAAGAGCGATCCGATCGTGATCGAGGCGTATCTCGGCGTCGAGGACGAGCCGCTGGATGCCACGAAGCTGCAGACGGGCACTGTGGATCTGTCGCTGCTGTCCGGCGACGTCGTGAAGAAGAAGGGGAAGCGCCCATGAGCTCGCTCACCGTCCGGGACGCGGACGTCTACTACGGCCGCGTGCACGCGCTGCGGGAGCTCAGCTTCGAGGTGCGCGAGGGCGAGATCGTCTGCCTGCTCGGCAACAACGGCGCCGGCAAGTCCACGACCATGAACATGCTGTCCGGACTGGTGCGCCCGCAGAGCGGCACCGTGCAGTGGGGCGACATCGATCTCACGCGGGCGAAGCCCTGGGACATCGTCGCCGCGGGCCTCATCCACGTGCCCGAGGGGCGGCGGATCTTCTCGACCATGACGGTGCACGAGAACCTGCTGCTCGGTGGGTACACCGTGCCTGATCAGAAGCTCATCGCGCAGCGCGTCGACCAGGTGTACGCGCTCATGCCGCGCCTGGCCGAGCGGCGCAAGCAGCAGGGCGGCACGCTCTCCGGCGGTGAGCAGCAGATGGTGGCGATCGGGCGCGCGATCATCGGCGGGCCGAAGCTGCTGCTGCTGGACGAGCCGTCGATGGGTCTGGCCCCGCTCGTCGTCAAGCAGGTCATGGAGACGATCCAGGCGGTGAACGCGCAGGGCACCACGGTGCTGCTCGTCGAGCAGAACGCGCGGGCCGCGCTGCGGATCGCGGACCGCGCCTACGTCGTGGACACCGGTCATGCCACGCTCTCGGGGACGGCGGCGGAGCTCGCCGCGGACGCGCGGGTCGTCGACGCGTACCTCGGCGGCTGAGGATGAGGGTCGTCGTGATCGGCGCCGGGGCGATCGGCGCCGCGTGCGCGCTCGCCCTGGCCGAGGCCGGTGCCGAGGTGGTCGTCATCGACCGCACCGGCGTGGCGGGGGAGACCTCGAGCCGGTGCGAGGGCAACATCCTCGTCTCCGACAAGGAGCCAGGACCGGAGGCGGACCTGGCGATCGAGGCGAACCGGGCCTGGCGTGCGCTGGCGGAGCGACTGGACGCGGACCGCGTCCCCGGTCAGCCCGCCACGGAGTTCGAGGCGAAGGGCGGCATCGTCGTCGCGTTCGCCGGCGGCGCCGAGGCGCTGCGGTCGTTCTCGGTCTCGCAGCGGGGCATCGGCATCCGGTCGGAGGCGCTCGATGAGCGCGCGCTGCGGGACGCGGAGCCGCACCTCGCCCCCGAGATCGCCCTGGGCGTGCACTACCCCGACGATGCGCAGGTGCAGCCGAGCCTGGCGGCGCAGGCGATGCTGGCGCGGGCCGTGCACCTCGGCGCCCGCCTCGTGCGGGACGAGGTCGTCGCCGGGGTCGTCGTCGCGGGTCGCGCCACCGGCGTCCGCACGCGCACCGGAGTGATCGAGGGGGATGCCGTGGTGAACTGCGCGGGCCCCTGGGCCGGCGACGTGGCGGCGCTGTTCGACAGCGCGCTCGACATCCGGCCGCGGCGCGGCACCATCCTGGTCACGACCGCCATGCCGCAGCGGGTGTTCCACAAGGTGTACGACGCCGACTACGTGAGCGCCGTCGGATCCGCCGATGCCGCGCTGCAGACCTCGACCGTCGTCGAGTCCACGCCGTCCGGCACGGTGCTCATCGGATCCAGCCGCGAGCGCGTCGGCTTCTCGGATGCGGGCCTGCTGGCGCCGCTGTCCGAGATCGCGGCCAAGGCGTCGCGCCTGTTCCCGTTCCTGCGCGACACCATGCTGCTGCGCACCTATCACGGCTTCCGTCCGTACGCGCCCGACCACCTGCCGGCGATCGGGGCGGACATCGCCGTCGCCGGGCTGTTCCACGCGGCCGGGCACGAGGGCGCGGGCATCGGGCTCGCGCCGACCACCGGAGCCCTCATCGCCCATGCGGTGCTGGGCACGCCCGCCCCGCTGGACCCGACGCCGTTCCTGCCCTCTCGGGCGAGCCTGCAGGGCGCAGACGGACCCGGCGGGCGCCGCGCCGCAGGGCGGAAGCAGCAGGGGAAGGGAAGCGCGGCATGAACGTGCGGATCATCGTCGACGGCCTCGCCCTGGAGGGGCGGGACGGGCAGACCATCGCGGGGGTGCTGCTCGGTGCCGGACGGCGCACCTGGCGTACCACGGCGGGAGAGGACCGCGGCGTCTTCTGCGGCATGGGCATCTGCCAGGACTGCGTGCTCACCGTCAACGGCGTCGAGGGCGTGCGCGCGTGCCAGCGCGCCGCCTGCGACGGCGATGTCGTCCAGCAAGAGGTGCGCTCATGAGCGCGCGCCGCGTGGTCGTGATCGGCGCGGGCCCGGCCGGGCTCGCCGCGGCGGCCGCGGCGGTGGAGGCCGGGGCCGAGGTCACGGTCCTCGATGAGGGCGAGCGCATCGGCGGGCAGTTCTGGCGGCATCATCCGGAGCTCACGGATCCGCATCTGCAGCACCAACTCGGGCGGTTCCGGCGGCTGCAGGCGGAGCTCGCCGGTGCCCGGGTGCTCTCGTCGACTTCGGTGTGGCGTATCGAGCCGGGCGTGCCGCTGCGCGTGCATGCCCTGGTCGGGCCCGCGGACGCGGCGCGGCGCCGCGGCGAGACGCTCCCCGCCGACGCCCTCGTGATCGCCACCGGGGCGCACGACCGCGTGCTCCCGGTGCCGGGCTGGACCCTGCCGGGCGTCACCTCGGCCGGCGCGGCGCAGGCTCTCGCCAAGCGCGACGGCGTGCGCCTCGGCGCGCGCACGGTCGTGGCCGGTGCCGGTCCCTTCCTGCTGCCCGTCGCGCAGAGCATCGGAGTCGTCGGCGGTGAGGTCGCCGAGGTCGTGGAGGCCACGGGGCCGGGAGCGCTGCTGCGCGGCTGGGGACGCCGTCCCTGGGAGCTCACGGCGGCCACGGCGAAGGCGGGCGAGCTCGCCTCCTACGTCGGATCGCTGGTGGCGGGGCGGACTCCGTACCGCCTCGGCTCCGCCGTCACCCGCATCCACGGCGACTCGACGGTGGAGGCCGTGACCGTGCAGCGCATCGACGCGGACTGGCGCCCTATCGACGGCACCGAGCGCACCGTGGACTGCGACTCCGTGGCGCTCGGACACGGCTTCACGCCGCGCCTCGAGGCCGCGATCCAGGCGGGATGCGCGATCGGCTCCGACCGGTTCGTGGTGGTGGGGTCGCAGCAGGAGACCAGCGTGCCGGGCGTGTACGCCGCGGGCGAGATCACCGGGATCGGCGGCGCCGATGCGGCACTCGCCGAGGGGGCCGTCGCCGGCCTCGCCGCGGCGGGGGTCCATCCGGCCGACCTGCGGTATCGGGCGCCGCTCGCGGCCCGGCGCCGGATGGGGGCGTTCGCCGCGCGCCTGGCGACACACCGGATCGGATCCGGATGGACCGCCTGGCTCGACGAGCAGACCATCGTCTGCCGCTGCGAATCTGTGCGCAAGAGCACGCTCGACGCATATGCCGGGGCGTCCTCACGCGGAATGCGGCTGGCCACCCGGGCGGGGCTGGGCGCGTGCCAGGGGCGCACGTGCGGTCGGAGCGTGGACGACATCATCGGCGATCCGGTCGGCTACGAGCGTCGTCCGGTGCTGGGCTCGGTGCGCATCGGGGAGCTCGCCGACAGCGGCGCCGCGATCGAGGGCTGAGGGGAGAGTCCGCCGCTTGCCGTTCCGATGTAGTGGGTGATATGTTACATATTACCAAGGCGCAGGGCGCCGAGAACTTCCGGGGGAGCATCGCCGCAAATGGTCGGGGACGCGGTTCCGGATCCGCCACGGAAACGGCCGCAGCGGCCGCGGAGCAGAGAGAATGGACAACGCAATGACTGAGCAGACCATGGACCTCGGCGGCGTCGTCGTCGCGACCACGCTGGCATTCCGGGAGGACGCCTCGGCACCGGCCGGGCTCGCGGTCGACTACGACAAATTCGGCGAGCACGTGGACTTCCTGATGTCCAACGGCTGCCGCGGCGTCGGCCCGAACGGATCCCTGGGCGAGTACTCCTCGCTCACCGACGAGGAGCGCCGCAAGGTCATCCAGGTCGCCGTCGAGGCGGTCGACGGCCGGGGCATCGTCATCGCCGGCGTGCACGGCGTGGGCAGCCACCAGGCACGGAGCTGGGCGGAGCTCGCGCGCGAGGACGGCGCCGACGGCGTGCTGCTGCTGCCGCCGACCCTCTACCGCGCCAACGAGGGCGAGGTCATCGCGCATTACGAGGAGGTCGCGAAGGCGGGCATGCCGATCATGGCCTACAACAACCCCTTCGACACCAAGGTCGACCTCGTGCCCTCGCTCGTCGCCAAGCTCGCCCAGATCCCCGAGGTCGTCGCGATCAAGGAGTTCTCGGGCGACGTGCGCCGCGTCTACGAGATCAAGGAGCTGTGCGACATCGACGTCATCGCGGGCGCCGATGACGTGCTCTTCGAGCTCATGGTGAACGGCGCCGTGGGCTGGTTCGCCGGCTATCCGAACGCGTTCCCGCGCGAGGCGGTCGAGCTGTACACCCTCTGCGCCGAGGGCAAGTGGCACGAGGCGAAGGCGCTCTACGAGCAGCTCGTCGCAGTGTTCCGCTGGGATTCGCGCACCGAGTTCGTGCAGGCGATCAAGCTCTCCATGGACATCTGCGGCAACTCCTACGGAGGTCCCACGCGCCCGCCGCGCGGTCCGCTGTCGGCCGAGCAGCGCGCCCAGGTCACCGCCGACACCGAGCGTGCTCTCGCCGCTCTCGCGGCCCGCACGGCGGCCGTCGCCTGATGCGCGCGCGTCGGGTGATCCAGGCGGTCGACTCGCACACC
>JAFDWP010000060.1 GCA_018268435.1 Actinomycetota bacterium
CATGGCTCAGCCCTTCCGGCCCGGACCGGAGACGACCTGCGGCACGGCGACCGACTTGAGGCCCGCCACGCCGAACTCGAGACCGTAGCCCGAGCTCTTCACGCCGCCGAACGGCACCATCGGGTGCAGTCCGCCGTGCGAGTTGATCCACACGGTGCCCGACTGCATCCGGGTCGCGGCCTCGCGGGCGGCCTCCGGATCCGACGACCACACCGAGGCGCCGAGCCCGACGTCGACCGCGTTGGCGAGGGCGAACGCCTCGTCGACGTCGGAGTAGCGGATGATCGGCAGCGCCGGCCCGAACTGCTCCTCCTGCACCAGCGCGGCATCGTTGGTGATGTCGGCGACGATCGTCGGACGGTAGAACAGCTCGCCGAGCTCGGGGGCGGCCTCGCCGCCGGTCACGATGCGCGCGCCGCGCGCCTTCGCGTCCTCGACGAGGCGGGACACGATGTCGAACTGCTGCTTGTTCTGCAGCGGGCCCAGCACGTTGCCCTCGTCCAGGCCGTTGCCGATCGGCACGGTCGCGGCGATGCCGGCGAGCGCCTCGACCACCTGGTCGTAGAGCGAGTCGTGCACGTAGAGCCGCTTCATGGCCGCGCAGGTCTGGCCGGTGTTGATGAACGCACCCCAGAACAGGTCCTCGGCGATCGCGGCGGGGTCGGTGCCGGGCAGCACGATGCCGGCGTCGTTGCCGCCGAGCTCGAGTGTCAGCCGGGCCAGGTTGCCGGCCGAGCTCTCGATGATCTTGCGGCCGGTGGCGGTGGATCCCGTGAACATGATCTTGTCGATGTCGGGGTGCGACGCGATCCGCGCGCCGACCTCGCGGTCGCCGGAGATGCCGATCAGCACGTCGGCCGGCAGCACGTCGTTCATCACGGCGAGCATCGCCAGCACGCTCAGCGGGGTGTACTCGCTGGGCTTGACGACCACGGTGTTGCCCATCCGCAGCGAGGGGCCGATCTGCCAGATGGTGATCATGAGCGGCCAGTTCCACGGGCCGATGGCGCCGACCACGCCGGCCGGCTTGTAGACGAGCTCGGCGTGCAGGTTCTCGTCATCCACGATCACCTCGGGCTCGAGAACGGTGGTCGCGTTCGTGCGCAGCCAGGCCGAGCACGCGCCCAGCTCGAAGCGCGCGTTCGGGCCGTTCAGCGGCTTGCCCTGCTCCCGGGAGAGCAGGTGGGCGAGCTCCTCGGCGTGCGCGTCGATCGCGTCGGCCGCCGCCAGCAGCAGCTCGCTGCGCTTCGCGTGTCCGAGCGCCTCCCAGCCGGGCTGGGCCGCCTTCGCGCGGGCGATCGCGTCGTCGAGGTCGGCGACGGTGTGCACGGGCGCGCGCCCGATGACCTCGCGCGTGGCGGCGTCGGGGATCTCCCTGCCGGTGCCCTCGGGCGCCTGGATGCGGTCGAGCAGCGAGGGCTCGGCGGACGTGTCGCTCATCGGTCTCTCCTTCGAGTGTGCGGACGACGATGGTCATCCCATTGTCGATCCGCACCGAGCCGATGGCTTGTCATTCAGTGCACGGCGCTCGTCCAGACGCGAAGGGATCCGGTCCGATCCGGGCCGCACCCGAGATGCGGCCTCGCGCCCGCCGAGGACCCTCAGCGCCCGGCGGCCTGCGCCCGGGCGGCGCGCTCGGCGTCCCAGGCTCCGTGGTCGGCGCCCGCGGTGCGCAGGAACACGATGATCCAGCTGAAGATCAGCACCGCGGCGATCAGCTCGACCGCGGTGAGGTTGTAGTAGCCGGTCGCGAAGAAGACGCCGAGCAGTGCGATCACGAGCACGTACACCCACCCCAGGATCACGAACACCCGCGAGATCCGGCGCAGGAACCAGGGCAGTCCGATCACCACGACGGCGAAGCAGACCGCCATGCCGGTCGCCACCGTGTTGTGCAGCAGGAAGAAGCGGTCCACCGGGAAGATCCCGACGCACGCGAGCAGGATCCCGATCAGGATGAGCCCGACGCGGACGACCGTGCGCCCGCGCTCGTCCCGCGGCTCCGGGACCGGCAGCGCCGCCGTCGCGTAGCGGGCGATCGTGGTCACCATCACACCTGCGACGATGAGGGTCCCGTTGAACGCCGGCGAGGAGGCGTTGCTCCACATGCCCAGCGCGGAGAGGTTGTCGCGCCACCAGTGCGGATCCGTCGCCTCGAGCATCGCGGTGAGCGCGCCGATCACCAGGAAGATCGCGAGGATCAGCGAGATCGACGTCGGCGTCAGCACGATCGCGCTGAGATAGCAGATGTAGGCCGTGAGCGCGAGCGCGACGCCGACCAGCACGGCGCCTGGGAAGGGGAACACCGGGGCATCCCGGAACCCCGCCTCGAGCAGTGCCGCGAGCCCGAACAGCCCGATCAGCGCGACCGCTCCGTGCGCGAGGGCCAGCGCGGTCAGCTCGTACCAGCGCAGCCGCTGCACGGGCCGCGCGGATCCGACGTCCGAGGCGGGCGGATCCGCCGGCTCGGGCAGACGGGATGCCTCGGCGCGCAGCCCGATCCGCCCGGCGAGGAAGCTCAGCACGGCGACGGCCGCACCGCCGATCGCGGCGACGGTGCCGACCGACCAGGGACCCGTGATCGACAGCGTCCGCTCCCAGAAGATCACGAACGCCACCAGGAAGCCGAGCACGAGCGCGATCCCTCCGGCGAGCAGCGCATCGGTCTCGCGCATCTGGCGTACCGTCGCAGTGGCGCGCGCATCGCGCAGCCGCCGGATCAGCCTGTCCCACTCGATACGCATCGCGCCGCCCTCCGGTGTCGGACCCAGCCTAGGGGCGCGGCGGACCGGAGCCCGGAGCCGCCCGGCCGCAGGCGCCGCGGCTACGCTGAGGAGGTGACCCACACCTTCCGCGCCCGCGCCGCCCTGCTCGACATGGACGGCACGCTCGTCGACTCGACCGCCGTCGTGGAGCGGCTCTGGCTGGCCTGGGCGGAACCGCACGGACTCGACCCCGCGTTCGTGCTGAGCGTGGTGCACGGCCGGCAGGGGCATCAGAGCATGGCGATCATGCTGCCCGACCGCCCGCACGAGCAGAACCTCGTGGAGAACCGGGAGATGCTGCTGCGCGAGAGCGGGGATGTGGACGGCGTCGTCGAGGTGCCCGGCGCGGCCGCGCTGCTCGCCGCGCTCGCGCCGTTCCCGCATGCGATCGTCACGTCCGCCGACGACCGGCTCCTGCGCGTCCGCATGGCCGCGGCCGGGCTGCACGTGCCCACGCAGCCGGTGACGGCGGAGCAGGTCACCGCGTCCAAGCCGGATCCGGAGGGCTTCCTCCTCGGCGCCGCCCGGCTGGGCATGGATCCCGCGGACTGCGTCGTGTTCGAGGACTCCGGTGCGGGCATCGAGGCCGCGCGCGCCGCCGGGATGCGCGTGATCGGCGTCGGCGCGGGATCCGCCACGCACTCCCCAGACGCCGTCGTCGCCGACCTCACCCGCGTCGCCGTCGCCGCGGACGGCGACGGGTTCGTGCTCACGCTGGGCTGACGCTCCGCACCGCCGCGGCGGCCGCGCGCGCCTCGGACGCGGTGCCTGACCCGGCCGCGGCCTCCGCCGCACGCCCGCAGTCCTCCGCGGTCACCGTGCGCAGCCGCGCCGCGACCCGGGCCAGCGAGCGCGCGGTCATGGACAGGCTGGTCACTCCGAGCCCGATGAGCACGGGGGCGAGCGCCGGGTCGCCCCCGGCCTCGCCGCAGACCCCGACGGGCTTGCCCGCGGCGCGCCCGGCGTCGCCGACCGTGCGGATCAGGCGCAGCACCGCCGGCTGCCAGGGGTCGTTCAGCACGCCGAGCGGCGCGGAGAGCCGGTCCGCGGCCATCGTGTACTGCGTGAGGTCGTTGGTGCCCAGGCTGACGAAGTCGACCACGTCGAGCAGCTCCGCCGCCAGCAGCGCGGCGGCGGGGGTCTCGATCATGATGCCCGCCCGCGCGATCCCGGCGGCCCGGCACGCGGCCACGAAGTCGCGGGCCTCGTCGACCGTCGCGACCATCGGCGCCATCACCTCGACCTCGGCCCGCTCCGCGGCGGCCGCCTCGGCGATCGCCGCCAGCTGATGCGCGAGCAGCGCCGGGTGCTCCCGCGCGACGCGCAGACCGCGCACCCCGAGCGCCGGATTCTCCTCGTCCGCGGCGGTCGCGAACGGCAGCGGCTTGTCGGATCCGGCGTCGAGCGTGCGCACGACGACCTTCTGGCCGGCGAACGGCGCGAACACCCCGCGATAGGCCTCGACCTGCTCGGCGACGGTGGGCTCCTCGGCGCGGTCGAGGAAGCAGAACTCGGTGCGGAACAGCCCGATGCCCTCGGCGTGCGCCGCCGCGGCCGCCCGGGCGTCGGCCGCCCCGCCGACGTTGGCGCGCAGCGGGATCGGCGTGCCGTCGGCGAGCACCCCGGCACCGTCGAACGCGGGCACCGCCGCGGCCCGCGCCGACCGCGGCCGGTCCGGCGGATCCAGCCGCACGGTGCCCGCCTCGCCGTCGACGAGCACGGGCGTGCCGGCGGCGATGCCGGTCGCCCCCGTCGCGCCGACGACGGCGGGCAGCCCGAGCGCCCGCGCGAGGATCGCCGTGTGCGAGGTGGGGCCGCCCTCCTCGGTCACCAGCCCGACGCAGGCGCTGCGGCCCAGCGTCGCCGTCTCCGCCGGGGCGAGGTCGCGGGCGACGAGAACGAACGGGTCGGTGCGGTCCGGGATCCCCGGCACCGCGCGCCCGGTCAGCCGCGCCACGATCCGGTCGCGCACGCTGTGCACGTCGGCGACGCGTTCGGCCATGCGCCCGCCGAGCGCGCGCAGCACCTGCGCCTGGGCCTCGGCCTCGTCCCACACGGCCCGTGCGGCGGTGACGCCCTCCGCGCGCACCCGCGCGGCGGCGGCATCGGCCGGCTCCGGATCGGCGGCGAGCAGCGCCGTCGCCTCGAGGATCTGCGCGGCCTCGCCCTCGGCATGCCCGGCCCCCGCGCGCAGATCGGCCACGACCTCGGCCGCGGCAGGCGCGATCCGCGCCGCCTCGCCGTCGCGCTGCTCCGGCGGCAGCCGTTCGGCGTCGCTCGGCTCCGGGATCGCCGCCCCGAGCTGCGCCACGGGCGCCACCGCGGTGCCCGGGCTCACCCCGAGCCCGTGCAGGGTGGAACCGGGGGCCGGAGCCGCGCTCGGGGTCGGGTGCACGGGGCGCACGGCGGGCACGGGATCCGGGGCCGCGGGGGCCGCGCCGTCCCCGGTCGCCGCCGGCGGCCCGTCCATCTCGCCGAATCCCTCCTCGAAGAGTGCGGCCACGCGCCGCACCGCCTCCGGGTCGCCCTCCAGCTCGACCTCGTCGCCGGGCCGTGCCCCGAACGCCAGCAGCCGCATCATGCTCGACGCGGGGACCGGATCCCCGCCCGGCAGCCGACGCAGCCGGAGCGGAGCGCCCTGTGCGGCCTGCGCGATCATCGCGGCCGGCCGTGCGTGCACTCCGGCGGGGTTGCGCACGACGACGGTGCGCACCGCGCCGCCCTCCGTGCGGTCGCCCTCCGCCTGTGAGACCGCCGGCGCCTGCCCGATGTGCTCGGGAGCGGGGCCCCCCGGCCCGCCCGACGCCGACGGCCCGTCCTGCAGCTGCGCCGACTTCGCGATCAGCGCGCCGTCCGCCTCCGCCGCGACCTCGTCCAGCGACGCGCCCTGCGCCGCGGTGACGGCCGCGGCGAGCAGTCCCTCCACGAACGGCGCGGAGGCGAGCCGCACCGGCACGTCGCTCCCGCGCAGCTCCAGCGCGAACTCGGCGCTCATGACGGCGGATCCGAGATCCATCAGCACGAGCACCCCGTCGCAGCCGCCCGCGAGCTCATCGATCGCCTCCGCGACCCGAGTCGCATCGGTGCCGAGGATCGGGGCGCCGTCGGCGTCCGCACCGGCCCCGGCGGCGAGCAGGATCGGCACGGCCGCGCCCGGCACCATCTGCGCGGCGAGCTCCTGCGCGGCCTCCGCCAGGCGCAGGCTGTGCGACACGGCGACGATTCCCACGGTCCCCATCGGTGCGGTCCCCCCTGCCTCGTCCGGATCCTGCGGTCAGCCGGCGACGGCCGCGGCGAACGTCTCGAACAGCAGCGTCGCCGACGCGGATCCGGGATCGAGGTGGCCTGCGCTGCGCTCACCGAGGTAGCTGGCCCTGCCCTTGCGGGCGACCAGGTCGATCGTGGCGTCGCGCCCCGCGGCCGCGGCCGTCGCCGCCGCCGCCATCGCCTCGGCCGCGGAGGCGCCGCCCGCGAGCGCCGCATCCATCGCGTCGATCGCCGGGGCCACCGCGTCGTACAGGGTCTTGTCGCCCGCCTCGGCCTTGCCGCGCGCCACGATGCCCTCCAGCCCCGCGCGCAGGCCCGC
>JAFDWP010000061.1 GCA_018268435.1 Actinomycetota bacterium
CCCCGCCGGGGTCGCCGAGGGATGCCGCCGCTGTGGTCCCCCTGCCGACCGGGACGCTCGCCGCCACCTCGCCCGACTCGATCGGCCCCGCTCCGGATCCACCACCCGCCGAAACCCCCTCGCGCCGCCGAAACCCCCTCACAGCGGCGCATCTGGGAGGGGGTCTCGGCGCTCAGAGGGGGTTTCGGCATCATGTGGCGCGCCGCTGCCACCTCGCCGGGCGGGCGGCGGGCGGGCGGGCGCCGCGGCGGGGCGGCGGGCGGGTGGACGTCATGACGGGTCCGCACTAGTCTTTGAACATGTTCAGTTCAGCGGCGGAACCTCTGCAGAAGCCCCTCACCCCCAAGGCCGAGGCGACGAGGGCACGGATCCGGGATGCGGCGATGGCCTCGTTCATCGAGCGCGGCTACCCCGACACTACGATCCGGCTGATCGCCAAGGAGGCGGGCGTCTCGGTCGGCAACGCGTACTACTACTTCCCCTCGAAGGAGCACCTGGTCCAGGAGCTGTACGACCAGCAGCAGCGGGATCACGGCGCCGTCGCACGTCCTCGTCTGGAGGGCGTGAGCGGGCTCGTGGAGCGGCTCCGCGTCTTCTTCGAGACCGGCCTCGAAACGGTCGGCGCCTACCGCGCGGTGGCGCCGGGCTTCCTCAGCGCGATGGTCTCCCCCGACTCCCCGATCAACCCGCTGTCGGTCGAGTCCTCGCCCGCACGCGACATGACGATCGGGCTGCTCCGTGAGGTCGTCGACGGGGCGTCGCACCGCCTTCCCGGCGACATCGCCGAGCGTCTGCCCGAGGCGATCTTCCCGATCTATCTGGCGCTCATCCTGCGCTGGACCTACGACGAGTCGTCGGAGCAGGCGAAGACCACGCGCCTGCTGGACACCGGACTGCGGCTGTTCGCCGTGGCACTGCCGTTCCTCACGGTGCCGGGCGTGCGCGGCGTCACCCGCGACCTGCTCGATCAGATCGCGGACGTGCGACCATGAGCGAGGCCGGCGCAACGTCTCCGCGCACACCGGAGCGTCCGATGGCGTTCCGCACGGCGGAGCTGATCCGGGGCGGCTTGTGGGCCTGGCTGACCTTCCTCGCCCTGATGACCCTCGCGTTCCTCGTTCCCGCCGCCGTCGCGCTCTTCCTCCCCACCCCGACAGCAGACCTCGGTGCGCGCGTCTACGGCTTCGTGGGGATGCTGTACTACCTGATGCTCGCGCTCATGATCGGCGGCACGCTGTCGGCGCTGGTCACCCTCATCGCCACACCCGTGGCCGGACTCGTCGGGCGCGCTCTCGTGCGCGTGCGCTCGCGCAGCGTGCACGTCTGCGCCCATCTCGCGCTGGGTACCGCCGTCGGCGCAGCGGTCGCCGTGGGGATCGGGTCGCCCAGCGGGTCCTGGTTCTCGCCGCTCACCGGGATCGCCGCTGCGGCCACGGCCGCCGCGGCGGGAACGGGCTGGTGCATCACCGCCGTGCGCGCGCTGCGGGACGACGCGAGGGTCGCGGCGCTCTGGCCGGAGCGGGCCTAGCGGCGGCGTCCCTCGCGGTCCTGACGGGCGGCCGCGGCGATGTCGACCGCGCCGGTGTGCAGCGGCACCTCGCCGGTCGGGCGCGCGATCGGGACTCGGGTGCCCAGCACCTGCGCCACGACGTCCTGCGCGATCTTGCCCGCGGTGAGGCCCGCATCCTCGAGGATCTGGTCCCGGCTCGCGTGGTCGATGTACGCGTCCGGCAGCCCCAGCTCATCGACGGCGGTGTCGATCCCCGCCTCGCGCAGCACCTGCCGCACGCGCGTGCCGACGCCGCCGACGCGGATCCCGTCCTCGAGCGTGATCACGAGACGGTGGCGCGCCGCGAGCTCCACCACGGACGCCTGCACCGGGATCGCCCAGCGCGGGTCGATCACCGTCGCGCCGATGCCCTGCGCCTTCAGCCGCTCCGCCACGTCGAGGGCCAGCGTCGCGAACGGGCCGATGCCGACGAGCAGCACGTCCTCGCCCTCGCCGCGCGACAGCACGTCCACGCCGTCGTGCAGGCGCTCCAGCGCGGGGATGTCGGGCGTCACCGCGCCCTTCGGGAAGCGGATCACCGTCGGCGCGTCATCGACGGCGACGGCCTCCTCGAGCTCCTCGCGCAGCCGTGCGGCATCGCGCGGGGCCGCGATCCGGATCCCCGGGACGATCTGCAGCATCGACAGATCCCACAGACCGTGGTGGCTGGGGCCGTCCGGTCCGGTCACGCCGGCACGATCCAGCACGAACGTCACGCCCGCCCGGTGCAGGCCCACATCCATGAGCACCTGGTCGAACGCGCGCCCCATGAAGGTCGCATAGAGCGCGACGACCGGGTGCAGGCCGCCGTAGGCGAGCCCCGCCGCGGCCGTCACCGCGTGCTGTTCGGCGATTCCCACGTCGTAGACGCGGTCGGGGAAGCGCTCGGCGAACGGCGCAAGACCGGTGGGCCGCAGCATCGCGGCGGTCATCGCGATCACATTCGGGGTGCGCATGCCGACGTCCACCAGGGCCTCGGCGAACACGTCGGTCCATCCGGTGCCGGAGGCCGCGAGCGGCGTCCCCGTCTTCGGGTCGATCTTGTTCACTGCGTGGAACTGGTCGGCCTCGTCATCGAGCGCCGGCTGATAGCCGCGGCCCTTCTCGGTGATGACGTGCACGATGACCGGAGCGCCGAAGTCCTTCGCCAGCTGCAGCGTCTCGGTGAGGGCCTGGATGTCGTGCCCGTCGACCGGGCCCAGGTACTTGATGTCGAGGTTGGAGTAGAGCTCCTCGTTGTTCGAGAAGCGCGACAGGAAGCCGTGCGTGCCTCCGCGCACACCCCGGTAGAACGCGCGTCCGACCGGTCCGAACGCCCGGAAGAAGCGATCCGAGGTGCGGTGCAGGTCCCGGTAGACACCGGCGGTGCGCACCCGGTTCATGTACCGCGCCATGCCGCCGATCGTGGGCGCATAGGAGCGGCCGTTGTCGTTCACGACGATCACGAGGTTGCGCTCGTTGTCGTCGGAGATGTTGTTGAGCGCCTCCCAGGTCATGCCGCCGGTCAGCGCGCCGTCGCCCACGACGGCCACGACATGGCGGTCCGCCCGGCCGGTCGCGGTGAACGCCCGGGAGATGCCGTCCGCCCAGCTCAGCGAGCTGGAGGCGTGCGAGGATTCGACGACGTCGTGCGGGCTCTCCGAGCGCTGCGGGTAGCCGGCCAATCCGCCCCGCGAACGCAGCCCCGAGAAGTCCTGGCGTCCGGTCAGCAGCTTGTGCACGTAGGACTGGTGCCCCGTGTCGAAGATGATCGGGTCGTCCGGGGAGGAGAACACCCGGTGCAGGGCGATCGTGAGCTCCACGACGCCGAGGTTCGGACCCAGGTGGCCACCGGTGCGCGCGACGTTCTCGATCAGGAAGGCTCGGATCTCCGCAGCCAGCTCCGTGAGCTGCTGCGGGGTGAGCCGATCGAGGTCGCGGGGACCGGAGATGCCGGAAAGGATCGCCACCGTATCTGCCTCCTGAAGCACGTCGGAGCGGCGGACCGGAGCCCGCCACGACCACCCAGCCTACCGAGCAATGCCTCCGGGCCGCTGGAGATCCGCCGCATCCGGCCCGACGTAGTGCCCGATCGGGCGCAGCCGCAGCGGCGCGCGCCCGTATTCGTCCTGCGCGTGCGCGCACCATCCCGCGGCTCGGGCGACCGCGAACACGATCTCGCCCGCATCGGCCGGCATGTCCCAGGCGAGCGCGACCGTCGCGAGGGCCAGATCCACGGACGGATGCAGTCCCGTACGCGTCTGCACGACGTCGATGACCTCCTCGGTGACGCGCATCGCGGTCTCCGCGGCGGGGTCCCCCGCCTCCCGCATCAGGCGCAGCAGCAGGCGCGCCCGCGGGTCGCCGGCGGGGTACAGCATCTGCCCGAAACCGGGGATCCCCGCTCCGCTGCGACGCGCCGCGTCCGCGACCGCCGCCGCCGGATCCGCACCCGCCTGCACGTCGCGCAGCATCGCGTGCGCCGCCGCACTGACCGCTCCGTGCAGCGCCGAGTCGAGTGCGCCGAAGCCGGCGGCCACCACCGCGTACGGGTGCGCGCGGGCCGATGCCGCCGCGCGGGCGGCGAGGGTCGACACCGCCATGTCGTGATCGACGAGCAGCACGAGCGCCGCGTCGAGCGCGCGCACCCGCTCCGGCGTCGGCGGAAGGGCCGTCAGCCGCGGCCACAGCCGGGCCGCCACCGGGGCGGCGGCAGGCGGTCGCTCCTCCGTCCCCGCGCTCGGGCCGCCGTCCGACGCACCCGTGTCCAGATCGTCGTGCGTCGGCAGGGCGTCCACGAGCCCCGCCACCAGCCGCAGCGCGACGCGCGCCACGGTCTCCGGCCGCAGGTCGTACCGTTCCGGATCTCCTGCGGCGAGGGCGGCGACCGCGGCGAGCAGACGGCTGAACGCCGGGGACTCCGGTACAAGCGCGGCGAGCACCCGCACGGCGGCATCGTTGTGCACGACGTCCAGCGGGCGCGCCGTTCGCTGCGGGAGGTCCGTGCGCTCGAACAGCCAGCGCACCACGCCGTCGAACCGCGGCGGCTCCCCCGCCGGTGCGATCAGCTCATCGATCGGCACGCCGCGGATCCACAGGTCGCCGTCCTCGATGAGGGCGATGTCCGTGTCGATCACCGCCAGCGGGCTCCCGTCGGCACCGGCGGCCCGCGCCCCGCCGTGCGACGGCGCGGTCGCGCGGCGACGGGTGCGCGCGAAGCGCTCCACCTCGAGCGGGTCGAACAGCGACCCGTGCGCCCCCCGATCCCGGGCGATGAGGCCGCGCGACACGTACGCGTACAGCGACTCGGTCCGCACGCCGAGGCGTGCGGCCGCCTGGGCCGCGGTCAGTAGCTCCATCGAGACCTCCCATTGATCCGATCAACATTGACGATATCCGGATCCATGTCGCATCGTGAGCTGAGAGCCGCACTGCGGCCCGACAGAAGGGAGCCGAAATGGCCATCACCATCGATCGCAGCGACACGCACCTCATCGACGTCCCGCGCGGGCTCACCAACGTGGTGGTCGCGGAGACCCGGATCGGCGATGTGCGCGGCGCCGAGGGGTTCTTCCACTACCGCGGCGTGTCCGGCGTCGAGCTCGCCGCCGAGGCGCGCTTCGAGGACGCCTGGCGTCTCGTCGCGCTGGGCGCGCTCCCGCAGGACACGGCCGAGGTCGCCGAGTGGCGTGCCCGCACGGCTGCCGCACGCGAGATTCCCGGATCCGTGCTGCCGATGCTCCCCACGATCGCCCGATCCGCACTGGATCCGATGGCGCAGCTGCGCACCGCGCTCGCGCTGGTGTCGGCCGCCGACGGGCGCCGGCCGCTGTACGACGAGCCTGAGCCCGAGCGGATCGACGATGCGATCCGGCTCGCCGCCGTCTCGCCGACGCTCATCGCCGCCCTGCATCGCCTCGCTGCGGGGCAGGATCCGATCGCCCCTGATCCGGGGTGCGACCCGATCGGCGATTTCCTCCGCATGCTGCTCGGATCCGTCCCGGACGACCGGCTCGTCACGGCGCTCGGAACCTATCTGACGGCGGCGATCGACCACGGCTTCAACGCGTCCACCTTCACCGCGCGCGTGATCGCCTCGACCGGGGCCGATCTCGCCGCGTGCGCCGGCGGCGCGCTCGGCGCCCTGTCGGGGCCGCTGCACGGCGGAGCGCCCGCGCGCACCCTGGACATGCTGGACGACATCGGCTCCCCCGAGCGCGCCGACGCCTGGGTGCGGGCGCGGGTGCAGCGCGGCGAGCGGATCATGGGGTTCGGGCACGCCGTGTACCGCACCGAGGACCCGCGCTCCCGGCTGCTGCGCGGCGTCGCCCAGCGACTGCGTGCCGAGGGCCTCGCCTCCGAGCGGGTCGACGTCGCGGTGACCGTCGAGCAGACCGTGCTGCGGGTGCTCGACGAGCTCAAGCCCGGCCGCTCCCTGCGCACCAACGTCGAACTGTATGCCGCCGTCGTGATGGAGGCGTGCGGGATCCCCCGCGCTCTCTTCACCCCGACCTTCGCCTCGGCCCGCCTCATCGGCTGGGGCGCGCACGCCTGCGAGCAGGTGCAGGACGGCAAGATCCTGCGGCCGTCCTCCCGCTACGTCGGCGCGCTCGGCTGACAGAGCCCGTCCACGTCGCAGTCCGAAGCGAACCCGAATGCGAAGGGAGCAAGGATCCTGCCCGCCATGACGTATGCGAGATACCCGCGCATCGCATCGCGCGGCCCTGACTGCCGCACGCCGGAACGACGATGGGGCCGGCTCCCGAAGGAACCGGCCCCATCGTGGTGCGTCGCGGATCAGACCAGCGAGCGCAGCACGTACTGCAGGATGCCGCATGGCAATTTCATGGGTGGCTGCCTGGCACGCGCTTCGATCGGCTACTGGGAGCCCGCATGCACAGGACCAGGATCAACAGGCTTGTGCTCCGACTGTTCAACCCAAGTCTGGATGATCTCCAAACCTCGGCGGATGTTTCCCACGGGTGTCAGACTCGCGCTCAATCGACGCTGTGACCCATCGGCGAGTGTGAGCTGGATGCAGCCCTCTGCATCGTAGTTCCGCAACACAACCTGCCCGAGCGCCGTGAGTCGCCCCACCCGGCCAACACTCACCGTCGCGATCGCATGCCGCGCGAAGCGCCGTGTGCGGAAGTATCCGTGGTCGGTCAAGGTGGTGGCAGTCAATGCGACTCCGTGCCGGAGGCTTCGGATGAAGGTCCACGTCATGAGAACGATGAGGGACGTCATTCCGATTGACATTGGTAGGCCAACTGGCAAGTTCGCCGGGATTCCTGGTGTCCAACCCAGCGCCGTCGGGATCAGGAAAGGCGCAAATCCGATAAGGACACCGAGAAGTGGCGCTGCGACGATGAACTGTATCGTGGACCGAACATCCAGCGGCGACACCAGAGCCGGAACGGGGCCAAAAGGCCGCGACGGGCTGGCGACAACGGCCAAGGGCGGGATCAACGCGAAGAAGACTGCCACGGCCCATATCAACAGGAGCAATCCAGCGATGGGCAGGTCCCACCCGAATGGATACTCCGCTCCCCCGACCCCCCATACAAGAATCGCCCGCACCAGGAAGTAGCCGCCTACCGCTACTCCCATCAGCATCAGCGCGGGTGACCAGTCACGAACCATCCAGTACGCGCGAGGAGTCAACGTGCGTCGGTTACGGCGGACCCGGACTCTGTTCATCGTCGATGAGCATATCGGTTCGCCCGACTCGTCCCTGCGGTGGATGCGAAGCGCCCCGGCCAGGTGATCCCAGCCGGGGCGCTTGCTCAGTGATTGAGTTAGTTGACCATCTGACGCAGCACGTACTGCAGGATGCCGCCGTTGCGGTAGTAGTCGGCTTCTCCGGGGGTGTCGATGCGGACGACCGCGTCGAACTCGATCGTCTGCTTGCCCTCGGCCGAGAACTCGCTCGGGGTCGCGGTCACCCGGACCGTCTTCGGCGTGGTGCCCGCGTTCAGCTCCTCGAGGCCCGCGATCGAGACGATCTCGGTGCCGTCCAGGCCCAGCGACTCCCAGGACTCGCCGGCGGGGAACTGCAGCGGGACGACGCCCATGCCGATCAGGTTCGAGCGGTGGATGCGCTCGAAGCTCTCGGTGATGACGGCCTTGACGCCGAGGAGGTTGGTGCCCTTCGCCGCCCAGTCACGGGAGGATCCGGATCCGTACTCCTTGCCGCCGAAGATCACCAGCGGGGTGCCCTGCGCCTGGTAGTTGGTCGAGGCGTCGAAGATGTACGCCTGCGGGCCACCGGCCTGGGTGAAGTCGCGGGTGTAGCCGCCCTCGATCTGCTGACCGTCGTTGACCGCCTTGACCAGCGCGTTCTTCAGACGGATGTTCGCGAACGTGCCGCGGATCATGACCTCGTGGTTGCCGCGGCGCGAGCCGTAGGAGTTGAAGTCCTTCTGCGCGACGCCGTGCTCGGTGAGGTACTGCGCAGCGGGCGTGCCCGCCTTGATGTTGCCGGCCGGCGAGATGTGGTCGGTCGTGACCGAGTCGCCGAGCGTCGCCAGCACGCGAGCGCCGGAGATGTCGGTGACCGGCGCCGGCTCGGCCTGCATGCCGTCGAAGTACGGCGCCTTGCGCACGTAGGTCGAGTCGGCGTCCCACTCGAAGACCGGACCGGTCGGTGTGGGCAGGCTCGTCCAGCGCTCGTCGCCGTCGAACACGGTGGCGTACTGCTTGATGAACTGGTCGCGGGAGATCGACGAGTCGATGATCTGCTGCACCTCGGCCGGGTCGGGCCAGACGTCCTTGAGGAAGACCTCGTTGCCCTCGGTGTCGGTGCCGAGCGCCTGCGTGTCGAAGTCGAAGTTCATCGATCCGGCCAGGGCGTAGGCGACCACGAGCGGCGGGCTCGCGAGGTAGTTCATCTTCACGTCGGGGCTGATCCGGCCCTCGAAGTTGCGGTTGCCCGAGAGCACCGCGGTGACCGCGAGGTCGTTCTCGTTGATCGCGGCGGAGACCTCGTCGATCAGCGGACCGGAGTTTCCGATGCAGATCGTGCAGCCGTAGCCGACGGTGAAGAAGCCGAGGCCCTCGAGGTCCTTGTCGAGACCGGACTTCTCGTAGTAGTCGGTGACGACCTTGGATCCCGGGCCGAGCGTGGTCTTGACCCACGGCTTCTGCTTCAGTCCCTTCGCGAGGGCGTTGCGCGCCAGCAGGCCGGCGGCGATCATGACCGACGGATTCGACGTGTTGGTGCACGACGTGATGGCCGCGAGGGTCACCGCACCGTTGTCGAGGATGTACTTCTGACCGTCCGGGGTCTTCACCTTGACGGGGTTGGACGCCGCCTTGGGAGAACCGGAGGACAGGGTCGGGATCTCGTTGGTCTCGACCTCCTCGCCGGGCACGGATCCGGGATCCGACGCGGGGAAGGATCCGGCGTCGGCCACATCGATCGGGCCGCTCACGTAGTTGAGGATGTCCTTCTCGAACTGCGCCTTCGACTCGGACAGCAGGATGCGGTCCTGCGGGCGCTTCGGCCCGGCGATCGACGGCACGACCGTCGAGAGGTCGAGCTCGAGGTACTCGCTGAAGCTCGGCTCGTTGGCGGCGTCGTGCCAGAGCGACTGCTGCTTCGCGTACGCCTCGACGAGGGCCACGGCCTGCTCGTCGCGGCCGGTGAGGCGCAGGTAGTCCAACGTCACGTCGTCGATCGGGAAGATCGCGGCGGTGGAGCCGAACTCCGGCGACATGTTGCCGATGGTGGCGCGGTTCGCGAGCGGGACCGAGGCGACGCCCGCACCGTAGAACTCGACGAACTTGCCGACCACGCCGTGCTTGCGGAGCATGTCGGTGATCGTCAGCACGACGTCGGTCGCGGTGACGCCGGCGGGGATCTCGCCGGTCAGCTTGAAGCCGACGACGCGCGGGATCAGCATGGAGACGGGCTGGCCGAGCATGGCGGCCTCGGCCTCGATGCCGCCGACGCCCCAGCCCAGCACGCCCAGGCCGTTGACCATGGTGGTGTGCGAGTCGGTGCCGACGCAGGTGTCGGGGTAGGCGCGCAGCACGCCGTCGACCGTGCGGTCGTAGATGACCTTCGCCAGGTGCTCGATGTTGACCTGGTGCACGATGCCGGTGCCCGGGGGGACGACCTTGAAGTCGTCGAAGGCGGTCTGGCCCCAGCGCAGGAACTGGTAGCGCTCGCCGTTGCGCTCGTACTCGATCTCGACGTTGCGCTCGATCGCGTCCGGGCGGCCGAACAGGTCGGCGATGACGGAGTGGTCGATGACCATCTCAGCCGGCGAGAGCGGGTTGATCTTCTTCGGGTCGCCGCCGAGGGCGGTGACGGCCTCGCGCATGGTGGCGAGGTCGACGATGCAGGGAACACCGGTGAAGTCCTGCATGACCACGCGCGCCGGCGTGAACTGGATCTCGGTGTCGGGCTGCGCCGCCGGGTCCCAGGAGCCAAGGGCCTCGATCTGCGCCTTCGTCACGTTCGCGCCGTCCTCGGTGCGAAGCAGGTTCTCCAGGAGGACCTTGAGGCTGAACGGGAGCTTCTCGTATCCGGGGACCGTGTCGATCCGGAAGATCTCATAGTCGGTGCTGCCGACCGTCAGGGTGCTCTGGGCACCGAAGCTGTTCACCGTGGACACGGATCCGTCTCCTTCTGTTCGGATGGAAGCGACAGTCGACACCATCTTGCTCGTCCGCTCCCCCGCGCGGCTAGCAAGGCGGGCCTTACCAGTGTGCGCTTCGAGGTGAGCGAACGAAAGGGGGTCGATTTATCTTGACGTCAAGATAAATCTAGCATGCCTCAGGCGGCGTGACCGCTCTTCGAAGCCGCCGTGTCGGGGTCGGCCTTCGGCGGGTACAGGGCGCGGACGACGAGCCACGTGAGCGCCACCATCGGGGCGAACAGCGGCAGCCCCATCACGAGCTTCAGCGTGCCGAGCGCCTGCACGTTGCCGGCGAAGTACAGCGGCAGCTGCACGCCGAGGCGGGCGAAGAACAGCGCGGCCCAGCCGATCGTGAGCCAGAAGAACGCGCGGCGCTTGCGCGGATCCTCGCGCCACCCGCGGACGTCGCCCATGAGGAACCCGGCGGCGAGGCCGATCAGCGCCCAGCCGACCAGGGCCGAGATCAGCAGCACCGTGCCGTAGGCGGCGTTGGTGAAGAACCCCGGCACGAAGTTGTCCTGCCCGCGCCCGGTCCAGAGCGCGAGCCCCGCGGCGACCGCCACGGCGACGAGGCCCCCGAGCGCCGAGGCGGCGGGCGAGCGCTGCAGCAGCCGGATCACGGAGAGCACGGCGGCAAGGCCGACCGAGACGACCAGGGAGAGCCAGAGCGGATCCGGCCGCAGCGTGTAGATGACGAGGAACGCGGCGCTCGGCAGCACCGACTCCAGCACGCCGCGCCAGCCGCCCATGGCGCGCCAGACGACGTGACCCGTGCTCGCCCCGGAGCTCGGGTCGATGCCGAGGCGCTGCGCCGCACCGCCGAGCGCGGCGCCGAGGCTCTGAGCCGCATCGGGCGCGGTGGGCGGCGCGGACGGATCCGACGTCGGCTCGGGCGTCCGCTCCGATCCGTCGGGAGTGCTGCCGCCGTCCGGCGTGCTCACGCTGTGCCGGGCGCCGCGGGCATGCGCAGCGGGATGAGGTCGCGCGGCGGCATCGGGGCTCCCCCGCGCACGACCACGATCGAGCGGAACAGGTCCTCCACGGCCGCGGCCGCGGTCTCGTCCGAGGCCGCTGCGCCGCCGATCACGCCGCGCAGGAACCAGCGCGGACCGTCCACGCCCACGAAGCGCGCGAGCCGGGTCACGGCCGCATCGCCGGCGACCGCGGGGATCTCCGCGAGCAGCTCCGCGCCCAGCGCGCCCTCGCGCTCGGTGACGCTGCCGCCCTGCTGCGAGATCTGCTCCTGCAGCTGGGCGCGGGTCTCGTCCCACAGCCCGCTGGAGCGCGGCGCGGCGAACGGCTGCACCTGCAGCGTCGAGTCGGCGTAGTCCAGTCCCACGGCGACGATCCGCTGGGTCTGCTCCTCCACCTCGAGGCGGAGGTTCAGCCCCTCGCGGGGCAGGATCTTGATCGCGCCGAGGTCGATGTACGGGCGGACCGCGGCCGCCTCGCTCTCGTCCAGGGGGCCGTCGACCGCGCGGTCCCACTCCGGTGCCGTCGCGGCGTCGTCGGTGGGCTCGATCTCCGAGGTGCTGTCGTCACTCATGCGTTCTCCTCCGCGCCGACAGGGGCGGCGCTCTGGGTCTGATTGCCGGTGGATCCGAATCCGTCCGCGCCGCGCGCCGACTCGTCGAGTGTGGTGACCGGGACGAACCGGGCTCGGACGACGGGCATGACGATCAGCTGGGCGATGCGATCACCGACCGCGACATCGTACGCCGCGTTGCTGTCGGTGTTCAGCAGACTCACCTTGATCTCGCCCCGATAGCCCGCGTCGACGGTGCCGGGTGCGTTCACCACGGTGATCCCGTGCTTCGCCGCCAGGCCGCTGCGCGGCACCACGAACGCCGCGAAGCCCTCTGGCAGGGCGATGCTCACCCCGGTGCCGAGGAGGGCGCGCTGCCCGGGCTCGAGGCGCACGGCCTCGGTCGAGACGAGGTCGGCCCCGGCGTCGCCGGGGTGCGCGTAGACGGGAAGCTGGGGCGCGATAATGGGAACGTCCACGGATTCGGTCACGGAAAGAGGCTAATGCAGAACGCAACAGGCGATTCCCGCCGGTCATCCGCCCCGGTCCGCTACCGCGAGCGACTCGCGCCGAGTCTGTGGCTGTTCCTGGCGGCGGCGCTCGGCGGGCCGATGCTCACCCTGGTCTTCGTCCCGGCCGGATCCGCGATCGCTCTCATCATCGGCATCATCGCCACGCTCGCGATCATCGCGCTCATGATCCTCGGCTCCCCCCGAGTGGAGGTCGATCAGCGCGTGTTGCGTGCCGGGCGTGCATGGATCGACGCCTCCTGGCTCGGCGCTCCCGAGATCCGCACCGGCGAGGACGCCCGCCAGGCGCGTGGTCCCGGCCTGCCCGCACGGGGCTGGCACCTCATCCGCGGCGGCATCGACGGCGTCGTGGTCGTGCCCAACACCGATCCGGCCGACCCGGCGCCCAGCTGGACGATCTCCACGCGCACCCCCGATCGGCTGGCGGCGGCGATCGACGCCGCCCGCACCGCCGCGGCCGCCTGACGTTCCGTCGACCCGCACCGCGCGCCGACGTCGTGCGCACCGGCCCCGCAGACGCAGAACGCGCCCGGAACCGTGAAGGTCCGGGCGCGAGCAGCGTCGAGGGTCAGGCCGCGCATTCCTTGCAGATGGGGCCTGCGCTGTCCTCGTGGTCGAGCTGCGAACGGTGCTTCACGAGGAAGCAGCTGACACAGGTGAACTCGTCCTCCTGCGCGGGCAGCACCACGACGTCGAGCTCGACGTCGGAGAGGTCCGCACCGGGAAGGTCGAATCCACCGGGGTTGTCCGAGTCCTCGACATCGATCGATCCCGACAGCTTGTCGGGGACGCGCTCCTTGAGAGCCTCGATGGACTCGCTCTCGTCTTCGCTCTTGCGCGGGGCGTCGTAATCGGTTGCCATGGATCTCCACTTTCATCCTGCTAGTGGCCGGGGGCCGGGGGTGTTCGGCGGCCCATAGTTTGCATGACGCGACTGCAAATCGCAAATGCCACTCGGCTCTCCCGAACCGAACTCACGGCGCGCCCACGATATTCCCTGCGCTGCTCCGTCCGCGTGACACCATGAATCGACACCCATCCTGAGGGGCTGAAGCCATGGAACACGTCACGATCGTCGGCGCAGAGGACGACGTCCTCGTCCTCGCCACGGAGTCGGGAGAGCGATTCGCCCTGCCGATCGACGAGGTGCTGCGCACCGAACTGCGCCGGGCGAAGGCCGGGCGCGAGGAGAAGACCGCGCCGCTGGCCGCGAGCCCTCGTGAGATCCAGGCGCACATCCGCGCCGGGATGTCCGCACCCGAGGTCGCCGAGTTGCTCGGCGTCGACCTCGACGCGGTGCAGCGCTTCGAGGGCCCGGTGCTCGCCGAGCGCGAGCACATCGTCGGCCAGGCTCTCGCGGTGCCCGTGCTGATCGGCAGCGAGGTGGAGCCGGATGCGCAGCCCACGTTCGGCGTCGCGATCCGCGCCAAACTGGCCGAGCTCGTCGCGGGCGACGAGCGCTGGGCGAGCTGGAAGGACGAGAGCGGCTGGGTCGTCAAGCTCGAGTTCACCGCGAACGACGTCCACCACGACGCCCGCTGGAGCTTCGACCCGCGTCGCAGCGCCCTCGCACCGCTCAATGCCGACGCCACCCAGCTGTCCCGGCAGGGCTCCCTCCCCGAGGGGCTGATCCCCCGCCTGCGCGCGCTGGACAAGGAGCGACCCTCGCCGTACAAGGACGACACCCGCTTCGATTCGGGCGCCTTCGGACCCCGGCTGCTGCCGACCTCGACCGACGCGGTGGAGGCTGCCGAGGAGCACGGCGCCGCGGAGGCGGCGGACCTGCGCCCCGCACGGCACGCGTCGTCGTCCTCGAACGCGCAGGAGGCGGCAACCCGCAGCGCGGCGTTCGCCTCGGCCACCCCGTCCGACACCGCGGACCTGCTGGAGGCGCTGCGCCGCCGCCGCGGACAGCGGGAGGCGCGACCCATGGTCGACGAGGATCAGGACGATTCCCGCCCGCTCGCCCTGTTCGACGCGCTCGAGCCCGGCTACGCGCAGGATCCGGAGCCGGTCGAGGCCGCCCCGCCGGTGCCCATCGACTCCGATTCGGGTCAGCGCCGCCGTCGCCGCGAGATGCCGTCCTGGGACGAGATCGTCTTCGGCGCGCGCAGCGAGGACTGATCCCGCGTCAGCGCGCGAACGCGCCGAACCGGATGAGCGGCACCCGGAGCTCCTCCGGGCTGAGCGAGCCGTGCTGCCCGATCATGCCCTGGGAGCGCTGATCCGCTGCCGCACCGTCGTACACCGCCCACAGGCCGCGCGCCGGCACCACGAGGTCGCCGATCCGCGCCTGCGCCGCCGGGGTGGGCGCCGCTCCGAAGAGCCCGCCCTGCACGGCCTGGGCGCGGGTGAGCACGTCGGCCGCGCCCGCCACGCCCGCCGACCAGCGGGCGGCGAGCTCGTCCCCCCGCGACGGATCCTCGAGGTACACGTGCAGCATGCGCGGCTCCCCCGCGATGGCCGCGACCCCGTCCTGCAGCGGACTGTGCTCGTCGATCACGAGATGGCGGGTGCGCGGCACGTCGACCATGCCGTGGTCGGCGGTGACGAGCATGCCGACGCCGTCCGGCACCGCGGCGGGGATCGCCGCGTCCAGCTCCTCGAGCGCCGCGACCCACTCGGCCGAGGCCATGCCGTGCTTGTGCCCTGCCTTGTCGACCTCGGGCAGATAGCAGTAGATCAGCGCGCCGTCCTGCTCCTCGGCGAGGCTCAGGGCCAGCGCGACGCGCTCCGCGGCGGTCTTCGCGGAGTGGAAGCGCGCACCCCGCAGCGTCGCGGCCGAGAAGCCGCTGTGCGCGTACTCGGCGAGTCCCACCGCGAACGCGGGGCGGCCCGCGGCGGCCGCGGTCTCGAACACGGTCGGCGTGCTCTGCCACTCGAGCGGATCGACCTTCGCCTTCTCCCAGCCCGAGAGCTGGTTCACGATCACCCCGGTGCGGGGATCGCGCACCTCGTAGCCGACCAGTCCGTGCCGCCCGGGATCCGCCCCGGTGAGCAGGCTGGTGAGCGCAGCGGCCGTCGTGGACGGGAAGACGCTGGAGAGCACGTCCTTCTTCGTCATCGCCCCGGTCAGGCGTCGCGCATGGCCGGCATGGCCGCGCAGCGGGATCGCCCCGAGCCCGTCCATCACGACGAGGACGACCGAACGCGCCCTCGGCAGGGTGTCCGCGGTGCCGTCGAGAGAGCCGAACACGTCGTGCGCCACCCCGGTGATGCTCCGGGTGGACGGCGGGATCGCCGGTAGCATGAGGGTCATCCGAGTCAGTCTCGCACAGAGGCCGGCACGGCTCCGGCGTCGAGAACCGCTCCGCCGCATCCCGAACATCGCAGGAAGCCCATGCCCCGCCCCACTCCGCCCGAGCCGATCGAAGAGCGCATCCAGGACATCGATCTGTCGAGCGAGATGCAGGGCTCGTTCCTGGAGTACGCATACTCGGTCATCTACTCCCGCGCGCTTCCGGACGCCCGGGACGGCCTCAAGCCGGTGCAGCGCCGGATCCTGTATCAGATGGCGGAGATGGGCCTGCGCCCCGAGCGCGGCCATGTGAAGAGCGCCCGTGTCGTCGGGGACGTGATGGGCAAGCTGCACCCGCACGGCGATTCCGCGATCTACGACGCGCTCGTGCGCCTCGCCCAGCCGTTCTCGCTCCGCTTGCCGCTCGTCGACGGGCACGGCAACTTCGGCTCCCTCGATGACGGCCCGGCCGCCTCGCGGTACACGGAGGCGCGGCTCGCGCCGTCGGCCCTCGCGCTCACGGAGAGCCTCGACGAGGACGTCGTCGACTTCGTGCCCAACTACGACGGCCAGTTCCAGCAGCCGTCGGTGCTGCCCGCCGCGTTCCCGAACCTGCTCGTGAACGGCGCGAGCGGCATCGCCGTCGGCATGGCCACCAACATGGCCCCGCACAACCTGAACGAGGTCGTCGCCGCGGCCACGCACCTGCTCGAGCACCCGGAGGCCACGACCGAGGAGCTCATGGAGTTCGTGCCAGGGCCGGACTTCCCGTCCGGCGGCATCGTGATGGGCCTGGACGGCGTGCGCGACGCGTATGCGAACGGCCGCGGCGCGTTCAAGGTGCGCGGCAGGGCCGCGATCGAACCGCTCGGTCCGCGGCGGACCGGGATCGTCGTCACCGAGCTCCCGTACATGGTGGGGCCGGAGCGGCTGATCGAGAAGATCCGCGATGCCGTGCAGGCCAAGAAGCTGCAGGGCATCAGCGACGTGCACGATCTCACCGACCGCAATCACGGACTGCGGATCCAGATCGGCATCAAGAACGGCTTCGATCCGCACGCCGTGCTGGAGCAGCTGTACCGGCTCACCCCGCTGGAGGACTCCTTCAGCATCAACAACGTCGCGCTGGTCGACGGGCAGCCGCGCACGCTCGGTCTCAAGGAACTGCTCAGCGTCTACGTGCGGCACCGCCTCGAGGTCGTCACTCGGCGCAGCCGCTACCGCCTGGGCCGCCGCGAGGAGCGCCTGCACCTGGTCGAGGGACTGCTCATCGCGATCCTCGACATCGACGAGGTCATCCAGGTCATCCGCTCCTCGGACGACTCCGAGCAGGCGCGCACCCGGTTGCAGGGCGTGTTCGATCTCAGCGAGCGGCAGGCCGAGTACATCCTCGAGCTGCGCCTGCGCCGGCTGACCAAGTTCTCCCGGATCGAGCTGGAGACCGAGCGCGACCAGCTGCTCGCGGAGATCGCGGCGCTGCAGGAGCTGCTGGGCAGCGAGGCGCTGCTGCGCGCCCAGGTCGCGACCGAGCTCGACGCCGCGGCCGAGGCCTACGGCACACCCCGGCGCACGCTGCTGTTGAACGCCGCTCCCCCGAAGCCGCGCGCGAGCAAGGGCCCGGTGGACCTGCAGATCGCCGACGCACCGACCCTCGTCGTGCTGTCGACGACCGGACGCGCGGTGCGCGTGGATCTGGAGCCCGGCCAGGAGCTGACGGCCTCCGCCCGGCGCAGCAAGCACGATGCCATCCTTGCGACGCTCGCGACGACCACGCGCACCGAGATCGGTGCCGTGACGACGGCCGGACGCGTCCTGCGGTTCACCGCGATGGACCTGCCCTCGGTCCCCGCGGCCTCGGTGCACCTCGCCGCCGGCGTGCCGCTGCGCGACTACATCGGGCTGCTCGACAAGAGCGAGCGGATCCTCGCCCTGATCCGCTTCGACGACGACGCCCCGCTCGCCCTCGGCACGCGCACCGGTGTCGTGAAGCGCGTCGTCCCGTCGGCGCTCGCGGTGAAGCCGGAGCTGGAGATCATCGGCATGAAGCCGGGCGATGCCGTCGTGGGCGCGGGAACGGCACCCGACGACGCCGAGCTGGTATTCGTCACCAGCGACGCCCAGCTGCTGCACTTCGCGGCGTCGGGGGTCCGCCCGCAGGGCGCGCCGGCCGGCGGCATGGCGGGCATCAAGCTCGGCGCCAAGGCCGAGGTCATCGCGTTCTCCGTGCTCGCGCGGTCGGAGGACGCCGTCGTCGTCACGATCTCGGGCGCGGAGGGCATCCTGGCCGGGACGGACGCCGGACGCGCAAAGTCCTCGCAGTTCGCGGAGTTCCCCGGCAAGGGCCGCGCGACGGGCGGGGTCAGGGCGCACGCCTTCCTGAAGGGCGAGGACCGCCTGACGCTCGCCTGGGTGGGCGTGGAGCCTGCGCTGGCCGTCGCACCGGACGGCACCGCGCGGACGCTGCCGGAGACCGGTGCGAAGCGCGACGGCTCCGGACAGCCCCTCGACGGCGTCATCGGCTCGATCGGCGGCGTGCTGGGGTCGTGAACCCGGCACGCCCGCCGCTCAGGCCTCGGGCGTGCGTCCCGCGCGGCGCATCCAGATGTCGACCCCGTCCTCGTGCTCGGCGACGAAACCGTGCCGCTCGTAGAGCCGACGCGCGGCGGAGCCGACGAGCACCTGCAACCGCAGCTCCTGCTCCGCGGGCGCCTCGGCCAGCACACGGCGCAGCACGGCGGTGCCGATCCCCCGGCCCTGGTGCTCCGCATCGAGGTAGAACATCTCCAGCCACAGCGCATCGCCGTCCGGGCGCAGCGTGATCGTGCCGGCGACCTCGCCGTCGATGACGATCATGCGCGTGTGCGCCGCGGAGAAGTGCTCGACGACCCGCTCCCGGGAGCGCTGCGGATCCCAGCCGACGAGCGGCTCCAGGTCCTGCCGCAGCACCCGTTCCTTCAGGCCCGCGACGCGGTCGACGTCCTCCGGCATCGCGGGGCGCAGCAGGACGTTCCCGGGGAGCGGTGCGCTCATCAGGCGTCGATGGCCTCGCGCGCCAGGCGGTCCGAGGAGTCGATGATGAACTCGCGGCGCGGCGCGACCTCGTTGCCCATGAGCAGCTCGAACACGCGCCCCGCCGCCTCCGCGTCCTCCATGCGCACGCGCCGCAGCAGGCGGCCGGAACGGTCCATCGTGGTCGAGGCGAGCTGCTCCGCGTCCATCTCGCCGAGTCCCTTGTACCGCTGGATCGGCTCGTGCCAGCGCTTGTTCTGCTTGCGCAGCTTCGCGAGCAGCGTGTGCAGCTCGCCCTCGCTGTACGTGTAGATCGTCTCGTTGGGCTTGGATCCCGGATTCATCACGATCACGCGATGCAGCGGCGGCACCGCGGCGAACACACGGCCGTCCTCGATGAGCGGACGCATGTACCGGTAGAAGAGAGTGAGCAGCAGCGTGCGGATGTGCGCGCCGTCGACGTCGGCGTCGCTCATCAGGATCACCTTGCCGTAGCGCGCCGTGGACAGATCGAAGGAGCGGCCGGATCCGGCGCCGATCACCTGGATGATCGAGGCGCACTCGATGTTCGAGAGCATGTCGCTGACCGAGGCCTTCTGCACGTTCAGGATCTTGCCGCGGATCGGCAGCAGCGCCTGGTACTCGCTGGTGCGGGCGTGCTTGGCGGTGCCGAGCGCGGAATCGCCCTCGACGATGAACAGCTCGGTCTGCGCGACGTTCGTCGAACGGCAGTCCACGAGCTTGGCCGGCAGCGAGGACGACTCCAGTGCGTTCTTGCGGCGCTGGGTCTCCTTGTGGGCGCGCGCCGAGACGCGTGCCTTCATCTCCGCGACGATCTTGTCGAGCAGCTGCGCGGCCTGGCTCTTGTCGTCCCGCTTCGGGGAGCTGAACCGCTCGCCCAGCGACCTGCGGAGCACCTGCGCCACGATCTGGCGGACCGCGGGCGTTCCCAGCACCTCCTTGGTCTGGCCCTCGAACTGCGGCTCTGGGAGGTTGACCGTGAGCACCGCCGTGAGACCGGCGAGCACGTCGTCCTTCTCCAGCTTGTCGTTGCCGACCTTGAGCCGGCGCGCGTTCTGCTCGACCTGGGAGCGGAGCACCTTCAGCAGCTCCTGTTCGAAGCCCTGCTGGTGGGTGCCGCCCTTGGGCGTCGCGATGATGTTCACGAACGACCGGGTGGTGGTGTCGTAGCCCGTGCCCCAGCGCAGTGCGATGTCGACGGCGCAGACGCGCTCCACTTCGGTGGCGACCATGTGGCCGTCGGCCTGCAGCACGGGCACGGTCTCCTTGAAGGTCCCCTCGCCCTGCACCCGCCAGGTGTCGGTCACCGGCGCATCCGTCGCGAGGTACTCCACGAACTCGGAGATGCCGCCCTCGTAGTGATACGAGGTCTCGTTGCCGGTGGCCGCCGCATCGGCCGTCGCCTCCGCGGCCGGGTCCGCGGTGACGCGGTCGTCGTGCACGACGAGCTCCAGGCCCGGCACGAGGAATGCGGTCTGCCGGGCGCGGGTCTCAAGCTCCGCCAGCTGGAACGCCGCGTCCTTCGTGAAGATCTGCCGGTCGGCCCAGTAGCGGATCCGCGTGCCGGTGACGCCGCGCGCCGCCTTCCCCAGCACCCGCAGCTCGCTGTTGTCCTGGAACGGCGTGAACGGAGCATCGGGGCGCTTCTCGCCGTCATCCGTGAAGATGCCGGGCTCGCCGCGCCGGAAGGACATGGCGTAGACCTTGCCCCCGCGGTCGACCTCGACGTCGAGGCGCTCGGAGAGCGCGTTCACGACGGAGGCGCCGACGCCGTGCAGGCCGCCTGAGGCCGCATAGGAGCCGCCGCCGAACTTGCCTCCGGCATGCAGCTTGGTGAAGACCACCTCGACACCGGTGAGGCCGGTGCGCGGCTCGACGTCCACCGGGATGCCGCGCCCGCGGTCGCGCACCTCGACGCTGCCGTCCGGGTGCAGCATGATGTCGATCTTGGATCCGTTGCCTGCGACCGCCTCGTCGACGGAGTTGTCGATGATCTCCCACAGGCAGTGCATGAGGCCCGGGGAGCCGTTCGAGCCGATGTACATGCCGGGTCGCTTGCGGACGGCTTCGAGCCCCTCGAGGACCTGGAGATGATGGGCGGTGTACTCGGCTGTCACAATCCCCCATCGTATCGAGCGGCGCCGACACGCGACCGGCGACACTCCTTGCCGTCACCGCCTCGATGCCGACCGGGTACGCGCTGAGCGAAACACGCCGCCTCGCGGGCATGACTCCCAGGTCGACGTGGTTGTATTGAGCACACCTCACAGCGGACGAGATCATCAAGGAGGCATCGAGATGAACGCGACGACCGAACGGGAGACCACGGTCATCCCCCGCCTCACGGCGATGGACCGATGCGACGCCTGCGGAGCACAGGCCTACATCGCCGCCGAGGTCAATGGACACGAACTCCTCTACTGCGCCCACCACGGCCGCAAGTTCGAGGAGAAGCTCCGCGCGATCGCGACGAGCTGGCACGACGAGACGTCGCGCCTCACCGAGTCCTAGAACCCGAAGGGTCCGCGCCCGAAGGCGCCGACCACCTCAGACAGAGACGCCCGATGTCCTCCGACATCGGGCGTCGTCGTCGTCAGCGGTACTCCCGGCGCACGCCCGGCGTGAGTCGGCAGAGCAGCTCCTCGCCGACCGTGCCGATCGCCTCCGCGAGCGTCGTGGGCGTCTGCTCCCCGCTCCGCCCGCGCCCGAACAGCACCACCTCATCCCCGACAACGGCCCCGTCCCACGCTGCGACGCGCATCTCGTCGACGCCGACCGCGCGCAGCGCCCGTGCCCCGGCGGGCGTGCCGACCTGCACGCGACCGGCGAGCGTGCTGGGCATGCCGTCGAACGCGCCGCAGGCGATGACGACCTCGTCGCCCTCGATCCGCCGGACCGGTGCGACGAGCTCCGCCGCGGGGGCGATGCCGGGCAGATCCGGGCCGTCCGCCGATCGCACCCCGAAGCAGAACGCGCCGACGCGCACGAGGGAGCCGCGCAGCTCCGGCCTCTCCCAGGTCGCCGCCGATGCCGTCAGATGCCGATGCGGGAGCTCCGCACCGAGCTTTTCGGCACGCGCCACCGCGGCGAGGAAGCGCGCCTGCGCCTCGTCGTCCTCGGCGTCGCTGGCCTCGGCGAGGTGGCTCCACGCGCCGACCAGGTCGATGATCCCCCGATGCTGCGCGTCCAGTGCGATGCGGACGCCCTCGTCCCATTCGGCCGCGGACAGGCCGTTGCGGTGCAGCCCCGTGTCGATCTTGAGGTGGATCCGGGCCCGGAAGCCGGTCGTGTCGGCCTGCACGATCACGCGCTCGAGATAGTCGAGGCTGCCCACGCCGAGGTCGACGTGGGCATGCAGCGCCGCCGCGACCTCGTCATCCGTCGAGGTGACCCACGCGAACAGCCGGGGGGCCGCACCGACCGCCGCGCGCAGCTGGATCGCGGTCGGGATGTCGTAGCTGCCGATCCAGCGCACGCCCGCATCGACGGCGACCCGAGCGGCCCAGTCGGCGCCCAGTCCGTAGCCGTCGTCCTTGACGACCATCATGAGTTCGGCGGGAGCGACGCGCGCGGTGACCGCGGCGACGTTCGCCCGCAGCACGCCCGCGTCCGCGCGCAGCACGGGGCCCGTCGCGGCCCCCGTCAGCCCAGCCATTCGCGCTCCGTCCGCTGTCCCACGACGGCGACGAGCTCGCCGGCCGTCATGCCCGTGATCCGCGTCCAGTCGGCGAGCCCGGCGGCGAGGGGTCCTCGACCGCCGAAGTAGGTCGCCTCGGTGCCCGTCGCGACCTCGGCGTCACCGATGTCCACGACGCAGACGTCCATCGCGATCCGACCGACGATGGGGTGCACGACCCCGTCGATCTCCACCGATGCGCGGCTGCCCAGGGCGCGCACGACGCCCTGCGCATAGCCGCCGGTGATGAGCGCGAGCCGGGAGTCCACGGGGGCCCGATGGATGTAGCCGTACGACACGCCCGAGCCTGCGGAGATGTCCTTGGTGGAGAGCACCCGTCCGAACACGCGCATGGCCGGTTCCCCCGGCAACGCGCCCGCGGCATCTGGAAGTCCGTAGAAGAGCCCCGCATCCAGGTCCGCCGGCTCCTCGCAGGTCGCCGGGATGCCGTCGGCCGCGAGCCGCGCCACGGTGTCCTCGTCGTCCACGCGCACGGCGCGCACCCCCGCGGCGGCCGCGATCCGGGCGACGTCGAGCAGACCGTGCCCCCAGGCGTCGCGGCGGAGATCGGCCACCCCCGCTCCCCCGGCCGCGACGGCCCGCGCCGCGCCCGCCACGAGCGCCGGACGCGAGATCAGCGCGCGCAGCATCGCGCTCCGCGATGCGGGGGCAGGGCCAGGGGCAGTCACGGTCCCAGCCTAGCCGCGTGCGCCGGAGCATCCTCGGCCGCGCCCGTCCCCGGGGGTCTCGGAGCATCGCCGCCTAGAATGGACCGGTTCCACGATCCTCGACCCGGAGTACGCATGCCCTCGAACGGCCTCGGCCTCAAGTCCCGTCTCGGCTATCTCGCCGAGCGCGCCCGTCGCATCAACGTCGGTTCGGTGATCGAGCGCGCGAAGGAGGCCTCGGCGCAGCACGGCAAGGCTGTCCCCGCTGTCGTGGTGGACATGCTGTGGTCGGCCGGCCGCCACAACGTCGGCTTCCAGGACTACATCGACTACGACTTCGCGATCCTGAACCGCGCCGAGCGTGCGACGTACATGACGCACCCCGTCTCGAACCAGATCTCGGAGCGCTACGCGCACCCCGACTTCCGGCACCTGTTCCACGACAAGATCGAGTTCGACGAGAAGTTCAGCGCATTCCTGCGCCGCGAGTGGATGGTCGTGAAGCCGGGCAACGCCGACGAGCTGCGCGACTTCGTGCAGCGCCAGAGCACCGTCATCGTGAAGACGCCGATGGGACAGGCCGGATCCGGTGTGTTCCGCTACCACGCCGCGGACATCACCGACTGGGACGCGTTCCACGCCGACCTCCTCGGTCAGGGACGCCTGCTGGTGGAAGAGGTCATCCGGCAGCATCCCGACCTCGCCGCCGTCTGCCCGGGCACCGTGAACACCACGCGTGTCACGGCGTTCTTCGACGGCGAGAAGACCCACATCCTCGCGATGGCGCAGAAGTTCGGCCGCGGCGAGGTGAGCGACCAGATGTCGTTCGGCGGCTTCTACACCATGCTCGACGACGAGGGTCACGCGGTGAGCGCCGGCTACGACTCGCACGGCCACGTGCACGAACTGCACCCGGACTCCGGCTTCCGCATCGCCGACTTCCAGCTGCCCATGATCGACGAGGTCAAGGCGTTCGTCGACCAGGTGGCGCGGGTGGTGCCGCAGGTGCAGTACGTCGGCTGGGATATCGTGGTCGGCCCGGACGGACCCGTGCTCGTGGAGGGCAACTGGGGTGCGGGCGTCTACGAGAACAAGCCGAGCGTGTCGGGCATCCGCACCGGTCACAAGCCGCGCTACCAGGCCGCCATCAAG
>JAFDWP010000062.1 GCA_018268435.1 Actinomycetota bacterium
GCGCGCGAAGGCAAGACCACCCCGGCCGACCAGCAGGGCGGCACCATCACGATCACGAACATCGGCGTGTTCGGGATGGACGCGGGCACCCCGATCATCAACCCCGGCGAGGCCGGCATCGTCGCCATGGGCACGATCAGCCAGAAGCCGTGGGTGGTGGACGGGGAGGTGCGCCCGCGCTGGGTGACGACCGTGGCCGGATCCTTCGACCACCGCGTGGTCGACGGCGACGGCATGAGCCGCTTCATCGCCGACGTCGCCGCCGTACTCGAGGAGCCCGCGCTGCTCGTGGACTGACCCCGGCCTCGACCTCAACCCCGTCGACCCGCTACCTCGCGAGACTCCACTCTTCGCATGAGACACCACGCCTGTCGTGGAGTCTCATGCAGAAAGTGGAGTCTCGCGTAGGGGGGCAGCCACGGGGGCGGCCAACGGGGGCAGCCCACGGGGGCAGCCAAGGGGCGCGTCAGGCGCGCAGGCGCTGGGCCACGAGCCGCGGCAGGCCGACGTTCCGCGCCGCGGCCAGGGCGGTGGACACGGCCCCGGTGAGCACGATGTCGGCGCCGAGTCGCGAGCGCAGCAGCGCCGGCGCCGGCAGGTCCAGCAGCGGGCGCAGCACGTCGCGCGCCGCTCCCAGCACGGGTTCGATGCTCTCCGCGATCGCACCGCAGATGATCACGCGCTCCGGGTCGTAGGTGCTGCCGAGCACGGCGACCACGCGCGCCAGGAACGCGCCGGTGTCGTGCACGACCCGTGCGGCGTCGGGGTCGCCGGCCGCCGCGAGGCCGAGGACGCGGTCGGCTCTGAGCCCTTCGGCGGCGAGCCGAGCCAGCGCCCCGTCGGCGGGCGCATCGCCCGACGCCAGCAGCTCCCCGGCGATCCGCGTGATCGCGGGCCCCAGGCCCTCGGCCGAGCCCACGCCGCGTACGTGGTCGAAGAGCACCATCTCGCCGACGCCGCCGTGCGCGCCGTGCAGGATGTGCCCGTCCACCACGGCCCCCGCGCCGAACCGCTCGCCGGCGATGAGCGCGATGTAGTCGCGGCACCCCACGGCCTCGCCGAGATCGCCCTCGGCCGCGGCGGCGAGCACCGCGTCGTTCTTGATCTCGACCACGGACGCCCAGCCGGCCAGCACCTCGGCGAGACCGGGGTTGGTCCGCTCCCAGAAACCGTCCGGATGCGGCGGCGATGCGCCGTTGCGCGCCACGGGCGCGGCCACCCCGGCGCACAGCGCCAGGATCCGGTCCCGCGGAACGCCGCTCGAGGCGAGCACCGCGTCGAGGTGGTGCAGGATGGCGGCACGGCGCTGCCCCACGGTGTGCTGCGGATCGAGGTCTGCGCGCAGGTGCGCGAGCGGCCGGCGCGCGAGGTCGGTCACGGTCGCGCCGAGGTGGGTGTCGCCGGCGTCCAGGGCGATCACGGCGCCGAGGTCGGCCGGCAGCTCGAACCGTCGTGCGGGACGACCTCCGGAGTACTGGCCGGCGTCGCGGGCATTCGGGAGCTCGTGCACGATGCCGGCCTCGACGAGGGTGTCGATCGCGTCGATCGTGGTGGAGCGCGTGAGCGAGGCTCCGGCCATCGCCTCGGTCGCGGTGAACGGTCCGCGCCCCCAGGCGAAGTCCAGCACCAGCCCGAGGCTCGGACGGCTGCCGCCGTGTGCGCCCGGGTGCGTCGTCGCCGAGGAGTCGACGGACGAGGCGTCGACGGACGAGGCGTCGACGGAAGAGGCGTCGGGCGGCGTCGCGGACTCGGACATTCGTGCTTGACCTCTCGGGTGGGCTTCTGTCAGAGTAGCCCGTGTCCGAGTTAATTCGGATACAAAATCTAATCTCCGAAACAAGATCGCCCGAGAGTGCGGACGAGGCCGGAAGGGATGAGGACGATGGTGTCTGGAAGAAGCACGCGGATCGCGAGGGCGCTCGCCGCCGTCGCGGCGCTCGCGGTCGCCGGGGGAGCCCTCGCGGGCTGCGCGCCGGCCGACGGGCGCGAGACCATCCGCTTCACGTTCAGCAAACGCGAGGCGATCGACTTCATGACCAAGAAGGTCGCGGAGTACAACAGCTCCCAGGACAAGGTCCGCGTCGTCATCGACACCTCGGGCGTCGACGTCGTATCGGCCAGCTTCGTGCGAGGCAATCCGCCCGACCTGATGCTCGCCAACTACAACATGGAGGTCTCGCGCTTCGTCGCCCGCTGTGCACTCAGCGACCTGAGTGGGACGGCGGCGGCGGGCGAGATCGCCGACACCTACCAGCCGCTTCTCGACCAGTACGGCACCTGCCCGGGCCGCACGAGCGCGCTGCCCTATTCGGTGATGGCCGCCTCGGTGATCTACAACAAGCAGATCTTCGCCGAGCATCACATCGCCGTCCCCACCACGTGGGATGAGCTGATCGCCGCGTGCGACGAGCTCAAGGCCGCCGGCGTCACCCCGTTCTACGCGACCCTCAAGGACGACTGGACCGTGGGGCAGGGGTGGTACGACTACGCGGCCGGCGGATCCCTCGACGTGCTCGACGTCTTCCAGAGGCTGAACGCCGAGGGCGTGGCGGTCGGACCCGACTCGGCCACGTCCTTCCAGAAGGACTTCGCCGAGCCGATGGCGAAGATGCAGAAGCTGCTCGGCGCCTACGTGAACAAGGACGCGGCCAGCCGCGGGTACGGCGACGGCAACCTCGCCTTCTCCAGGGGCGAGGCCGCGATGTACCTGCAGGGACCGTGGGCGTTCAGCGAGATCGCGAAGACGGCGCCCGATCTGCAGCTCGGCACCTTCCCGCTGCCGATGACGGACGACCCCGCAGACCTCAAGGTGCGCGTCAACCTCGACCTCGCCGCGATGATCCCGCAGGGCTCGCGGCACAAGGCCGCCGCCCGTGACTTCCTCGAGTACCTCTACCAGCCGCAGAACATCGAGGCGTACAACGCTTCGCAGCTGGGTTTCACGCCGACCGCATCCGCACCCGCGCCGGACGACCCCCGCATCGCCGGGATGATCCCGTTCGTCGACAAGGGCCGGGTCTACCAGGGGCCGTCTGTGCTCGTGCCGAAGACGATCCCCGTCTTCAACTACGCGCAGGCCATGGCCCTCGGGGCGAAGCCCGCGACCACCCTCGCGACGATGGACGCCGACTGGGCGCGTCTGGCGTTCCGCGCGCCGGCCGCCCGTGACACGAAGGGAGCGGAGAAATGAGCACCACGACCACGATCGTCACCCAGGGCGACCGCACGGCGCGGCGCAGCGCACGCCGGGTGGAGCCGATCTACTACCTGTTCCTGCTGCCGAGCCTCGTCCTCTTCACGCTCGCGATCACCGTCCCGGCGATCATCGGCATCTTCTTCAGCTTCACCGACTCCATCGGCATCGGCGACTGGAGCTTCAACGGGCTGACCAACTACGTCGCGGCGTTCAGCGATCCGGCCATCCTGCAGAGCTATCTGTTCACGTTCGGGTTCTCGCTCGCCACGGTCGTCGTGGTGAACGTGATCGCCTTCCTGCTGGCCGTCGGGCTCACCTCGCGGATCCGCTTCACGACGGGGCTGCGCACGATCTTCGTCATCCCGATGGTGATCTCCGGCATCATCATCGCCTACGTCTTCAACTTCCTGTTCTCGAACTCGATCCCGGCGCTGGGGGGCGTCACGGGTGTCGCCTGGCTGCAGACCAGCATCCTCGCCAACCCCGACTTCGCCTGGGTCGCGATCGTGATCGTGACGGCCTGGCAGGCGATCCCCGGCACGCTGCTCATCTACATCGCGGGCCTGCTGTCGGTGCCGGGCGAGGTGTACGAGGCCGCTGCGATCGACGGCGCCTCCAAGGCCCAGCAGCTCACCCGCATCACGGTGCCGCTGGTGTTCGGCTACGTGGTGATCAACGTGATCCTCGGGTTCAAGGGCTTCCTGAACGCCTACGACATCATCGTGGGCCTCACCAACGGCGGCCCCGGCACGGCGAC
>JAFDWP010000063.1 GCA_018268435.1 Actinomycetota bacterium
CGGCCGACCCCCTCGGGGATCGGCCGCCTCGTCGTCGGAGGGCGCTCAGCGCGCGAACGCACCCCACTCGGCGGATCCGCCGGCGGCGCTGCGCGCCTGCGGCACATCCCAGGGGTTGTCGTCTCGCAGCGGCGCGGGCAGCAGCTCCTGCGGCGCGTTCTGATAGGCGACACCGCGCAGGAACCGCGTGATGCCCGCGGTACCGACGCTGGTGCCATCGGTGGTGGTCGCCGGATACGGTCCACCGTGCTGCATGGCGGGGGTGACCGCCACGCCCGTCGGCCAGCCTCCGAACAGCACCCGGCCGCTGGTGGCGGCCAGGGCGTCCACGAGCTCGTCGAGCGATCCGTCGACGAGCTCCGCCGGGCGGGCGTGCACGGTCGCGGTGAGGTTGCCCGGGAAGAGCTCCTCATGCAGCGTCGGCAGCGCAGCCCGGTCGTCGTAGCGCACGACCACGGAGAGCGGCCCGAAGGACTCCTCGAGCAGCTCCTCCCGGTGCGCGCGCAGGGTCTCCACGTCCACCGCGACGACGGTCGGGGTGGCGTAGCGCTGTCCGTCCTCGTCCTCGCGGATCTCGCCCGCGGCCAGGACGGACGTCCCGGCGGCGCCGAGCACGGCGGTGCGGCGCCCCTCGAACGCGCGGCCGATGCCCGGGTTGAGCAGGCGGTGCTCCGCGACCGCGCCGGCGGCCGGAGCGATCGCCGACAGTGCGGCGTCGGCCGGGACGAACAGGAACCCCGGCTTGGTGCACAGTTGACCGGCGGACCCGGCGACGGAGCCGACGAAGCCCTGCAGCAGCGCATCGTCGACGTACGTCGCATACACGGGGTTGACGCTGCCCAGCTCGCCGTAGAACGGGATCGGGCGCGGACGCGCAGCGGCGATGTCGGCGAGCAGGCGGCCGACGTGCGTGGATCCGGTGAACGCCCCGGCGCGGATGCGGTCGTCCTGGAGCAGCTCGACGCCGTTCTGCTGCCCCTCGATGAGCTGGAACACCCCGGACGGCATCCCGGCGCCCTCGAGCGCCTCCGCGACGATCGCCGCGGTGCGGCGGGAGAGCTCCAGGTGCCCCGAGTGCGCCTTCACCACGACCGGGCAGCCCGCGGCGAGGGCCGCAGCGGAGTCGCCGCCGGCGACGGAGAAGGCGAACGGGAAGTTCGACGCGGCGAAGTTCAGCACCGGTCCGACCGGCTCCAGCACCCGGCGCACGTCGGGACGGGGCCCGATGACGTAGTCGGGGTCCGCCGCATCGATCCGCGCATCCAGATAGCCACCGTCGACGATGGTGTCGGCGAACAGACGCAGCTGCCAGGAGGTGCGCCGCAGCTCGCCGGTAAGGCGCGCCTCGGTGAGACCCGTCTCGCGCATCGCGATCGCGATGAGCTCGGCGGCGTGCGCGTCGAGCGCGTCGGCGGCGGCGACGAGGGCCGCGCCCCGGGCTCGCGGCGACGTCGCGCCGAAGGGACGGGCCGCCGCCGCGGCGCGGGCGGCGACGTCGGACACGCCAGTCGTCATGTCGGTCATGGATCTCCTCCTAGAAGACGAAGCCGGTGGGGAACGGGTCGTCCCCATCCAGGATGTACTGGCCGAGACCGGTGATCCAGGCCCGGCCGGTGATCGTGGGGATCACCGCGGGCCGGTCCCCCACGCGGGTCTCGCCGACGAGACACCCGATGAACTCCGTGCCGATGAACGACTCGTTCACGAACGGCGTGTCGAGGGCGAGCTCGCCGCGCGCGTGCAGCTCGGCCATCCGGGCGCTCGTGCCGGTGCCGCAGGGCGACCGGTCGAACCAGCCGGGATGGATCGCCATGGCATGCCGGGAGCGCACGGCATCGGATCCGGGTGCGATGAACTCCACGTGATGCACGTGGTCCGCCCCTTCGAGCACGGGATGCACGGGAGGCGCCTGCGTGTTGATCGCGTCCATGATGGCGAGCCCCGCGCGGACGATGTCGTCCTTGCGGTCACGGTCGAACGGCAGCCCGACCTGCTCCAGGTCGACGAGGGCATAGTAGTTCCCGCCGAACGCGACAGAGTACGTGATCTCCCCGATCCCCGGCACCGTGATCCGCTCGTCGAGGCGGTCGACGAAGCTCGGCACGTTCTCGATCGTGACGTTCACGGCCCGCCCGTCCTCGACCGCGACCCGCGCGATCACGAGCCCGGCCGGCACGTCGAGGCGGATCTCCGTGACCGGCTCCGTCACCTCGACCATGCCCGTCTCGACGAGCACCGTGGCGACGCCGATCGTGCCGTGCCCGCACATCGGCAGGAAGCCGGAGGCCTCGATGAACACGACACCCCAGTCCGCGTCCTCGCGGGCCGGCGGCTGCAGCAGCGCGCCCGACATGGCGGCGTGCCCGCGCGGCTCGTTCATGAGGAAGCCGCGCAGGCCGTCCAGGTGCTCCATCGCGAAGAGGCGGCGGTCGTTCATGGTCGCGCCGGGGATCCTGCCCACACCGCCCGTGACGACGCGGGTGGGCATCCCCTCGGTGTGCGAGTCGACCGCCTGGATCACCCGACGCGCGCGCATCAGGCGACGGCCGCCGTGCGGGCCGCGAGAGCGGCGAGAGCACGCTCGGTGTCGGCGGTGACCTGGGCGCGCTGCTCGGCCGA
>JAFDWP010000064.1 GCA_018268435.1 Actinomycetota bacterium
CTGCTGGGCGGAGGCGCCAACCTCCCCGGCTTCCTCAGCCAGATGACCGGCCGCGGGCTGCAGATCGAGGCGGTCGGCGCGACGCCGCTGCTGTGGCTCACGCAGACCGGCCTGACCCGCATCGAGTACGACCACCAGATCCTGACGTTCCAGCTCGCCGGCCCCGGGGTGGACCTCGTCGCCGCCGTGCTCACCCCGCTCATGGCGGTCGTCGTGCTCGTCGTCGTCGGACTCGCGGTGGGGAAGCTGCGGGCCGGCGCCTCCGCACGTCGGCTGCTGCCGGCGACCGCCCTCGCCCTCGTCGCGGTGCTGATCGCCTGCAACAAGGTCGGTTCCCCGCAGTTCCAGGTGTGGATGCTGGCGCCGGTCGTGCTGTGGTGGCTGGTCGACGGACCTCGGGCACGCGTCCCGGCCGTGCTGATCCTCGTCGACTACGCCCTGACCCAGGCGGTCTACCCTGTGGTGTACGACCAGCTGCTGCGCGCCGAGATCCTGCCGATCGTGCTGCTGAGCGCGCGCAACATCCTGGTCGTGGTGATCTGCGTGATCGCGATCCGCGCGATCGTGCGCACGCCCGTCCGCACCGAGCCCGCATCCATCGCACCCCGGAGGTCCTGATGCTCGTCGCCTTCTCCGTCGCCCCCAGTGGATCCGCCCCCGATCGTCCGGAGAGTGCCGACGCATCCGTGCACGACGCCGTCGCCGCGGCCGTGGCGGTGGTGCGCGCCTCGGGACTCGCCCATCGCACCACGAGCATGTTCACGGAGATCGAGGGCCCCGACTGGGACACCGTCATGGACGTCGTCAAGCGCGCCACCGAGGCCGTGATGCCGTTCGGCTCCCGGGTGTCGCTCGTGCTGAAGGCGGACATCCGTCCCGGATACTCGGGGGAGATCGACGGCAAGATCGAGCGCCTGGAGCGCGCGATCGACGAGTCCGGCGCGCTCTAAGCTGGACGGATGAAACCCTCGAGCCTCTCGAGGGGTGCGGCGAAGCGGGCGCTCCTCTCCCTCGCCATCGGCAGCTTCGGCATCGGCATGACCGAGTTCGTCGCCATGGGCCTGCTCCCGAACATCGCCCAGGATCTGCTGCCCGAGCTGTGGGCGCAGAACCCCGATGAGGCCATCGGGCGCGCCGGCATCCTCGTCTCGCTGTACGCGCTCGGCGTCGTCCTCGGCGCCCCCACGATCGCCGGCCTCGTGGCCCGGTTCCCGCGGCACCGGGTGATGGTGGGCCTCGCGATCGCCCTCACGCTCGGCAACGGCCTCGCCGTCGTGCTGCCCACGTTCGAGACGGTCGGGCTCGCCCGGTTCGTCGCCGGGCTCCCGCACGGCGCGTACTTCGGCATCGGCGCCCTGGTGGCGGCCGACGTGCTCGGTCCGGGAAAGCGGGCCAAGGGCGTCGCGTTCATCCTCACCGGTCTCACGATCGCCAACGTCGTGGGAGTGCCGGCGGGCACCTTCCTCGGTCAGCACGTGGGGTGGCGCAGCGCGTTCCTGGTCGTGACGGTCGTGTTCGCGCTCGCGACCGTGTGCATCGCCCTGTTCGTGCCGCAGCACGCCGGGGATCCCGATCGCACCTTCCGCTCGGAGCTGCGCGTGTTCCGGCGCCCCCAGGTCTGGTTCGCGCTCGCCACGGGGGCGATCGGGTTCGGCGGGTTCTTCGCGGTGTACAGCTACATCGCGCCCGTCGTCACCGATCGCGCGGGCGCGCCGGAGTGGATGGTGCCGGTCACGCTCGTCGTGTTCGGCCTCGGCATGACGGTCGGCAACCTCCTGGGCGGCGTCTTCGGCGACCGCGACCTGCGGCTGACCCTGCTGATCGGGCTCGGCGCCATGGCCGTCGTCCTGGTGCTGCTGGCGATCCTGTCGTTCTCGATCTGGCTGCTCGTGCCGCTGGCGTTCGTGATGGCGCTGATCTCGTCGGTGCTGAGCCCGGCGATCCAGACCCGGCTCATGGAGGTCGCCGGCGACAACCAGTCCATCGCGGCGGCGCTGAACCACTCGGCGCTGAACATCGGCAACAGCCTGGGCGCCTTCCTCGGCGGTCTCGTGATCGCGTGGGGCTGGGGGTTCGCCGCGCCGTCCTGGATCGGCGCAGGGCTCGCCGTGATCGGACTCGGCATCGCCGTCGTCTCGTACGCCGTGCAGCGCCGCTTCCACACCGAGACCGGGTCCGTGCGGGTGCGCGACCTGGTCGCGCGGGGCGACGTGGCTAGCATGGGCGGATGAGCTCCGCCGAGGTCGAGGACCTGCCCGTCGCCGGAACCGCGGTGATCCTGCGCGACGGCGCGGACGGCGTCGAGGTGCTGCTGCTGCGACGGCCGGACCGCGGCTCATTCGCCGGCGCGTGGGTGTTCCCCGGGGGCATGCTCGAGGAGGCCGACCGCGTCGACGGCGCCGCCGAAAGCGAGGACGCGGGGCGCGCCGCGGTGCGCGAGACCGCCGAGGAGGTCGGGCTGGATCTCGAGCGGCTCGTGCTGCTGTCGTGCTGGGTGCCGCCCGCGGGGATCCCGAAGCGCGTGCGCACCTGGTTCTTCCTCGCCGCCGACCCGGGGAGCGTGCTGCGCGCGGCGCCCGGGGAGGTCGTGGAGACGCGCTGGCTCTCCCCGCAGGCGGCGCTCGCGGCCCGCGACGCGGGGGAGATCTCCCTCATGCCGCCGACGTGGCGCACGCTGGACGCGCTGCGCGGCGTGATGCGCGTCGAGGAGGCACTGACGCGGACCGCGGATCCGGTGCTGTTCCGCACCCGCTTCCAGGGCACGGCGGCGGGAGGCGTGTTCTTCTGGGACGGCGACGAGCTCGCGGGAGCCGCACAGGGCGCCCGCGAGCGGCTGATCGCCGAGGATCCGGTCTGGCGGTTCGAGCGGAGCTGAAGGCTCGCCTCAGGAGGCGAGCAGGCGTCCCAGGTGCCGCCCGACGTCGTCGGTCTCGATGAGGAAGCCGTCGTGGCCGAAGTCGCTCGCCAGCACCACGGCCTCATTGCCGTCGAGCGTGTGCGGGATGCCGCGCGCGATGCGGTGCTGACCGTCCACCGGGAACAGCCGGTCGGTGTCGATCCCCAGCACGAGCGTCGTCGCGGTCACCCGCTTCAGGGCGTCCTCGACCCCGCCGCGGTCGCGGCCGATGTCGTGCGAGTTCATCGCCTCGACGAGGGTGAGGTAGCTGTTCGCGTCGAAGCGGCGGGTGAACTTGTTGCCGTGGAAGTCGAGGTAGCTCTCCACCGCGTACCGCCCGCCCTGACCCAGCGGTGAGACGTCAGACTGCCAGGAGCGCTGGAAGCGCTGGTTCAGCTCGATCGGACTGCGGTAGTTCAGCAGCGCCATCCGCCGCGCCAGGGCGAGTCCGCGGTGCGGACCCTCGCCCACGGGGGCGTCGTAGTACTCGCCGCCCGCGAAGCGCGGATCCATCCGCACCGTCTCCAGCTGCACGAAGTTCAGCGCGAGCTGGTCGGCGGTGGTGACCGGGGGCGAGGACAGGATCGCGAGGCGCGCCACGCGCTCGGGGCGGGACACGGCCCACTCCAGGGCGTGCATGCCGCCCATGGATCCGCCGATCACCGCCCCCCAGCGCTCGATGCCGAGGGCGTCGGCCAGCAGCATCTGCGCGGCCACCTGGTCGCGGATCGTGAGGTACGGGAAGCGGGACGCCCATTCGTAGCCATCCGGGGCGATGCTCGCGGGTCCCGTGGATCCCTGGCAACCGCCGAGCATGTTCGGTGCGACCACGAACCACTCGTCGGTGTCGATCGCGCAGCCGGGGCCGACGATCTCGCTCCACCAGCCGCTCGTCGTGTGCCCGCGGCCGGCCTCGCCGACCACGTGGCTGTCGCCGGTGAGCGCGTGCAGCACGAGGATCGCGTTGTCGCGCGCCGCGTTCAGCTCGCCCCAGGACTCGTACGCGAGACGGATCAACGGCAGCTCGGCGCCGCCCTCGGTGCGGAACGGCCCGAAGGCCTCGAACAGACGGTCGCCGACCGGATCCCCGTCGCGCCACGCGCCGGTGGCCGGCGGACGTGCGCGCACCAGGCGGGCGTCCGCCTCCGACACGCGCGCCGAGGGCACCGTGTCCTCCGAGGTCGTCTGCCAGTCCATGGATCCATTCTCCCGGGTACGGGCGGGGGAGCGCAGCAGGTTACGGATCCGCGGCCGTGCGCGTCGTGTGTTCGCGTCTTTGGGTGCGGTGTCCGGGAGTGCGGCGCGGCCCGCCCGCAGCCAGCCTCGCGCCGTCGAGACCCCCTCGCGCCGTCGAGACCCCCTCGCGCCGTCGAGACCCCCTCGCGCCGTCGAGACCC
>JAFDWP010000065.1 GCA_018268435.1 Actinomycetota bacterium
GATGAGGTGGTCGTCGTGATCGAGGACGACGGCGTCGGCCTGCCCGCGCACCTCGACCGCAGCGGCACCGCGAACCTCGCGGCCCGCGCCGCGGGGCGCGGTGGAGCGTTCCTGCTCGAGAACCGCACCGAAGGCGGTGTCCGGGTGCGCTGGCGCGCCCCGCTGCCTCCGGGGGCCGAGGCGGACACCCCGGCGGAGGGCGGCCCCGCACCCGCGTGACCAAGGTCCCGCTCCGGACGCCGCCGACGGTGTCGGATCGCCTCATGAGCGCAACACTGACGTTCCTCGGAGCCGCCGACACCGTCACCGGATCCCGCTACCTCCTCGACACCGGACGGAACAGGATCCTCGTCGACTGCGGCCTGTTCCAGGGGTACAAGACCCTGCGCGAGCGCAACTGGGCGCGCTTCCCCGTGGACCCGGCGAGCATCGACGCCGTCGTGGTCACGCACGCGCATCTGGACCACACCGGCTACCTGCCGGCGCTCGTGCGCGACGGCTTCCGCGGCGCGATCCACAGCACCGCCGGCACCGCCGAGCTCAGCACCCTGGTGCTGCCGGACAGCGGGCGCCTGCAGGAGGAGCAGGCCGCCTACGCCGAGCGCCGCAAGAGCTCCCGGCACGCGCGCCCGCAGCCGCTCTACACGGAGAAGGACGCGATGGCCGCGCTCGACCACTTCGAACCGCATCCCTTCGACACCGCCTTCGGGGTCGGCGACACGCGGGTCTCGTTCGTGCCGGCCGGGCACATCCTGGGCGCCGCGCAGGCACGGCTCGAGGTCGACGGCTGCCGGGTGCACTTCACCGGCGACCTGGGCCGCGTCGACGACGCGCTGATGCGCCCGCCGCAGGCGCTCGAGGCGACGGACGTGCTCGTGTCGGAGTCGACGTACGGCGACCGGATCCACCCCGACACGGACGCGGAGAGCGCGCTGGCCGACATCATCACCCGGGTCTGCCGGCGCGGCGGGGTGGTGCTGCTGCCGGCGTTCGCGATCGGTCGCGCCGAGGCGCTGCTGCTGCACCTCAGCCGGCTGCGCAGCGCGGGCCGGATCCCGGACGTGCCGCTGTTCGTGAACAGCCCGATGGCGGTCGGCGGGGCGGAGATCTACGCCCGCCACCCGGAGGAGCACCGGATCCCGGCCGAGGAGTTCCACCGCATGTACGAGACGGCCACCCTGGTGCGCAGCGTCGAGGAGTCGAAGGCGCTCAACACCCGCGGCGGGCCCGCGATCATCGTCTCGGCCAGCGGGATGCTCGAGGGCGGACGGATCCTGCATCACGTCGCCTCGTACGGACCCGATCCGCGCAACGCGATCGTGCTGACCGGCTTCCAGGCCGGCGGCACCCGGGGCGCCGCCCTGCAGCGCGGCGAGCGCACGCTGCGGATCTACGGGCAGGACATCCCGATCCTCGCCGAGGTGCACTCGCTCGAGATGATGTCGGCGCACGCCGATGCCGGTCAGATCGTGGACTGGATGCGGACGGCACCCGCCGCTCCCCGCCAGGTGTTCCTCACGCACGGCGAGCCGAGCGCCGCGGACGCCCTGCGCCGACGGATCCGGCACGACCTGGGCTGGCACGTGCGCGTGCCGAAGCTGGACGAGGTCGTCGACCTGAGCGCGTTCCGCGACACCGGCGGGGCGGCTGCGGCCACGTCAGCAGCTGTCGCGGCGACGGCCCCCGCGGCGGGCGCTGCGTCCGCGCCGGCGTCCGTACCGGCGGCGGGCGCTGCGTCCGCGCCGGCGACCGTACCGGCGACGATGCGCGCCGCGGTCGTCACCTCGTTCACCGAGCCGATCGCCGTGCAGGACGTGCCGGTGCCGACCCCCGGCCCGGGTCAGGTGCTCGTGCGCATCGAGATGAGCGGGCTGTGCCACACCGACATCCATGCCGCACGCGGCGACTGGCCGGTGCGGCCGCCGCTGCCGTTCATCCCGGGGCACGAGGGGATCGGCCGCGTGGACGGGCTCGGCGAGGGGGTCACCGAGCCCGCCGTGGGCACGCGCGTCGCGCTGGCCTGGCTCGGTTCGGCGTGCGGATCCTGCCGCTACTGCGTGACCGGGCGGGAGAACCTCTGCCTCGCGCAGAAGAACACCGGTTACGCCGTGAACGGCGCGCACGCCGAGTACGCCGTGGCCGACGCCCGGTTCGCGGTGCCGGTGCCCGACGCCGTCTCCTCGCTCGATGCCGCCCCCCTGACCTGCGCGGGCGTGACGACCTACGCCGCGATCAAGGCCGCCCGGATCACCCCGTCCGAGCGGGTCGCCGTCTTCGGCATCGGCGGGCTGGGGCATCTGGCGATCCAGTACGCGCGCCTCGTCGGCGCCGAGGTGATCGCCGTGGACGTGAGCGACGAGAAGCTGAAGCTCGCCACGATGCTCGGCGCCGATCACGTCGTCAACGCGGCCGAGACGGATCCGGTGGAGGCGATCGCGGCCCTCGGCGGCGCGGACGCCTGCATCGTGCTGGCCGTCGCGCCCGCCGTGTTCGACCAGTCCTACCGCGCCCTCGCCCGCGGCGGGCGGCTCGTGCTGGTGTCGCTGCCGAAGGACGGCACGCTGACCTTCCCCGTGTTCGACACGGTGCTCAACGGCATCGAGATCATCGGATCCATCGTCGGCACCCGGGCCGATCTCGCCGAGGTGTTTCGGCTGCACGCGCTCGGGCGCACCACGGTCGTGGCGCAGACGCGGGCGCTGTCCACGGCGGCGGAGTCGATGCAGGACGTGCTCGACGGGAGCGTCCCCGCACGCCTCGTGTTCGACTTCGACGTGGAGGACCCCGACTGAAGCGGCGTGACCTTGGTCCCGTCTCCACCGCCGGGCACCCGGCAGGGTGGAGGCATGGACACCACCGACACGAAGCGGATCATCGTCGGCATCGACGGCTCGGACTCGTCGATCGCCGCCCTGCGCTACGCGGCCCGACTCGCGGATGCCCTGGACGCGCCCCTCGAGGCCGTGACCACCTGGTACCCCGCCTCGATCACCGGCGCGGAGCTCGTGATCGAGTGGACGCCGGAGGTCGTCGCACAGGACACGCTCGCGAAGGCCGTCGTCAGCGCGTTCGGCGACACCCCGCCGGTGCGGCTGATCCGCACCGTGGCCGAGGGCATGCCGGCCGCGACGCTCATCGAGATGAGCCGGACCTGCGAGATGCTCGTGCTGGGAAACCGCGGCCACGGCGGCTTCGTCGGCCTGCTGCTGGGCTCGGTGAGCGCCGCCTGCGCCCGGCACGCGCATGCTCCCGTGCTGGTCGTGCGTCCGGACGAGGACGCGCCGGCGGCGTGAGCCGCGCGGTGCGCCGACTGCCGGTGCACCGCCCCCGCTCAGTGCCGCTCGGAGACCCGCTTCAGCAGTGCGGCCCCGACCACGCCCAGCAGCAGGAAGAGCGCGGCGACCAGCAGCGACCAGCGGGCGCCGTCGGTGAAGCCGCTCGCGAGCGCGTGCACGGCCGCGTCGGTCTGGTCGCCGAGCCGGCTCGCCGCCCCCTGAGCGCGCAGCTGTGTGATCGTCGTGCCCGCGGAGTCACGGGTGGCCGCGGCGAGCTGGTCGGCGGCGGATCCGGTGATCCCGGCCGATGTGAGCGCAGCGGGGAGGGTGAGCGCGAGCGAGACGGACAGGGCGGCCCCGGCGAACGCGGTGCCCAGCGCCGAACCGATCTGGCGCACGGTGCTCTGCGTCGCGGATCCCTGCCCCGACACCTGCACCGGCACGTCGCGCAGCACCGTGCCGGTGAGCTGCGCCGAGGCGAGACCGAGCCCGAGTCCGTAGACGACCAGGGGCACCGCGACCAGCCAGCCGGACGTGGTCGGCGTGATCATCAGGGCGAGCGCGACCACGCCGGCGAGCTCCAGCCCGAGGCCGATCAGCACGGTGCCGGGGGATCCGAATCGCGCCGCGATGTGCCGCGCGGACGCGCCGGAGAGGAACGCACCGACCGCCATCGCAGCGAGCACCAGACCCGCGCCCATGACGTCGAGGCCGAGCGCGTTGATCAGGTACAGCGGCAGCACGAAGATGATCGCGAACTCGCCGACCGCGACCATGGTGGCGGTGAGGTTGCCCCAGGAGAAGGTCGGCAGCAGGAACAGCTTGAGATCGAGCAGGGCCATGCGCTGCACCTTCTCGCGGTGCCGCTCCCAGACCACGAACAGCGTCAGCGCGACGGCGGCGATCGCGAAGGCGACCGGGATCGCCGAGATCGCCGCATCGGCCGGCCACACCCAGCCGAAGATCGTCAGCTCGCCCTTCGGCGCCCACCAGCCCAGATCCGGGCCCTCGATGATCGCGAACACGAGCGCGCCGAATCCGATCGCCGACAGCAGCGCGCCGTCGACGTCCAC
>JAFDWP010000066.1 GCA_018268435.1 Actinomycetota bacterium
CCGGCACGCACATCGAGGACCAGATCAACCCGAAGCGCTGCGGGCACCTGGACGGCAAGGCCGTGGTGGACGAGTCCACCGCGACCAAGCGGATCCGCGCCGCCGTCGACGCGCGCCGGGATCCGGACTTCCTGATCATGGCGCGCACCGACATCCGCGCCGTGGACGGCATGGATGCCGCGGTCGACCGTGCGAAGGCGCTCGTCGATGCGGGGGCGGATGCGATCTTCCCCGAGGCGATGCGCACGCTCGAGGAGTTCGAGCGGATGGCCTCGGCCCTGGACGTGCCGATCCTCGCCAACATGACCGAGTTCGGCAAGAGCGAGCTGTTCAGCACCGAGCAGCTGCGCTCCGCGGGCGTCAGCATCGTGATCTGGCCGGTCTCGATGCTGCGGATCGCGATGGGCGCGACCGGGCGCGCGCTGGACACGCTGAACGACGAGGGGCACCTCACCTCGAAGCTCAGCGAGATGCAGCACCGCGCGGAGCTGTACGACCTCATCGACTACGAGGCGTACAACCACTTCGACACGAACGTCTTCAACTTCACCATCGAAGGAGCAGAACGATGACCGAGCCCGACATCAGGAAGGGCCTCGCGGGCGTCGTCGTCGACACGACGGCCGTCTCGAAGGTCAACCCCGAGACCAACAGCCTGCTCTACCGCGGCTACCCCGTGCAGGAGCTCGCGGCGACCCAGCCGTTCGAGGCCGTCGCCTATCTGCTCTGGAACGGCGAGCTGCCCACCGCGGATGAGCTCGCCGCCCTGCGCGCGACCGAGCGGGAGCATCGTGCCCTCGCCGACAACGTCAAGGCCGCGATCGACCTGGTGCCCCTCGAGGCGCACCCGATGGACGAGGTCCGCACCGCGGTGAGCCTGCTCGGAGCCTCCGACGTCTCCGGCGCCGGATCCGTGCTGGATGCGAGCGGCACCCCCGAGCAGAACCTCGAGCGCAGCGTCCGGCTGTTCGCGGCGCTGCCCGCCATCGTCGCCTACGGCCAGCGCCGTCGCCGCGGCGAGCAGCTCGTGGCGCCCCGCGACGACCTGGACTACTCCGCGAACTTCCTCTGGATGACGTTCGGCGAGGAGCCGGATCCGGTGGTCGTCGACGCGTTCAACCGCTCGATGATCCTGTACGCGGAGCACTCCTTCAACGCCTCCACGTTCACGGCGCGCGTGATCACCTCGACCCTCAGCGACCTGTACTCGGCCGTGGTCGGCGCGATCGGGGCCCTCAAGGGTCCGCTGCACGGCGGCGCGAACGAGGCCGTGCTGCACATCTTCGACGAGATCGGCGATGCGGCGAACGTGAACGACTGGCTCGACGAGGCCCTCGCCTCCAAGCGCAAGATCATGGGCTTCGGGCACCGCGTCTACAAGAGCGGCGACTCCCGTGTGCCGACCATGAAGGCGGCGCTGGACACGCTGGTCGAGCACTACGACCGGCCCGACGTCCTCGCGCTCTACGACGCGCTGTCCGACGAGTTCGTCGCCCGCAAGGGGATCCACCCTAACCTCGACTACCCGTCGGGCCCGGCGTACAACCTCATCGGCTTCGACACGCTGACCTTCACGCCGCTGTTCGTCGCCTCGCGCGTCACCGGCTGGACCGCGCACGTCATGGAGCAGGCCGCGTCGAACGCCCTGATCCGCCCGCTGTCGGCGTACGACGGGGTCGCGGAGCGGCACGTCGAGGTCTGACGGGCCCGCCGCGCCGCCCGGTCCGCTCCCGTCGCGAATAATGCCGCTTTCCGGTGTCGGAAGCGGCATTATTCGCGACCGGAGCACGCGGGGCTCGCGACCGGAGCACGCCGGGAGGACGCATGGTCGTCGCGTCGGATCAGCAGGTCGCCGCGGCGAACGGCGAGGGTGCCGTGCCGGTGCGCGACGGATCGGTGCGGTCCGCGGCCGTCACCGAGACGGTGCCGGCCGGCAGCGCGGCGAGTCGGGTCGGGAACGTGGCACTCGTGGCCGTCCCCGGCTCCAGCGTGAGGCGCTTGGAGCCGTATGCCCCGGTGAGCTCGACGTCGATCGTCGCGGCGTCGGTGTTGCGCACCGTCGTGACCGCCACGACCTTGCCGGCGACGCACCGGGTCGCCGTGCTCGCCTGGAAGGACGGCGCCGCCGGCGGGGCGGCGGGGTCGGCCACGACCGAGGAGACGCGGTACCGCTGGCAGTCGTTGTTCAGCACGCTGTACTGGTGCAGGCGGGTGCCGTCGGCGGCCGCGCAGTACGACAGGTCGAGGGCCTTCAGGCTGGCGCCGTTGCGGAACTCGACCGTGCCATCGCCGTTCATCAGGATCCGCCAGGTGCTGCCCGCGACGCTGCACGCGCCCTGCACGACCGGCGTGCTGTCGGCGCTGGATCCGCCCTGCACCGCGAGGCACTTCTGCGGCGCGGAGGCGAGATGGATCTCGGACTCGCCGTTCGCCGCCGCCGTGAAGCTCACGCTCTGGCAGGCGGATCCGAGGTACTCGTGCTGCTGCAGGATCGCACCGTCCGCGCTCGTGCACCCGGGCAGGTCGAACGACTTGCCCGAGGCGATCGAGGTCACCGCGACCTCGCCGGCCGGGCGCAGCGCCCAGTCCTGCGCAGCGGAGCCGTCGGCCGCGGCCTGCAGGATCGGGGATCCCGAGGTCGTGCCGGAGCTCGCCAGCGCCCTGCCGCCGGTGCGGGCGACGAGCCGCTGCCAGCCCGCGGTCGTGCTCGCGGCGGTCCACTGCTGGCAGCCGGCGGTGCGGAACGCCGACTGCACGACCGCGGCGCCGACGGCTCCGGAGCAGTCGGTGGGGCCGACCGCGCGGCCGCTGACCGCGTTCACGATGCGCAGGAAGCCGTCGCCGGTGCTGTCCAGCACGAAGCGGGCGCGGGCGGATCCGCAATCGCCCTGCACCAGGGCCGATCCGTCGCCGTCGGCGGAGGTCGTCGCGCACAGGCCGGTGCTGCGGCTGACCAGGTTCCACCGGCCGCCCTCGACCTGCGCCACGATCGGCGCGTTCTCGCCGCTCGGCACCCGGATCGGGGTGCTCGTCGCCTGGGGGACGCCGAAGTCGGGCTCGCCGTCGGCCGTCCAGTTCACGATCTGGGCGCGCGCGGAGCGGCTGCGGCCGCAGCCGTCGTCCGGCCCGGGGTTGGCGTGATAGAGGTTCCAGGTCTCGGTGCCGTCCGGCGAGGTGAAGAAGTCGTTGTGGCCGGTGCCGTAGGCGCCGTTGGCCTGGGAGAACACCGGACCCGCGCTCTTGCGCCATGAGGCCTGATCGACCGGATCCCCGCCGACGTACTCGAGTGTGCCGAGCTGGTAGTCCGCGGTCCCGCAGAAGCTCGCGGAGTAGGTGATCCAGGTCCGTCCGTCCTTCTGCAGCGGCACCGGCCCCTCGTTCACCGGCTCGCCGATCATCTCCCACGCCTCGGTGGGCTGCGACAGGATGTTCAGCGGGCCGGTCGCCGACCACGGGGTCGACATACGGGCGATGTAGTCGCTCTGCAGGCCGTCGGGGGCGAACGCCGACCAGGTGACGAACAGCTCGCCGTTCAGCTGCAGGTACGAGCCGTCGATGTTCCAGTCGTCGGTGGGGATCGGGCGCCCCTTGTACGTGTAGGGGCCCATCGGGTCGTCTGCCGCGCTCTCGATCACCTGCAGATGCTGGGTGCCGTAGTTCCCCGAGACGCCCATCGTGTACATCAGGTACCAGCGCCAGCCGTCCGGAACCTGCAGACGCTGCAGCTCGGGCGCCCACATGTTGCCGTTGCGCCCGGTGTTCGTGTCGGAGTACACGACGACCGGCTTGCTCGTGCCCAGGGCCGCGAGCGTGGGCGCCTTGCGCATCACGACCTTGTTGTCCCACGTCGTGGAGACCAAGTAGTAGTTGCCGTCGTGGAACTCGATCGTGGGATCGGCGGTGTCGGGCGCGATCGGGTTGCTGAAGGTGTCCTCCCCGAGGGACTGCGCGGCCGACGCCTGAGCGATGCCGACGGCCGTGAGCCCGCCGATCGCGAGCACGGTGACGGCGGCCAGGCGCAGGAGCCAGGCCGTCCGGGGGAGCCAGGCCGTCCGGGGGAGCCAGGCCGTCCGGGAGGACGCGTGCTCACGACGACGTCGACCACGACCTGAGGCGGATGTCGGCGCGGATGCGGATTCGCTCATTCGGTTCTCCTTCGGCCTGGCTGCTTCGAAACGTCGCGGGAGCGGATGCGCCCGATCGGGGATCCGGGGGCGGGATCCGAACGGCAGCCATCCGCGGAGGATGACGGCCGTTCGGATCGGCGCCGACCCGGGTGGGCTCAGCCGCAGGTGCGCGTGGCGTACGTCGCGCTCAGGGCGGCACCGCCCGAGGTCGCGGTGACCGAGCCCGCGGGCAGCGCGGCCAGGCGGCTGCTGAAGCTCGCCGACGCGCTCGCGCCGCCCGCGAGAGTCAGGTCGCGCGAGCCGTACGCCGACGACACGGTGACCTCGGCCGCCGCGTCGGATCCGTTCATCGCCGTCGCGATCACGACCGCCTTGCCCGCGACGCACCGGGTCTCGGCGACGACCGACACCCCGGCGGTGACCGTGACGGTGACGCTGACCGGCATGCGGGACTCGTCCTGCGCGATGCCGGCCACGGTGAACGTGCCCGGGTGCGCGAAGTCGGACGGGTCCACGCCCTTCCACGCCACCGGCACGGTCTTCGTCGCGCCGGACACCGTGGTGAGCGCGGCGTCGGGCAGCACCGGTGCGGTGCCGGCCGGCGTGGTCGCCGTCAGCGGCGCGACCGAGGCGACGGCGATCGCGGGCGCGAAGCCCTCGAGCACCTTCTGGTACTCGGCGCGGGTGACCGGGATCACCGTGCCGTGGCGGGGCTTGCCGCCGTCGCTGTTCTGCGGCAGGTGGTCGCGCAGCGCTGCACCGAGGGCCTGCCAGCCATTCGGGTCGGCGATGTCCTGCGTGCCGAACGGGATGTAGTGGTTCGGGCCGCCGTGGTAGTCGGGCTGGTCGATGAACAGGTACCAGTCCAGCCCGTTCACGTCGCCCGCGTTCGCACGGAAGATGCTCGGTCCCTCGCCGCTGGTGAACGTGCCGCCGGGCTCGCCGTTGGGAAGGCCCGTGGCGACCTTGTCCTTGACCAGGGTCCACTGATTCGCGGCGCCGCTCGTGCCGGGCAGGGAACCGGTGATCGTGGCGAGCAGGTCCGTCGACTTCTCCTCGCGGATCGTCATCGAGGCCTCGTCCTTGGTGAACCGGTAGTACGTGCCGTCCTGCTCGGCGACGGTCGAGTCGATGAGGCCCTTGCCTGTCCCGCGCTGCACGTCCGACCAGATCTGCGGCGCGGAGAACGTGACGAAGTCGTCGGTCGTGACGTACATCATCCGGTTGTAGGTGACGGACGTGCGCGTCGAGGCATCCGTGCCCGGGTACAGGTTGGACGCCCAGAACACCACGTACCGGCCGATCGTGTCGTCCCAGTACGCCTCGGGCGCCCACGTGTTGCCCGCGTACGGCGACGAGACCTGCACGTGCCGCTGGTTCGACCAGTGCACCAGGTCTTTCGACTCCCACACCTCGATGGCCAGGGATCCGCTCAGCTGGGCCGTCGTGAAGCCGCCGGCGAGCCCGTCGACCTTGAGGTCGGTGGCGAGCATGTAGAAGGTGTCGCCCTCGTGCGAGCGGATGATGAACGGATCGCGCAGACCCGTGGTGCCCTGTGTGGACGTGAAGATCGGCTGCCCGCCGTTGAGCGTGTTCCAGCTCAGCGCGTCGTTGCCCTGGGAAGCCGCGAGGCTCACCCGCTCCGCGCCCGCGCCCTCGCCGGTGAAGAACGCCCAGACGTACGCCTCGGGGTCCTCCGCGGCGACCTTGGCAGGCACCGTGAGCGTGAACGCGCGGGTCGTGACGGCGGATCCGCTGGTCACGGTCGCGGTCAGCCGCACCTGCGCGTCGGCGTCCGGCCGGGTGACCGAGACGGTCGATGTGCCGGCCCTCACCCCTTCGCGGATCGCCGCGATCGCCGCGCCGGAGTCGACGGTCCAGGCGATGGCCGACCCGTTCGTGCCGGCGGTGGGCACCGAGAAGCTCGTGCGGACGTCGGCGGTGGCGACGGCGAGCGCCGCGGCGTCCGCATCGGCCTTGGCCAGGTCGGTCAGCTGCGCGGGCACGACGACCGAGTAGGTGCGGGTGGTCGACGCCGCACCCGCGGCGAAGGTCGCGGTCAGGGTCACCGTCGCATCGGGGGATCCGGGGGCGGGACGGGTCACCGCGGCGGTGCCGCCCTGCACGGCGATCGCCGGGCCGTCCGAGCTCCACGCGATGCTTGCGCCGCTGGCGGAGGCCGGCAGTGCGAAGTCGGCGGTGGCGGTGGCGGGCACGGTCACCGCGGCGACGGCGCGGTCGAGCGCCTCGCCGCTGAACTCCTGCTGCACCTGGGCGGCGTCGAGCGCCTGGCCGTACACGGCGAAGTCGTCGACGTCGCCGGCCCAGCCCGGGTCGCTGTAGGTCGAGCGGCCGAGGTAGGCCACCAGGCCGGACCCGAAGGAGGACACGTCGCGCGTGATCGTCTGCTGCGAGATCTGGGTGCCGTTCACGTACACCGTGAGTTTGCCTGCCACGCCGTCGATCACCGTCGTGTACAGCGCCAGGCCGGTGGGGGTCTTCAGACCAGAGGTGGGCGAGCCCGTCGAGCCGGCGCCGACCTCGGTGCTCCAGGGGGATCCCGCGCTCACCGCGTTGGTGACGACCGACTTCACGTATCCGCTCGGGTTCTGCGGGTTCAGCAGCCAGTAGGCGCTCGAGTAGCTCGCCCCCGAGGCCACCGGCGCGCCGACGAACGCGGCGGAGACGTTCGCCGATCCGGAGCGTCCGCTCAGCCACGTCGAAACGGTGAGCTGCTTCTTTCCGACGAGCGCTGCGGTGGGGATCTCCAGGTAGCCGGCGCTGGCCCGGGCGCCGCCCGGGAGCGTCAGCAGGCCGCCGGCGACCGTCGCTCCGGTCTGCTTGATCGTGCCGTCGTTGCCGTGGCCCGAGGCGTCGGCGACGACCCCGTTCGCGGCGCCGTCGAACGTGTAGTGGATCAGCGGGGACGGGCCGTCCGCCGCGCTGGCGAGCGCGGGGACTGAGACCCCGAGCGCCGCGACGGCGATGGCCGCCGTGGCGAGCGCGCCAGCGCGGCGCAGTCCTGGGCCGTATCTGTCGTTCATGTCTGTCCTTCGTGGTCTGGATGGGTCTTCTCGGGTCGCGGGGAGCGATGCTCGTCCCGGATCGCCGCGGACGCGGCAGGCATCGCTCCCCGCAACCGGGAGGGGATCAGCCGCAGCTGCCAGCGGGGATCACGAAGGATCCCTCGACGTGCGCGCCGCCCGCGGCCGACGCGCTCAGCGCGCCGGTGGCGGCCGCGGTCGACGCGGCCCTGGTCGCCAGGGCGGCCGAGGTGGAGGCGCCCGCCGCGAGCGTCGCGGTCTTGTCGCCGTAGGCCGTGCGGATCGAGACCTCGACCGGGCCCGCCTCGCCGTTGTGCGTGGTGACGATGAGCTGCACCTTGCCCGCGACGCAGCGCGTGGTGGCGGTCGCAGTCACGTCGAGCGCGCCGGCGAGCGCCAGCGGCTGCGAGGCCGACACGGAGACGAGCTGGTCCTGGTACCCGTCGTAGTGCGCGGTGACCGATGTCACCCCGGCGGGGACTGTGATCGTCGCGGCGCCACCCTGGAGCGGCACGGTCTGGGTCCAGTCGCCGCCGCTGAAGGTCACGGAGCCGGCCACGTCGCCCGTGTCGGCCGCGGTGACGGTCGCGGTGACGTCGCGGCCCTCGGCGGTCAGCGCGGTCGTCGAGGAGACGGCGGAGATCCCGGTCCAGTCGTGCATCGCGGTGAGCACGGTCTGCGGCACGCTCACGAACGCACCGTGGCGCGGGCTGGCCGGCAGTCCTCCGGTGGGGCGCACGTTCCAGGTCGACCGCTGGGAGAGCCGGTCGCTCTGAGTGCTGGAGGCGATCTCGGATCCGCTGGTCAGGAACGCGCGGTAGCCGCCGGCGCCGTAGTTGTCGACGAGGAAGGCATAGCCGTCGCCCTGCGCGGTGTTGTTCGGGTCGCCCGCGTTGAGCTTGACGATCTCGGGGCCCTCGCCCGCCTGCCCGGTCTTCAGGCCGGTCATCCGAGTGTCCGTGAGCTGCCAGGTCTGGCTCGGATCGGCGTTCCAGTTCGAGGAGGTCGTCGGGGCGGTCAGCACCTTCGAACGCTCCAGGAAGATGTCCTTGCCGGCCTCCAGCGGTCCTGCCGCGCCGCCGTCCTCGTTCTTCGTGAACCGGTAGTAGTAGTCGCCGATCTTGGTGACGGTGGAATCGATGCGGGCATAGCCGGTGTCCTGCCAGGACGTCGGCGGGGAGGTGAACGTCTGGAAGTCGCGGGTCAGGACCGCGAACACCCGGGCGTAGAGGTTGTCGCCGTTGCTGTGCGAGGCGTCGGAGTAGAGCCGGGAGGAGAAGAACACCACGTACGACTGCAGCGCGTCGTCCCAGTACGCCTCCGGCGCCCAGGTCATGCCCGCCGCGGGCTGGTTGACCACGATGCCGCTGTTCTGCCCGTTCGTGCGGGCCCAGTGCACCAGGTCGGTCGACTCCCAGACCTCGATCTTCAGGCTTCCCTTCGACTGCGAGTCGCCCCAGCTCGTGCCGCAGCCGATGCAGAGGTCGGTCGCGACCATGTAGTACTTGTCGCCGTCGTGCGAGCGCAGGATGTAGGGGTCGCGCAGGCCCTTGGTGTCGGTCGTGGAGGTGACCACAGCGGCGCCCCCGTTGACGGGGGAGAAGGTGAAGAAGTCGTTGCCGCTGGTGGCCGCCTGGTAAATCTTCTCGTCGCTGTCGGAGCGGAAGTAGGCCGCCGCGTAGCCGGCATCCGGCGCGGAGCGGGCGTGCTCGGCGACGGCGACCGTGAAGGAGCGGTCGACGCTCTGACCGCCGATCGTGGCGTGCGCGGTGAGGGTCGCGCTGCGATCCCCGGAGCCGTAGGCCGGCCGGGCGATGACGCCCCCGCCGGCGAACGGGTCGGCGGACCCGACCGCGGGCGCGGTGTAGCCCGGAGCGGTCGGGGAGACCAGCGCCGGGTCGGAGGAGGTCCAGGTGATGGCCGCGCCGTTGACGGATCCCTTCGTGATCAGCGAGAGGTTCTCGGTGGTGCGTGCCGGCAGCGAGATCGCGTCGAGGTCGGCCGAGGGCGAGGGGGCGAGCACGGTGAGCTCGAAGGTCAGCGTGCCGCCGAGCGCCGTGGTCGCGGTGACCGTGACCGGGGTGTCCTGCGTGATCGAGCGGGAGACCACGCCGGTGTTCGAGATCACGCCGGTGTCCTGGGACGCCCAGGTCAGCGCGACGCCGTTCGAGGAGGCGGGGAAGGTCAGATTCCGCGAGACCGCGTCCGCCGAGGGGTTGGTGCCGAGCATCGCCGCGGGCAGGTCGGCACGGATCAGCGCCTCGGTCGAGGCCTTCTTGGCGGCGGCGGACGGTTGGCTCGCGGCGAGCTCGGCGGGGCTCAGCGCGACGTCCCAGAACTTCACGTCGGTGACGTCGGCGGTCAGCAGCGCGTCGCCGGTGTACAGCGAGCGGCCGAGGTAGCCCAGCACGGTGCCGGACGGGATGATCGAGCTCATCGCGTAGGCGTGCGTCGTCGTGGAGATCTGCACGCCGTCGCGGTACAGGGTCAGCGCGTTCCCGCTGCCCACGAGGGTCAGCGTGGTGAAGCCCGGGTTCAGGCCGCCGCCGTTGGGCAGGCGCACCTCGCCGTTGGAGGTGCCGCTCTTGACCCGGATGCCGGAGAGCACGGCGTTGCTGTACGCGGACTCGCCGGAGCGCGGGTTCACGAACACATGGTTGCCCAGCTGCGTGGTGTTCCAGGCGCCGACGCCGTCGCCGATGACCCAGCCGAACTGGTTGGCGGCGGTCTGCGTGCTCACCGTGTACTCGACGGTGAAGTCGTTGTCGGTGCCCGTGACCAGACCCTTGGGCAGGCTCGCGTAGCCGTTGTTGCGGAAGCGCAGCACCGCGTCGCCGCCGGCGTCGGCGAACGAGGAGTCGGCGAGGCCGGTGAGCGTCGCGTTGAGGCCGTTGCCGGACACGTCCAGCAGCTGGGTGTCGGAGTGCGACATGTCGTAGTGCGCGGTCGGCGCGGGCGGGTCGGCCGCCCAGGCGGCGACCGGCGAGAGCACGCAGGCGCCGAGGGCGAGGGTGGTGCCGACGCCGGCGGCGGCCACCGCGATACGGCGCCGCAAGGGGCGGGGGGAGGTGGGGGATCGCATGGGACTCCTTCGTCTGCGTCCGGATCCGCTCGGGGCGGATCGTGGACGACCCCTCGGACGAGAGGCGGTCAGGGGGAATGTTAGCGAACACAATCGTGGTATGCCAGGCATGTCGCAATCTCACTTTCCGGCCGACAACGCGTGTGGTCGACCGTTCCCGTCGCAAAAGGTGCCGCTATCCGGGCGGTCAGAACGGCACCTTTTGCGACGGGAGCATCCTGTCGGTGATCGCTGTGCGCGCCGAAGATCCCCGGGCGCTCCGCGGGCGCGCCCCGGGGCCTCCCGGGCGACTCTGGTGCGCGGCGCGCGGCTGTGCTACGGTCTGCCGTTAGCGGTAACAGCATCCTCCCTCGCCGCCCGCAGCACTCGTCCCGCAGCACCGCCAGCGACACCGTCGTCCTCAGGAGTCTTCATGACGAAAACGTCCCTCCGCTCCCGCGCCACGCGCGCTTTCGGGCTCCTCACCATCGCGGCGACCGCGATGGCCGGGCTCGCCACGGCGCCCGGAGCCTCCGCCGAGGCCGGAGGAGCACCCCGCGACGGCCTGCTCGCCGAGTACCTGTTCACCCAGACCAGTGGCAGCAGCGTCGCCAACACGGCCGGCGGCGCCGTCGGCGCGGCGACGGTGATGAACGCCGCGGACGCGCTGTGGACCGGATCCTCGCTGAGCTTCACCGGCGGAGCCAAGACCAGCACCACGGCAGACTGGGTGCGCCTGCCCGACAACCTGCTCGCGGGCAAGCAGTCGGCCACGATCACGGTCGAGACGAAGTTCGACGCGAGCATGGCCTCGAGCTTCCACTTCCTCTGGAACATCGGCAACGACAGCACCACCTCGTACTACTTCGCCACGCTCAAGGACAAGGCGCGCACCGCGATCACCACGAGCGGCAACCCGGGGGAGATCAACGCCCGCACCGGGGCGAGCCTGGTCGCCGGGCGCTGGTACAGCGTCACCTCGGTGATCGACGGGGCTGCCGGCACCATCTCCTTCTACATCGACGGCGTGCGCGTCGCGCAGACCGCCTCGAGCCTGAAGCCCTCCTCGATCACCTCGCAAGTGCTCAACGCGATCGGCCGCTCACCGTACCCCGACCCCTTCTACAAGGGCGAGGTCTCCTCGTTCCGCGTCTACGACCGCGCTCTCGCCGCGGGCGAGGTCGCCGCGGTCTCCGACGCCGACGCGGCGCCGCACGCCTCGACCTTCCAGTCCTACGCCCAGGCCGCCGTCGACGCGATCGCACCGATCTCGATGACCGACTCCGCGCTGACGCTGCCGACATCCACCGCCGCACTGACCTGGTCCGACCCCTCCGCCGGGCTCGCCCTCGGCGCCGACGGCACCACGCTGCACGCCGTGCAGCCGGCCCCTGGCTCGGCGCCGCTGACCGGGACGGTCACCGCGACCGCGAACGTGCGCGGCGTCACGGTCTCCACGCAGGTCCCGGTCTCCGTCGCCCCGGCCGTTCAGGCCGCGGATCCCTACGGGTACCTGATGGTGCACTTCATCGAGGACTCCGCCGGCTACGCGGAGAAGATCTACCTCGACGTGTCCCGCGGGGACAACCCCGAGCAGTGGGACCCGCTCAACGGCGGCAAGCCGATCCTCGCCTCGCAGCTGGGCACGACGGGCGTGCGCGACCCCTACCTGACCTACAACCCCGAGACCAAGACCTACTACATCATCGCGACCGACCTGCGCGTGTTCGGCGGTGACGGCGGATCCGGATCCTGCACCAGCTGGTGCTACTGGACCAAGAGCGCCTCGACCAGGCTCATCGTCTGGCAGTCCACGGACCTGGTGAACTGGGGCGAGCCGTCCAGCCTCGACGTGTCGCTGGACGCCGCGGGCCAGAAGGCCGTCGAGCTCGGCATGGCCTGGGCCCCGGAGGCCACCTGGGTCGACCACTACTACCCGGACGGCCGTGGCGCCTTCGTCATGTACTGGTCCTCGAACGTCTACCAGACCGCCGACCACTCGGACGCCTCGTACAACCAGGTGGTGTGGGGATCCACGACCGACTTCTCGCAGCGCACCTACGCCTACGGCGGCTCGTTCGTGAACACCGGCAAGAACACGATCGACACCACGATGATCCAGAACGACGGCAAGACGTACCGGATCACGAAGGACAACGGCAACGGCAACGGCATCTACATGGAGTCCACCACCGCGACCCGCTGGTGGGAGCCGGGCACGACCTGGACCACCCTGCAGACCAAGATCGGCGCGGTCTGGGCGGGCGGCAACGCCGGTGGCGTCGAAGGCCCCGCGGTGTTCAAGAGCCACAGCTCGGACACCTGGTTCCTCTACGTGGACGTGATCCCCTCCACGGGCTACCGACCGATGGTGACCACGAACCTCGACGCGGGCTGGACCCAGCTCACCGACCCGTCGTTCTTCATGGCCCCGTCGACCAAACACGGCGGCGTGATCTCGCTGACCCGGGCGCAGTACGACACCGTCCGCTCCTCCGACGCGGCCTCGGCGGCGGCCGCCGACCTCGGCAGCGTGCAGGTCGACGCGGGCTCCGCCGGCTCCGCGCTCGCCGCGGCGCTGCCGGCGACGGCCGACGTGACGCTCGCCTACGGCCGCGGCACGGCCGCGCGCCCGGTGACCTGGGACACCTCCGCGGTCGACCTCGCCACGCCGGGCAGCTACGCCGTGACCGGACGCGTGTCGACGATCGGCGGCAACCTGAACACGTGGGCCGGCACCGGCGGATCCACCGCCTGGAACGCGCCGAACCGCGTGCTCGCCCGCAGCACCGCCGTCACCGTGAACGCCACGGTCGTGGTCGCCCCGCCGGCGGCCGCGCCGTTCACGGTGCAGGCCGAGACCCGCTGCATCGCGGGCAAGGTCGCCCTCGCTGCCCAGGCGACGAACACCGGATCCGACCCGGCCGAGATCGCGGTCGAGACCGCCTACGGGTCCAAGACCCTGACGGCGGCCCCGGGCAAGACCGTCAGCCAGACCTTCAGCTCGCGTCTGGCCGCGACGCCCGCCGGCAGCGTGCACGGCTCCTCCGGCGCCGCGACCGCCTCGGCGGACTACCCCGCCCGCAGCTGCGGCTGATCCAGACCCGGCGGCCGTCGCGACCCCACGCTGCCGCGGCGGCCGCCGCACGACCTCACCCGGGTGCGTCCGCCATCACCAGAGGAGACCACATGAAGGACCTGCGCCGCATTGCGGCCGTCACCGCCGCGAGCGCGCTCGTCGCCGCCGCGTTCACGGCCCTCGTCGCACCCGCCGCGTCCGCGCAGCCCGGCGACATCAGCATCGAGTCCGCGAAGGTGCTCGATCTGTCCTTCGACGGCTCCCTCGCCGACGCGGGACCCCACGCTGCGCCCGTCGGCGTGCAGAAGGGCGCCGAGGCCTACGGCGCCGGCGTCCGCGGGCAGGCGTTCTCGTTCAACGGGGCGACCGCCTTGAAGCTCGGCACCGCCGCCTCCCTGCAGCCGCAGGACCTCACCGTCTCGTTCTGGTACAACCCGAGCGCGGCGATGGGTACGGCGGAGCAGGTCTTCGCGTGGAGCAAGACCGTGTACAACTCCGACGGCTGGTACCTCACGTCCGAGAACGGCACGACGCCGCTCGCGCTGTCCGTCGGCCCGGGCGGCAGCGGACAGCCGTACAAGGTCTCCGTGCAGGGCACGCGCGACACGTTCTTCCCGGCCGGGCAGTGGACCCACGTCGTCGCGACCTACGACCACACCACCAAGGCCGTGGCGTTCTACCGCAACGGCGTGCGCCAGAACGCCACCGTCGCGGTGGCGGTCGGCGGTGCCGCGACAGGCGTGCTCGGCTCCGAGTCCACGAGCACGAAGACCCTCGGCTACAACGGCCCAAGCTACAACGGGGCCTACCTGAAGGGCCTGCTCGACGACTACACGCTGTACAACGGGGTCGCGACCGTCGCCGACGTGGTGATGCTCACCCAGCGCGACAACCCCTCCTTCGACCCGTCCACAGTCGCCCAGGCCGACCTCGACGCGCTCTCGCTGCCGACCAGCGCGTCCTCCGACTTCCCGCTACCCACGACCGGCGCGACCGGCAGCGAGATCTCCTGGAGCTCCTCCGATGTCTCGACGATCTCCGTCGACGGCGCCTCCGCGCACGTCACCCGGCCGCAGGGCTCCGCGCGCTCCGTGGTGCTGACCGCGAGCGCGGCCTACGGCGGATCCGCCGCGGTCACGCGCACCTTCGACGTCGCCGTCTCGGCCGAGGGCGCTGTCACGTCGCAGTACCTGCTCGACGCGGGGCTGGAGAACGTCACCATCACCGACGGCTACCTGGAGAACGCGAACGCGAAGACCATCGACTACCTGCTGAGCCTGGATCCGGAGAAGTTCCTCTACTCCTGGTACAAGCAGGCCGGGCTCGCCCCGACCACGACGAGCGGCTACGGCGGCTGGGAGCGCGACAGCGGCACCCGGTTCCAGGGGCACTTCTTCGGCCACTACATCTCCGCGCTCTCGCAGGCCTACGCGACCACGGCCGACGCGGGGGTCAAGGCCCAGCTGCTCGACAAGCTCACCCACGCGGTGAACGGCCTCAAGGCCTGCCAGGACGCCTACGCCGCGGCCCACCCCGGCAGCGCCGGCTACGTGGCGCCGTTCGCGACCAGTGTGCTGCCCTCCGGCGGCGACGGCCTGCTCGTGCCGTTCTACAACCTGCACAAGGTGCTCGCCGGCCTCATCGACGCCTACGACAATGCGCCCTCCGACGTGTCGGCCACGGCGCTCACCGTCGCCGGCCGCTTCGGCACCTGGGTGAAGAACTACGCCGCGTCGCTGCCGAACCCCGGCGTCATCCTGAACACCGAGTACGGCGGCATGAACGAGGCGCTGTACGAGCTGTACAGCATCACCAAGGATCCGGCGCACAAGCGCGCGGCCGAGTACTTCGACGAGACGTCGCTGTTCATGCAGCTCGCAAACGGCCAGGACGTGCTCGACGGCAAGCACGCGAACACCACGATCCCGAAGCTCATCGGCGCCCTCAAGCGCTACACGGTGTTCATGGACGACCCCGACCTGTACGCGACCCTCACCGCGGCGGAGAAGAGCGCGCTGCCGATGTACCGCACGGCGGCGGAGAAGTTCTGGACGATGGTCGTGAACGACCACACCTACGCCAACGGCGCGAATAGCCAGTCCGAGCACTTCCACGGCATCGACACGCTCTACGCGTTCGCCACCAACGGCGTGACCAGCGGGTACGGCGAGAACTCCACGGCCGAGGGCTGCAACGAGTACAACATGCTCAAGCTCAGCCACGCGCTGTTCGCGGTGTCGAAGCAGGTGAAGTACGCCGACTACTACGAGTCGACGTTCATCAACACGATCCTCGCCTCGCAGAACCCCGAGACCGGCATGGTCACCTACTTCCAGCCGCAGACCTCGGGGTACGCGAAGATCTTCGGCACGCCGCTGGACCAGTTCTGGTGCGACCACGGCACGGGCATCGAGAGCTTCACGAAGCTGGGCGATTCGATCTACTTCACGGATCCGAAGACCGTGTACGTCAACCAGTTCCGCAGCTCCGAGCTGCGCGACGCGGCCCTGAACCTGCGGCTCACGCAGACGGCGAACGTGCCGGACAGTCCCGAGGTGGCCTTCACGGTCGCTGCGCTCGTCGGCGGATCCGTCGCCGCGGACACGGTCGTCAAGCTGCGCGTGCCGGACTGGGCGGCGACCACGCCGACCCTCACGGTCAATGGCGAGGTGCAGGACGTCGCCGCGCTCGCCTCCGGCGGCTACCTCACGCTGCCGGTCGCCGCGGGCGACGAGATCCACTACACACTGCCCGCCGCGGTGACCGCGGTGGCCGACACCGAGAACCCGAACTGGGTGGCCTTCAAATACGGCCCGGTGGAGCTGGCGACCGAGCTCAGCCGCAGCAACGTGAACGCGAGCTACACCGCGGGCGTGCTGGTGCAGATGGGCGTCGCCGACAAGTCGCTCTCCTCGAACGTGGTCGTCGCCGACGCCGCGGCGTGGAAGGCGAACGTGGCGACGAACGTCGAGCGGATCGCCGACGGGGTGAACAAGAACGGCCTGACCACCATGCGGTTCACGCTGCACGGCGTGGACTCGACGTCGGCCGCGCTGACCTTCGAGCCTTACTACAGCCTGTACAACGCCCGGTACGCGACGTACATGACGCTCGTGCAGCCGGACTCGGCCGAGGCGCAGGCGCAGATCCTCAAGGACAAGCAGCAGCAGCGCGTGGCCGAGACCACGATCGACGCGCTGACCTCGTTCGACGACAACAACAGCGAGGCCGACAAGAACTACAAGTTCAACAAGTCCTCCGTGGGCGTGTACAACGGCCAGGGCTACCGGGACGGACAGAAGGCGACCGATGCGTACTTCCAGTACGACATGATCGTCGACCCGGCGCTGCCGAAGAACTACCTCGGCGTGCGCTACTACGGCGGCGACAACGGGCGCACCTTCGACGTGTACCTCAACGACGTGCTGCTCAAGCACGAGAAGGTCACCAACGCGAACGGCGCGACGAGCTGGTACATCCAGTACGACGAGATCCCGAAGGCGGTCCTGGACGGCATCGCCGCGAAGGACAGCTACAAGCGCGACCAGAACGGCGAATACGTGCGGGACGCGGACGGGAACAGGATCCCGGTCGTCACCGTGCGGTTCCAGGGCAACGGGTCCAGCTTCGTCGGCGGCGTGTTCGGGGTGTACACCTCCTCGGCGAACGCCTACGGCACGAACGCCGAGCTCACCGGGCTCGCGGTCAACGGCGGCACGCTGTCCCCGGCGCTCGCGGCGGGCACGCACGACTACACGATCACGGTCCCGAAGGAGGCGACGAGCGTGAACGTCGACTTCGACCCGGCCACCCCCAGCGGCCTGGTCCGCGTCGGCGGGATCCTCATCGACGACACGGCGCCGCGGTCCATCCCGGTCGCCGTGGGCGACGCGCCCACGAGGGTGGATGTGAAGGCCTACGCGCAGGACCACACCACGAACGTGCCGTACACGCTCACGATCGTGCGCGAGACGCCGGCGCCCGCGCTGGCGGTGACCGCGACCGCGACCACGCGCTGCGTGGCCGGGAAGGCGACGCTGGTCGTCACGGTCGCGAACGGGTCGGACGCCCCCGCAGCGTTCGTCGCCGCGACCGACTACGGCACCGCGAGCGGGTCGGTCGACGGCGGCCGGTCGACCTCGAAGAGCGTCTCGACCCGGCAGGCCTCGATCCCGGCGGGCGCGATCACGGTCGACGCGACCGGCACGGCCGGCGGAGCCGCCGTCACGGCGCACGTCGTCGCATCGTACGCCGCAGCCGGCTGCGGATGACCAGACCGGCGGCCGCCGCCTCCCCCCTCCGCGGCGGCCGCCGCACCAGGTCGCACCGACCCCCGAGAGTCGTATCCGGCCGCCAGCTGCGGCTGAGCGCAGCCCCGCGACGCGATCCGGCCCCGGCCCTCGGCCCGGATCCCGCCCCTCGGTCCGGATCCCGCCCCCGGCCTCGCCCCTGGGGCTCGAGGGCCTCAGCACTGTTCCGACACCTGTTCCGGAGGCGACGATCTGCCCGTCCTGCGACGATCCGCACACGGATCCGGCGAGATCGCGTTCGGATCGTCGCATCGTGTGCGGATCGTCGTACCCCCCCGTCCCACCCCATCTCCACCCCGTCCCGCAGAGGAGCCCCGAGATGACCCGCATGACCCGACTGCTCTGGGGCGCCGTCGCGGCGGCCCTGTGCGCCGGCGCGCTGACGCCGCTGACCGGGCTCGCGCCGACCGCCGCGCACGCCGCGGACCCGGCCGCGGCGCTCCTGGCCGACTTCTCGTTCGAGAGCGGCACGACCACCTTCGACGGAGGCGGCGCGCGGGCGACGACGACCGGCACGGCGGCGCTCGTGGACGGCCCGACGGGCAGGGCCGCGAAGCTCGGCAGCGCCTTCTGGGTGAACGTGACGAAGAAGGACGGCACGCCGCTGCTGGCGGGGCTCGACGACGCCACGATCTCCTACGACAGCAAGCCGGACGCCTCGGGCAACACCGGATGGACCGTGTTCGCTGCGCGCAGCGCCGCGACCCAGACCTACGCCCAGGAGCACTACCTCGGCTTCCTGGACAAGACCACGGGCGTCACGGTCGAGCGCTACGACAACGCCGGCTCCCGCGTCACCACCGGCAACCTCTCCGTCAGCGCGGCCAACACGGCGTGGAAGCACGTCGACCTCGTCCTGAGCGGCGCGACGGCGCGGATGTACGTGGACCAGAAGCTCGTCGCGACCAGCACCGCAGGCAAGGCGCTCTCCACGATCCTCGGCTCCTCCGGCGGCATGCTGCAGGTGGGCAAGGCCAACTGGGGATCGGGGGAGTACTTCTCCGGCCTCCTCGACAACCTGCGGGTGTACGGCCGCGCGCTCACCCCGGCCGAGCTGGGCGTCGCCTCCGCCCCGAGCGACCCGGCCGCCGCGCTCGCGATCCCGGCACGCATCACCGGAGACCTGCCCTCCAGCGTGCTCGGCAAGACCGTCACCTGGTCGGCGACCGGCGCCGGCGCCGACCTCGTCGGCGCGGACGGATCCGTCACCCGACCGGCCTCCGGGCCGGTCGGGTGTCGCTGACGGCGACCATCGACGGCGTCCCCGCGCCGGTCACCGGATCCGCGCAGATCCTCGACGCGGGCGGCGAGATCGCGACCTACGTGAAGACCGTGACCACCGTGGGCGGCGTGAAGGACGATCCGCTCGCCTACGACGACGACCGCCGCGCCGACGCGCTGTACCTCTCCGGGCGCGCCGCGGGGGCGCAGGACTGGGAGCCGCTGAACCGGTCGCAGGCGATCCTGTCCGTGACCTGGGACGGCAGGCAGTCCGCCCAGCCGAACGCGCAGATGGGATCGCCGTCGCTGCTGCGGTTCGCAGACGGATCGCTCGGCGCCGTCGCGGCGCAGAACAACGCGACCGACTCGGTGTACGTCTGGTCCGCGGACGCCGGGGCCGCGTTCCGCGGCCAGCGCACCGTGAAGGTGTCGCCGGACGGCGCGATCGTCACCGACCCGCGGGTGGAGTTCGACGCCGCCGCGCAGAAATACAAGGTGTTCTGGACCGACGCCGCAACGGGAGAGGGGCGCGTGACGCTGCTGCCCGACCTCACCGGTGCGAGTGCGCCGCCCGCCGCGACCAGGGCCGACCGGGTCGCCCCGGGCGTCGCCGGCGCGGGGCTGCCCGCGTTCGCGGCGCAGGCGCAGTCGGCGTCGTTCGCGATGTCGAAGGCCGAGTACGGCACGTTCCACGCGGCCTACGTCGACCTGCAGAACACCGGGGTCGCCCCGCTCGCCGACGTGGCCGCGGCCCACGGCCAGGCGCTCACCCTGGCCGACCTGCCGGCCACGGCCACCATGACCTACAACGACGGGTCCACGAAGAACCTCCCGGTCGCCTGGGATCCGGCGCAGCTCGCCGCGGTCGACACCGGGGCCGCCGGCACGTACGAGGTCTCCGGGACGGTGCAACAGACTGCCGAGGAGATGGTGAACGACGCGAGGGCGGATCCGGATCTGTTCTTCAACGAGGACGACGGCTACTGGTACCTCACCGGATCGCACTACTCGATCCCCTCGAACGCCCCCAGCGGCGACCTGATCGACAAGTACGCCTACCGCAGGATCGGCCTGAAGCGCGCGAAGACCATCGCCGGGCTGAAGGACGCTCCCGAGCAGATCGTGATCGATCCCGACGCGGGCACCCTCGGGCATCAGGCGCAGTACCCGAACACGTTCTACGGCTGGGGCGGGTACATCTGGGCGCAGGAGTTCCACAAGATCAACGGCCGCTGGTGGATCGTCGCGGGCATGCACCAGGGGTATGCGGCGACCAACGGCTGGTGCACGAACACGGTGCTGATCCCGTACACCGGCTCCGAGGAGTCGCTGAAGGCCGGTGGCCTGGTCGACCCCGCGAACTGGGGCGAGCCGACGATCCTGCAGGGCGCCGCATTCGACGTGTCGTACCTGGAGCGCACCGAGGACGGCCACGTGCAGGGCTTCTGGGTGATGCCCAGCGGCGCCAAGCTGTTCGTCGGCAAGGCGGTCATGGGTGACGCCGGCACGGTGCCGCTCATCGACGGCCCGATGAGCCAGATCTACGCCCTCAGCCAGCCCTGGGAGTACGGCAAGCAGGCGCCGACGCCCTCGGACGCCAGCGAAGGATCCGACCAGGGCATCGTCGAGGCGCCGTTCATGATCACCTACGGCGACTCGATCTATCTCACCTACTCAGGCGGCACGGTCGACAAGTACTACGACCTCGGCATGCTGCGCGCCCCGAAGGACGCGGATCTGACCAGCGCGGCGAGCTGGACGCAGGTGCCGTTCCCGGTGCTGGACACGAACGACACCGCGACCGGCCGGATCGGCGGCAAGGCGCAGGCGGGGACGGGGCACAATTCGTTCGCGATCGACGAGGCCGGCAACCCGGTGCTCGCGTACCACGCCCGGCCCTACCCTGAGCAGCACACCGGCACCGCGGCGGGCGGCCTGTTCGACCCGGATCGCAACACCTGGCTCAAGGCGGTGAACGTGCGCGCGGACGGCCGGCTCGACCTGTCGCTCTCCAGCGCGCAGGAGGTCGCCCCGGAGAACCGCACCGTGACGGTGCGGGTGGTGGTCGCCGCAGCACCCGCGGGCATCGCCGCGACGGCCGTCACGCGCTGCGTCGCGGGCAAGGCGGTCCTCGTGGTCACCGTGACCAACAGCGGAACGGATCCGGTCTCCGGCACGGTGTCGACCGCGGCGGGCGAGCGGGCGTTCGCGGCCCTCGCCCCGGGCAGAGGAACCTCGCTCACGTTCACGACGCGTGCGGTATCGGTCCCCGCAGGCTCGGCGACGGCGACCGCGGAGGGAGCCGTCGGCGGGGTCGCGGCGCCTTACCAGGCGGTGAGCTGCGGCTGACCCAGTGCACGTCGTCGAGACTGCGACGCACTTCTTGACGAGCGTGGCGGGAGTCTCTACAGTGATGGATGTTCCCGCTAACACAAGAGGGATCGGCGTGATCCACAGAGGGAGCACGAGAGGCGAGGATGCCGACCGAGGTCGCACCCCGAGCCTGACCACGAACCCGACAGCCACCCGGCTGAAACGCATGATCGGCTCGGCGATGCCGACGGACACAATGGAGGAACCATGACCATCAAGAAGTCGACCGTGGCGCGCTGCGCGGCCGGAGCGCTGGGCGGGCTCCTGCTCGTCGGCGTCGGAACCGCGGCCTTCGCCGCGTACCCCGATGCGGACGGCACTTCGGGCGTCGACGTCAGTGTGGACATCGCAGCCGTGCAGAACGGCGCGCTGACCCTGACCGTGGACGGCACGGCCACCACGCTGGCCGAGAACGGATCGACGGCGACCGATCGCGTCTTCACCGGCGCGCTTCCGAGGGTCACCGTCACCGACACCCGCACGGACGTCCCTGCCGGCTCCTACTGGTACGTCACGGGCCAGGCCGGCGACTTCGTGGGCACGAACAGCCAGCCGAACATCCCCGCCTCGCAGCTCGGCTGGACCCCGGCCGACATCGCGGAAGGCAACGGCGAGGTCGCCCCCGGCGGCGAGGTCGTGCCGTCCAACGACAGCCCGACCCAGCCCGGCAACAACACCGGCCTCGTCGACGGTACCGACCTGCTCTACATGGCGCTGGACTCGGCCGACGCGAAGGCGGTGCAGGGCTCGTGGAGCACCACCGCGAACCTCAAGCTCAAGACCTCCTCGACCGTCGCCCCGGGCAGCTACTCCTCACTGCTGACCCTGTCGCTGTTCGAAGACAGCTTCTGACCCATTCCGATGGCGATCGGGCCGGTGCGGATGCGCCGGCCCGATCGCGCTGAACACTCCCAGGACTCCCCGTGAACCGATCCCGTCTGCGCGCCGCGCTCACCGCCCTGGCGCTCGCCGCCGGCCTCGCGGCAGCGGGCGGCGTCGTCCCGGCGGCCGCGGACGAGACGCCGGCGCCCGCGCCCAGCGCGGCGCCTGTGTCCTGGTCGGTGGTCCCCGCCGACGCGTCCGGCCCGGACGGGAGGATCTCGGTCGAGCACGAACTCGACCCGGGGGCGGGCGTCGAGGACCACTTCGCGGTGCGCAACCTCGGCAAGGACGAGGTGACCTTCAGGCTCTCCGCGGCGGACGGCTACTACAACGCCAAGGGGCGCTTCGACATCCTGCCCTCCGACAAGAAGTCGGTCGCGGCGGGCACCTGGATCTCCCTCCCCGACTCCGTGACCGTCCCCGCGGGCGGCACAGCCGTGATCGGGTACACGATCGCGGTCCCGCAGAACGCCGAGCCCGGCGACCACGCCGCGGGGATCGCGGCCTCGATCCTGTCGTCCACCAAGGACGGCGGCACCGCGGTGGGCGTCGAGAGCCGGGTCGGCTTCCGCGTCATGGTGCGGGTCATCGGCGAGCTCACGCCGTCCTTCGCGGTGCAGAAGATGCACGCGGACTACCGGACCAGCTGGAACCCGTTCCGGCCGGGATCCGCCACGGTGTCGTTCGAGGTGAAGAACACCGGCAACGCGCGCCTCGCGGTCGCCGGCGCCCTCGACCTCGCAGGGCACGCCGTGGCCTTCCCCGCCGCGGGTGCCCGGGCTCAGGAGCTGCTCCCCGGCGAGAGCCATTCGTTCACGCTCGACGTGCCCGAGGTCTGGCCGCTCGCGCTGCTCTCCGGCGAGCTGAAGCTCGCCCCGACCTCGACGTCCGCATCGGGCGATGCACTCACGGTCTCCCCGGCCACGACCGCCGTCTCGGTGTGGGCGATGCCCTGGCCGCAGCTGGCGGTGCTCCTCGGCGTCGTGCTGATCGTGCTGGCCCTGGTGTGGCGGCGCGGGCGCTCGAAGCGCAGGCTCGAGGACCTGCTCGAGCGCGCCCGCGAAGAGGGCCGCACCGAGTCGAAGGACGACCCGGCCTCGTGACGATGACGTCGCTGCCGCTGATCGCCTCCGTCCTGCTCGCGGAGACGATCGCCCCGAGTCCCGAGCCGTCGGATCTCGGGGAGGGACCGATCGGCGTGCGCATCCACGTGGAGATCCTGCCCCGCGTCTGCGCCGAGGCGTGCACGCCGTCAGGGCCCGGCGACAGCGGCCTCGGCGGACTCGCGGCGACAGGGGACGCGACCGTCCTGATGCTGCTCGCGATCGGCGTGGCCCTGCTCGCCGCGGGCGCGCTCGTCACCCTGCTGCGCCGTCCCGGCCGCCGGCTGCGCGCGCAGTCTCCGGCTTCCTGACCCGCCGTCCGCGGCATCACGGCCCTCTGTCGGATCCGCTCTGGACCCAGGGTCTCGTTACCGCTAACGTTAAGAAGCCGCTGAGAGTGAGCGGTAACAGTTTCACTGTCGATGCCCCTTCCCGCTCAGAGGAGAGTGAGATGCCCCGTTCGACTCGTGCATTCCTGCGCCGCGCCACCGCTGCCTTCGCCGCTCTCGCCGCGGCGGCCGGCGGGCTGGCTGTGACCCCCGCGGCCGTCGCCGCAGATCCCGCCGGCGTCATCGCCTCCTACGACTTCGAGGACGGCACGGCCCGCGACACCTCGGGTCACGGCAACGACCTCACGCTCGCCGGGGGCGCCGCCGTGGAGAGCTACGGCGACAAGCAGGACGGCGCCCGCGCGCTGTCGACCCGCGGCGGGACGCAGCACGCGGCGTTCCCCACCGGGATGTTCGACGGGCGCGACGAGTTCACGATCTCGATGAACTACAAGAACCGTGCGTCGACCGGGAACTTCTTCACCTTCGCGGTCGGCCAGGACCAGAACAGGTACCTGTTCCTGCGCACCCGCTACCAGGACCTCTACGCAGGGATCACCACAGCCTCCTGGCAGAAGGAGTCCGGTACGACGGGCACGCTCCCGGCGTCGCTCCAGAACACCTGGCACAACGTCGCCCTGACCGTGTCGCCGCAGGCCGTCGCGATCTACCTCGACGGCCAGCCGATCTCCCGCACCACGAACGTCGACGCGACGATCAGCGACCTGGGGACCGGACTGAAGGCCTATCTCGGGCGCTCCTTCTATGCGGCCGACCCCTTCTTCGACGGCGCCTTCGATGACATCACCGTGTGGGACAAGGCGCTCTCTCCCGCGGATCTCATCGGACCCGGCGTGGTGCAGGTCCAGCGCACCGAGCAGATCCTCGCGCAGCGGATCAGCTCGGAGGGATCCACGAAGGTCCTCGATGTCACGCTGGACCAGTGGGCCGTCGGCGGCGGCGAGACCGGGGCGCTCTCCGACCCGGCCGAGCTGCGACTGGCCTTCCTCACGCATTCCGGGGAGACGTTGACCACGGCTGCAGGAGGACCGCCGGAGGAGGTCACCGACTACTCGTCGCCGGTCGCGCTGACGCTGACCAGGGCCGACGGCTCCACGGTGCCCTACGAGGTGCGCGTGCACACCCTGGTCGCCCCGGTGCGGATCCCCGGCCAGCTCGACGGCACCGGCACGATGGGGATGAAGTTCTTCGCCGATCCCGAGGTCTTCGCCGACGGCGGCAAGTACTACATCTATCCGACCACCGACGGATACTCGGGCTGGAACGGCTGGACGATCCACGCCTTCGAGTCCAGCGACCTGGTCACCTGGGTCGACAAGGGGGTCGTGGTCGACCTGAAGGACCAGGATCTCGACGGCACGCCCGACAACAGCATCCTGCCGTCCCGCACGGCGAAGGCCTGGGCGCCGGCCATGGCCAAGCGCGACGGCAGGTACTACCTGTACTTCTCCGGCGACGGCGGAACCAACGTCGCGGTCTCGGACCGCCCGGACGGCGGCTTCCACCTCACGGACGCGAAGGTGGCCGACAGTATCGACCCGGCCGTGTTCCAGGATCCGGCGACCGGCGCCTGGTACATCGCGTGGGGGCAGAACGGCATCCGATACGCCTGGCTCAACCCCGACATGCGCAGCTACGACCCCGCGACGCTGGTGACCCAGCCGATCACCGGCTATCGCGAGGGATCGTACATCACCTCCCGGGAGTACCTGGGCAAGCGCACCTACTACTACATGTACTCGGTCGACGACACGAACTCGGTGAACTATCGCGTCGCGTATGCCACGGCCACGAGCATGGCCGGTCCGTGGACCTATCGCGGAGAGGTGCTCAACAAGGACGAGGGCAAGGGGATCCTCGGCACCGGGCACCACTCCGTGCTGCAGGTGCCGGGCACGGACGACTGGTATGCCGTCTACCACGCGTTCCTCGACGACTCGATGCGTCCGCGCCTGACCGACCAGCTCACGCACACCCAGATCGCGACCGGCAACAAGCGCGAGACGCGGATCGCTCGGCTGACGTACTCCGAGCCGACCGCGGCCGAGGTGGCGGCGGGCGCCGTGCCGCTCATCAACCGCATCCCGGTGACCTACGAGGGCGTGCCCCCGGAACAGACCCCCGTCGTGTCGGTGACCGGCGCCGCGGACGGCCGGGCCGTCGTCGGCACGACGCTCGCGGCGGCCTTCGGAACCGGGTGGCAGGGGGTGCAGTGGACCTGGCTGCGCGACGGCGTCCCGATCGCCGGCGCCGAAGCCGCGCAGTACACCGTCACGGCCGCGGACGCCGGGCATGCCGTCGCGGTGCGTGCGGTGGGGGAGTCGACGACCGGCGTGACGAACAATGCGGGCACGGCGGCCGCGCGCACGGACTCGCTGGGCTCCGCGGCGGTCCCGGTCGCGCCCGCCGGGCTCGACGTCCGTGTCGAGGTGCAGACGCGATGCGTCGCCGGCAAGGTCGCCGTGGTCCCCACGGTGACCAACGTCGCGGATGTGCCGATCGACGCCGACGTCGCCTCGCCGTACGGCACGAAGCGCCTCTCCGCGCTCGAGGCGGAGCGGGCGGGCTCTGCGACCTTCTCCGCCCGCGCCGCGTCGATCCCCGCCGGCACCGTGCAGGTGACCGCGACCGGCGTCCGTGACGGCGTGTCCGTCAGCGCCACGATCGAGCAGCCCTACACGGCCCGCTCCTGCGGGTGACCGCTGTCCGTCTCCGTCCCCATCCTGCGCCCGAGGGCGCGACCCGCGAACCAGGAGGTTCTGATGATCCCACGCACGACGCCCGCGCCCCGCGCGCGGCGATGGATGGCAGGCGCTGTCGGCGCTGCCCTGGCCGTGTCGGGCGCGGTGGCGCTGAGCCCCGCGGCATCGGCGGAGCCGGCATCACTGCTGGCGTCCTATGACTTCTCGGAGGGGTCGGGCACGGTCGTGCACGACGCCTCCGGGACGGGCCACGACGGCACGGTCGTGGGCGGCGAGGCCTGGCGGGGCGGGTTCATGGACTTCACGGGATCCAATTACGTGAAGATGCCGGACAACCTGCTGGCTGGTAGCACGGCGGCGACGATCGTGATCGAGACCAGCCCGGCGGCGCTGTCGGGCGGGAAGTTCCTGTGGAACATCGGTGGATCCGGTGATGCCAAGACCGGCCAGTTCTTCATCCAGCCGGTCGCGCCGCGCCTGTCGATCACGAAGACGAACTACACGGCCGAGCAGACGGTCCCCTCGGGGACGAAGCTCGTCGAGGGTCAGTGGCAGTCGGTCGCGGCGACGATCGAGAAGAACGCGGGGGCATCGACCTCGACGCTGCGGTTCTACATCGACGGCGTGCAGGTGGGGGAGAAGACCGACTCGACGGTCAACCTCAGCGACCTTGCCACGCACACGATGAACTTCATCGGCAAGAGCGCGTACAACGGCGACTCGCTGTACCAGGGGCGGGTCTCCTCGTTCCGGGTGTACGCGGAGGCGCTCAGCGCAGCCGATGTCGCCGCGGGGGCCGACGCGGACGCGCAGGCCGCCGCGGACGAGTCGGTCGCGGGGATTGACCTCGTCGCGGCGAATGCGCAGGACCTGTCGCAGGTCGAGACCGCGCTGACCCTGCCGACCGCGGGAAGCGTCAGCTGGGCCTCGTCCCCGTCCGGGATCGTGGCCGCCGACGGCACGGTCACCCTGCCCGCGGAGGAC
>JAFDWP010000067.1 GCA_018268435.1 Actinomycetota bacterium
AGGGCACGGGAGAACTCCGAGACCTCCTGCTGACGCGACTCGACGCGCTTGCCGCTCGTCATCAGCTGCAGGTAGTCGATGATCACCATCTTGAGCCCGACGCGCTGCTTGAGCCGGCGGCACTTCGCACGGATCTCGACCAGCGTCATGTTGGGACTGTCGTCGATGTACAGCGGGGCGTCGTTGATGCGACCACGCGTGGAGGCGACGGTGGTCCAGTCGCGCTGGTCGAGCGTGCCCTTGCGCAGGTTCTGCAGCGGCACGGATCCCTCCGCACTGAGCAGACGCATCGCGATCTCGGCCTTGCCCATCTCGAGCGAGAAGAAGATCGAGGGCTGGTCGTGGGATATGGAAGCAGCCCTAGCAAAATCGAGAGCGAGGGTTGATTTGCCCATCGCAGGCCTCGCGGCGACGACGATCATCTGGCCGCCGTGCAGGCCGTTGGTGAGCTCATCGAGCTCGCGGAACCCGGTCGGCACTCCGGTCATCGTGCCGTCGTGGCCGCTCGCGGCCTCCATCTCCTCGACGGCCGCATCGACGGCGACGGTGAGCGGCACATAGTCCTCGGCCTGCTCGGTGCCGGTGACGGAGTAGATCTCCGCCTGCGCGCTGTTCACGAGGTCGACCGCATCGCCCTGGCCGTCGTAGCCCATCTGCACGATGCGGGTGCCGGCGTCGACCAGCTTGCGCAGGATCGCGCGCTCGGCGACGATCCCCGCGTAGAAGCCCGCGTTCGCGGCGGTCGGAACGATCGAGGTCAGCGAGTGCAGGTAGTCGGCACCGCCGGCGCGCGACAGGTTGCCGGTCTTGATGAGCTCATCGGTGACGGCGATCACGTCGGTGGGCTCGCCGTGCGAGTACAGCGAGAGGATCGCGTCGAAGATCAGCTCATGCTTGGGGATGTAGAAGTCGGATCCGCGCAGCGACTCGATCACGTCGGCGACGGCGTCCTTCGAGAGCAGCATTCCGCCGAGCGTCGACTGCTCGGCCATGATGTCGTGCGGCGGGGTCCGCTCGGGCCCCCGCTCTCCACCGAGCCGCTCTTCCGCGATGTCCGCGATCGACACGCGCGCCCCCTTCTGCTGCCTCGCCCGCTGTGTGCGGATCCCGGTCGGATCCGGTTCCGCGGTAGTCATCTCCCCGCATGCACATCGCACCACGGGCCACCGACATCGGGTTGCGGGACCACGCTACCGGCACCGCGAAACACCCTGTGGATAACTCTGTGGAGGAGTTGCGTGAAACTCCGGAGAGTCTGTGCAGAACACCTGGGGATAACTGTGGGGAGTCTTTCGACATCGAACTTTTTTCTGCCCATTGACCTGGTGTTATCCGTTTCCCCAACCTGTGGATGAGAATCGGGTTCAAGTGTCTCTTGAAGGTTCGAACGCGTGTGGGCGGATGTGCACAACTCGGTGAAGAACCCCATGCGATCGGCCGTTTGTCAAGTCCGCCGTTCGGCGGGTGTGGCGCCGCTCCAAGGAGCATCCCACGGCCCCGAACGTGCGCCGAAGCGCGGCTACCGCGTCGACGGCCGGGAGGCGCGATAGCGGTTCTCCGGCCGCCCGACCGCACCGTAGCGCGGAGCGACCTCCGCCCGACCGATCGTGGCGAGGTGGTCGAGGTAGCGGCGCGCGCTCACGCGCGACATGCCCAGCGCGTCGGCGATCTCGGCGGCCGACATGTCGCCCTCGGCCCGCTCCAGCAGCGCGGCCACCCGCTGCAGGCTCGATGCGGAGATGCTCTTGGGCGCGGCGGGCATCGCGGCACCGCTGCCCAGCATCAGGTCCACCGCTCGCTGGTCGAGATCGACGTCCCCGAGCGATGTCTCGAACGCGCTCTGCACCTCATCCAGTCGGCGATGCAGATCGGCCTTCGTGAACGGCTTGACCAGATAGTGCCGCACGCCCAACACGCGCGCGCGCCGCACCGTCTCGACGTCCCGCGCCGCGGTGACGGCGATCACCTCGGCCTCGGCGCGGATCGTGCGCAGCCGGCGGAGCAGCTCCAGGCCGTTCAGGTCCGGGAGGTACACGTCCAGCAGCAGAAGGTCGGGCCGGTGGTGCTCCACCTCCCGCAGACCTGCCGCCGCGGTGTGCGCGACCGCGACCACCTCGAACCCGCTGTGCGCATCGACCATGGTCGCGTTCAGGGCGGCGAGCATCCGATCGTCCTCGACGATCACAACACGCGCCTGTCTCATCGTTGCACTCCGGCGTCCTCCGGCCATGGCACGTCGACGACGAAGCGGGCGCCTCCGATCGCGGACTCCTCGGCGACCGCCGTCCCCCCCAGCCGCTGCGCCACGCGCTTGACGATCGTGAGCCCGATGCCGCGGCGCTCCTTGCCGGCGACCCGCCCCTTGTCGGACACATCCATCTCGAAGACCGCGTCCCGCAGGTGCGCCGGAACACCGGGCCCGTCGTCGTCGACGCTGACGAAGATCCGCTCCGGCGACACGTCGTCGCGAACGCACAGCACGATCGTCCCGCCACGGGATCCGAGTGCCTCGACCGCGTTGTCGAGCAGGTTGCCGACGATCGTCAGCAGGTCGTCGTCGTGCTCGACCTCGCGCAGATGGGATGCGGGATCCACGACCAGCTCGATGCCGAGCTCCTGGGCCCTGGCCGACTTCGCCAGCACCAGCGCGGAGACCTCGATGTCCTCGATCCCGTGCCGCAGCTGATCGGTGGCAAGGGCGCCGCCTCCGCCGATGCGGTGGATGAACGACAGCGCCGCCTCGTTCTGCTCGGTCTCGAGCAGGGCGCTGAGCACCTGCAGCGTGTTCGAGAAGTCATGGGACTGCGCGCGCAGGTCGTCGGCGAAGTTGCGTGCACCGCGCAGGTCGCGCAGCGTCTCCTCGAGCTCGGTGCGGTCGCGCAGCATCGCGATGTGACCGACGTCGCGGCCCTTCACCGTCACGGCGGCGCCGTGCACGACGAGCACCCGCTCACCCGAGAGCACCGGCGTCTCGGCCGTCTCTCCGGAGAGCAGGAAGCGGGCGAGCTCCTCGTCGAGCACCGCGTCCGCATCCGCGCCGATGATCTCCTCGGGCACCACATCGAGCAGGCGTGCCGCCGCATCGTTCACCACGACGAGGCGCCCCGCGGCGTCCACGGCCACGAAACCCTCCTGGATGCCGTGCAGCATGGCTTCACGCGTGTCCAGCATCGTGCGGATCTCGTCGGACTCGAGGCCGTAGATCCGGCGGCGCAGCAGCCATCCGGTCCACACCGAGCCGATCACGCCGATCACGGCGGCGGCGATGGGTGCGATCACGAGGCCCGGCAGATCCTCGACGAACTGCGCCTTCAGCTCATCCTCGAAGACGCCGACCGAGACCACCCCGATGACCATGTCGTCAGGGCCATAGATCGGCACTTTGACGCGCCATGACTCGCCGAGCGTGCCGGTCTGCGTCTCGATCTGCACCTTTCCGGAGAGCGCGATCGACGGATCCGTCGACACCATCTCGCCGATGCGCTCCGTGTTCGGATGCGAATAGCGGATCCCCTGGTCGTCCGTCACGACCACATAGCTGAGCCCGGAGGACTTGCGGACGGCCTCCGAGATCGGCTGGATCTGCTGCTCCGGATCCTTCGCCAACAGCGCCTCGACCACGGTCGGAAGGCCCGCGACCGACTGTGCGATCGCGATCATCCGGTCGCGGTAGGCATCGCGGTTCGACTGCGCGGCCAGGAAGGCGGCCACCGCACCGGTACCGATGATGATCACGAGGACGATGGCGACCTGCAGGACGAGCATCTGTGTGCTCAACGACATCGAGCGGCGCACTGCCTCATTCTCCCATACCGCGCCGCGGCGGCCTCGGGGTGCTCCCCCGGGCCGCCGCGCCGCATGCCCCGGTCACGCCGGGTCGCGCTGCTCCTGCGCCGACGGTTGCGGGTCGCGCTGCTCGCGCTCCGCGTCGTCGCTCTCGGTCACCGCGATCGTCGGCGTGAGGGAGGTGGGCAGCGCGGCCACCTCGACCAGGACGTCCCGCTTGGACGGCCGCTTGCGCAGCGCGAAAGTGACGATGAACACCAGCGCCAGCGTGCCGTAGATCACCCAGGTGAACGGGGTCGAGATGAGCGCGCCGGGGTCGCCACCGGCGATGTCGAGCGCACGCCGGAACTGCACCTCGGCGATCGGTCCCAGGATCGCGCCCACGATGAGCGGCGAGACGGGGTAGCCGAACCGCCGCATGACATAGCCGAGCACGCCCAGCACGAGCAGCAGCCCCACATCGAACGTCGAGCCGCCCGCCGCGTAGGCGCCGAGCACGGCGAACGTCGCGATGCCGGCGAACATGTACGGCTTCGGGATCTTCAGCAGCTTCACCCACAGCCCCACGAGCGGCAGGTTCAGCAGCAGCAGGATCGCGTTGGCGACCACCAGGCTGGCGATCAGGCTCCAGACCAGCGGTCCGTTGGTCTGGAGCAGCTGCGGACCGGTCTGGATCCCGTACTGCTGGAAGGCCACCAGGATCACCGCCGCGGTCGCCGAGGTCGGGATGCCGAGCGTGAGCAGCGGCACCATCGTCCCGGCGGCGTTGGCGTTGTTCGCGGCCTCCGGGCCCGCGACGCCCTCGATCGCACCGTGCCCGAACTCCTCGGGTCGCTTCGAGAGCTTGCGCTCGAGCGTGTACGACAGGAAGGTGGGGATCTCGGATCCGCCGGCCGGGATCACGCCGAGCGGGAACCCGATCGCGGTGCCGCGCAGCCACGGCTTCCACGAGCGCCGCCAGTCCTCGCGGTTCATCCAGCGCCCCGCGAACGGCATGACCTTGAACAGCAGCGTGGACTGGTGCGTGACCACGTAGAACAGCTCGCCGATCGCGAACAGCGCCACGATCAGCACCACGGTGTCGATGCCGTCGAGCAGCGGGAGCATGCCGAACGTGAGGCGCTGCTGCCCGCTCTGGAAGTCGATCCCGATCAGCGAGATCGCGAGCCCGACGGCCATCGAGATGAGGCCGCGCAGCGGCGAGCTGCCCACCAGCGCGCTCACGGTGAGGAAGGCCACCACCATGAGGGCGAGATAGTCCTGCGGGCCGAGTTGTACGGCCACGTCGACGATCCAGGGCGCGAAGAACGCCACCAGCATCGTCGCGATCGTCCCGGCGATGAAGGATCCGATGGCGGCCGTCGCGAGCGCGGTCGCCCCGCGGCCCATCCGCGCCATCCTGTTGCCGTCGATCGCGGTGATGACGGATCCGGATTCGCCGGGTGTCTTCAAGAGGATCGCGGTGGTGGATCCGCCGTACATCGCGCCGTAGTAGATGCCGGCGAACATGATGAACGCCGCGGAGGGGTCGACCGTGTAGGTCAGCGGAAGCAGCAGCGCGATGGTGAGCGCCGGGCCGATTCCCGGCAGCACGCCGACGAGGGTGCCGACGATGGTGCCGATCAGGGCGAACACCAGGTTCTGCGGCTGGAACGCCAGCTCGAACCCGTGCATGAGTCCTTCGAGGCCGGGCATCAGATCAGTCCTTCCAGGATCCCCGCGGGCAGATCGATCGAGAGCAGCTTCGTGAAGGAGAAGAAGATGATGGCGGCGGTCGCCAACGCGATCACGAACGCGATCACGAAGCGGCGCGACCCCATCGCCAGCGAGATCAGATAGAACATCACCGTCGTCGCCGGGATGAAGCCGAGCGGTTCCACGGTGAACAGGAAGAACAGCAGGCCGGCGACGGCGATCGCCAGGGCGATCCAGTTGGCGTGCGTGACGTCGACGTCGCCCTCCGCCTGTTCGGGTTCGCCGCGCTTGCCTCGGGCCAGCTGCACGGCGAGCACGACCGCGAGCACGAGGAGCGCACTGCCCACGACGATCGGCATGAAGCCGGCGCCGATGCCGGAGGCGGACGTGGACTGGCGCTGGCCGAGGCCGTCCAACAGCACGGTCAGACCGATGCCGAACACGCCGGCGGCGACGATCCACTCGCCGATCCCGGCGCCCGACCGCGTCGCTGCGGCCTGTGCGGCGGCGCGGGCGCCGTCGTCCTCTTCGTCGAGCACCACGGGTGAGGATTCGTCACTCATCCGGATTCTCCTTTCTTGGCGGCGCAGACCTCTTCGGCGCGCCGAACGATGAGGGAGGGGAGGCACAGGGCCTCCCCTCCTCGATGGGGTGCTACTTCGCGAGCCCCAGATCCTTCAGAACGCTCGCGACCCGGGTGTTCTCGTCCTTCAGCCAGCTCGCGAACTCATCGCCGGCGATGTAGTTGTCGATCCAGCCGTTCTTCGTCAGCTCGGCCTTCCAGGCGTCGCCCTCGTGCATCTTGTCGAGCGCGGCGAGGTACTGCGCGCTCAGCTTCGCGTCGATGCCGCCGGGGGCCATGATCGAACGCCAGTTGGCGAACTCGAGTGTCGGGTCGATCTCGCCCGCGGCCTGTACGAACTTCAGGTCGCCGTCGTTCTTCAGCGAGGACACCAGCAGACCGGTCAGGTCGCCGCTGGTGATCTGGGCCGCGAACTCGCCCGTGCCGGCGATGCCGGCCTGCACCTTGCCGCCGAGCAGCGCGGTCGTCGCCTCGCCACCGCCGGAGTAGGGCACGTAGTTGACGTCAGCGGGCTTCACGCCGTAGTGCTGTGCGAGCAGACCGATGAAGAGGTGGTC
>JAFDWP010000068.1 GCA_018268435.1 Actinomycetota bacterium
CCTGCGCGCGCTCGAGCACGGCATGCCGCCGACCGGTGGCATGGGCATGGGCATCGACCGCCTGCTCATGGCGATCACCGGGCTCGGCATCCGCGAGACCATCCTGTTCCCCCTCGTGAAGTGACCCGTCCCGCCGCCGCGCTGCTCACAGCGCGGCGGCGCGGAACGCCCAGTCCGGCAGCATGCCGGCGTCGACCACCGCGCGCATCAGCTGCGCGAAGCTGAGCTCCGGATCCGCTTCCTGTGCCTGGTCCAGATACCGGGCGGCGTGCGTGGAGCGCCCGATCGCCCAGGATAGCCACGCGGCCGCCGCGAGCGGGCCGCCGCGCGCGTCCCGTGGGGCGAGCGAGACGATGTGCCGGACGAGCGTCAGCGCCACCCCGAGCCGATCGCGGTCGGGGCAGGGTCCGTGCCCGATCAGGATGCCGCCGAGGTCGTCCGGCACGTCGCATCCGGTCGCGCTGTGGCAGAGCTGCGCGGCCAGCGCGCGGTCGCCGTGATCGATGCTGCTCGCCCACTGCACCAGGGCGACGTCGCGCAGCGCGGGGCGGTTCAGGATCCACACCAGCGTCGCAGTCGCGAACGGCGACGGCGTCTCGGGGGTGTCCAGCACCTCCTCCAGGAACGACGGCAGGTCGTCCAGCAGGAGGGCGGCCTCGTGCGCGCGCGGATCGACGCGCCCGCCGGGCGGCGGGGCGGTGCGCTGCGGGCCGGCCGGCCCCAGCACGCGCTCCAGCGCGAGCAGCGCCCGCCCGACGGACTCCGCGGCGAGCAGTCCGGCGGTGGGCAGCTCCACGCCGCTGAGCTGATCCGGCGCGGGGCCGACGAATCCCGGCACCGGCGGCGGCTCTGGCACCTCGGAGAGCGGATGCGGTGCGGCCAGCGGTTCCCGGTAGTCGGACCAGTGCCCGGTGCCGACGTGCAGCGCCTCGACCATGTGCAGGCCGCACGCCTCCGCGCGGCGCATGAGCTCGGTCACGAGGGCGGCCGCCGGAAGGGCCTCATCGCGCCCCGGCTCGCCGTCGGTGTAGACGGCGATCGCGAGGGCGTCGGTCTCGGGCACGCGGCACGCCAGCCCGATCGCGGTCGCGGCGAACTCCGCCGCCGTCGAGGCCTCGTCCGGTGGTCGTGCCGGTGCGGCCCGCGGCAGGTCGAAGCGGAGCGCGCCGGCGGTGCGCGATCGGCGGAACGGCAGCAGCACGACGGAGTCGCGCGGGGTGAAGCCGGTGAGCACGGGGATGGCGGCGAGCAGCTCTGCGGCGCCTGCGGCATGGACGATCGTTGTCATGGCTCCACGATGAGGACCGCACCGGATCCGGATCCGCGTCAGGAACGGCGAGGGGGAAACGGATTCACGGATCCCCCCTTGTGCGGATCCAACGCGGGGTCCTTCGTCTCGCTGCGCTCGCTCAGGAACCGGGGAGGGCGGCTGCGCTCGCTCAGGAACCGGGGCTCTCAGCAGGCGCACCGTGGCGGGCGGGTAGGATCGAGGGCATGGACGAGTTCTGGGTGGCGGCCGCGTGGTCGGTGATCCCCACGATCGTCGTCTGCATCGTGTTCTGGTTCGTGCTCCGCGGGATCCTGCGTTTCGACCGTACCGAGCGGCAGACGCACGCACGCATCGAGGCCGAGGAACGCGCCGCGCGAGGCCTCCCGCCGCGTTCCTCCTGACCCGCTCCCGAGGGTTGTCCGCCCCAGCCGCTACTGTGGGACGAAGCCGCCGATCGGCGGCGCACTCCGCCCCGGCTCAGGAGTACGTGCATGACACCCGATGCGTGGCCCTGGTGGATCGTCGCCTTCGGTGTGGCCGTCGACATCACGATCCGCGTGATCGCGATCATCGTGGTGCCCCGCAACCGCCGCCCCACGGCCGCGACCGCGTGGCTTCTGGCGATCTACTTCATCCCGTACATCGGTGTGCTGCTGTTCCTGCTCATCGGAAACCCGCGCCTGCCGCGGGCGCGCCGCAAGAAGCAGGAGCTGATCAACGAGACCATCGCCGAGGTCACCAAGGATCTGCACCTCGGCACGCCGCGGCCGGGCACCCCGGAGTGGCTCCGCTCCCTGATCGGGATGAATCAGCGTCTCGGCGCGCTGCCCCTGTCCGGCGACAACGGCGCGCACCTGATCTCGGACTACCAGGAGTCGCTCGACGCGATGGCCGAGGCGATCCGCGGCGCGCAGAAGTACGTGCACGTCGAGTTCTACATCCTGCAGTCGGATGAGGCGACCGACAACTTCTTCCGCGCGATGGAGGAGGTCGCGGCACGCGGCATCCCCGTGCGCGTGCTGCTGGACCACTGGGCCAACCGCTGGAAGCCGCGCTACAAGCAGACCATCCGCCGGCTGAACGCGATGGGCGCCGACTGGCACCTGATGCTGCCGGTGCAGCCGCTCAAGGGCCGCACCCAGCGGCCCGACCTGCGCAACCACCGCAAGCTGCTCGTCGTCGACAGCGAGGTCGCGTTCCTCGGTTCGCAGAACGTCACCGACTCGACGTACAACCTGCCCAAGAACATCAAGCGCGGCCTGCACTGGGTCGACCTCATGGTCCGCGTCGACGGCCCCGTCGTCGCGAGCGTCAACGCGGTGTTCCTGTCGGACTGGTACAGCGAGACGGACCAGGTGCCGGAGACGGTGGACTTCGGACCCGAGCAGAACGGCACCGGCGATCTGGACTGCCAGATCGTGCCGTCCGGGCCGGGGTTCGAGGCCGAGAACAACCTGCGCCTGTTCCTGGGCCTGCTCTATGCGGCCCGGCGCAAGATCATGATCGTGAGCCCCTACTTCGTGCCGGACGAGGCGCTGCTGCTCGCCGTCTCCACCGCCTGCGACCGTGGCCTGCAGGTCGAGCTGTTCGTCTCGGAGGAGGGCGACCAGGCCGTCGTCTACCACGCGCAGCGCAGCTACTACGAGGCGCTGCTGCGCTCGGGAGTGCGGATCTGGATGTACCGCAAGCCGTTCATCCTGCACACCAAGAGCCTGACGATCGACGACGACGTGGCGGTCATCGGATCCAGCAACATGGACATGCGCTCGTTCGGTCTCAACCTGGAGATCTCGATGCTCGTGCGCGGCGAGGAGTTCGTGCAGGAGGTGCGCGCGGTGGAGGACAGCTATCGGGAGCTCAGCCGGGAGCTCACCCTGGAGGAGTGGATGCAGCAGCCGCTGCGCTCGACGGTGCTCGACAATCTCGCCCGCCTCACGTCATCGCTGCAGTAGCCGCCGTCCGACGCCCGCAGATCCGCGCGCGCAGACCATGGCCAGCGCGCGTCGGCGTGGATAGCATGTGCGCATGAGGATCCGTTCCGGTCTGGCCCTTGCGGCGGTCGCCGCCTCCCTGACGATGGCGCTGGCGGGCTGCGGGCAGCTCGAACCCGTGGGCGCCCCCGTCCCGACGGCCGTGCCGACGACGGCACCGGAGCCTTCCACCGACCCGGCGGCCGCCTGGCTCGACGGCGGGCGCGGGATCGGCCTGGTGACCTACGGATCCTCCTCGCTCGCCTGCACCCCGGCGGTGCAGGACGTGACCGCGGACGGGCAGACGGTCGTGGTGACGCTCGCCGATCCGGATCCGAAGGCCGCGTGCACCGCCGACTTCGTCCCGCGCGCGACGTTCATCGACGTGCCCGCGAGCATCGACCCGGCCGCCGACGTGACCGTGTCCTTCGACGGCGCGGGCTTCGCCGGTCGCGTCCCGCTCTCCGGGAGCAGCGCCCTCGGCTCCGTCGCGCAGGGCACACCCAGCGCGGGTTGGTTCGCCCCCGACGGGATCGTGCTGCTCACCTGGGGATCCTCGACCTGTCGTCCCGTCGTGAGCGGGCTCGCCGAGGAGGCGTCGGGGGCGACCGTCACGTTCGCAACCGACGCGACCAAGGCGTGCACGATGGACTTCGTCCCGCGGGTCACCGTGCTCGGCGTGACGGCTCCCGCCGACCCCTCGGGCTACACGCTGACGCTCAAGGGCGGTGGCCTCGACGGCGAGGTGACGGTCGTCGGCTGACCCGCACTCACGCGGGGCTGATCACGTGCCCGGACGGCATGGCGATCAGCAGCGCCCCGGGATCGATGCGGCAGTGGATGCGCACCGCCTCGCCGAACTCGTCACCGTCCAGCTCGACCGGGGCGGGCTCGGTGGTCGCGGCCTCGGCGTCGCGTCCGCGCAGATAGCGGATGGAGCTGTCGGATCCGGTGAGCTCGATCACGCGCCGACCCGCCTTGCTGCGGCGCAGCACGGAGTTCTGCCACCACACGGTGCGCCACACCGCGAGCCAGCCGAACGCTCCGCGCGCCTGGATCACGGCCACGTCGAGGGCGCCGTCGGTGATCGATGCGTCAGGGATGAGGGCGATGCCGGCGGGCAGGGCGCCGCAGTTGGCGAAGAGCATGCTGTGCACCTTGACCGAGTGCAGCCGGCGATCCTCCACCGCGTACATGATGCGGAACGGCTTCGCGCCGGGCAGGGCGCGCGCCGCGCCGTCGACGTACGCGACCCAGCCCACCGACTTCTTCAGCCCGGGACGGGTGTTCGCGATCATGTGCGCGTCGAGCCCGATGCCGGCGAGCACCACGAAGCCGTGCTCCTGCACGTCGCCGTCGGCGCGGGTCAGCTCGGCCCAGCCGATGTCGACCGGATGCCGGTCGCCGTGGAAGACGGCGTCGATCGCGGCCGAGGGGGAGTCGAGCGCGAGGCCGAGATTGCGCGCGAGCAGGTTCCCGGTGCCGCTGGGCACGATCGACAGCGGCACGCCGGTGCCCGCCATCGCCTCGGACACGGCCCGCACGGTGCCGTCGCCGCCGGCCACGAGCACGGCCGCGGCGCCGTCGTCGAGCGCGGTGCGCGTCGCGGTCTGCCCCGGATCCTGCACCGAGGTCTCGATGATCAGGGGCCCGTCCCAGCCCGCCTCGGTCGACAGTGAGCGCAGCAGCCCGACCAGCCGCGGGGCATCGGCCTTGACCGGGTTGACGACGAGCGCGGCACGGGGGCGGCGGGCGTCGGCGGTCATGGCGTCAGCCTAGTGCGCACCTCTTCGCCCTCCATCGGGGCGCGCACGCCCCGAGTGCCGGGGGGCGCGCGGCCCGGGAGTCCGCCCAGCAAGCCCTGGCTAGACTTGACGGGTGATCGACCTCGCCCTTCTCCGCGACGAGCCAGAGCTCGTCCGTCAGTCCCAGGCCGCGCGCGGCAACGCGCCGGAGACCGTCGACGGTGCCATCGAGGCCGACCGATCGCGCCGCGCGGCGCTGGCCGCGTTCGAGGAGCTGCGTGCCGAGCAGAACGCGTTCGGCAAGCAGGTCGCGAAGGCGCCGAAGGAGGAGAAGGCCGCCCTGGTGGCCCAGGCGAAGGACCTCGCCGAGCGCGTGAAGCAGGCGCAGGCTGCGTCGTCCGCGGCCGCCGACGCTGCCTCCGAGGCGCTCGCCGCGATCGAGAACATCGTCATCGATGGCGTGCCCGCCGGCGGCGAGGAGGACTTCGTCGAGCTGCGCCGCGTCGGCGAGACCCCCACCTTCGACTTCGAGCCGCGCGATCACCTCGCGATCGGCGAGCTGCTGGGCGCGATCGACATGGAGCGCGGGGCGAAGGTGTCCGGCGCGCGCTTCTACTTCCTCACCGGGATCGGCGCCCGCCTCGAGATCGCGCTCATGAACCTCGCGCTGGACAAGGCGCTCTCCGCGGGCTTCACCCCGATGATCGTGCCGACCCTGGTGCGCCCGGAGATCATGCAGGGCACCGGCTTCCTCGGCAAGCACGCCGACGAGGTCTACCACCTGGACAAGGACGACGACCTGTATCTCGTCGGCACCAGCGAGGTCGCCTTGGCCGGCTACCACGCCGGCGAGATCGTCGACCTGTCCCGGGGCGCGCTGCGCTACGCCGGATGGTCCACCTGCTACCGTCGCGAGGCCGGTTCGTACGGCAAGGACACCCGCGGGATCATCCGCGTGCACCAGTTCAACAAGCTCGAGATGTTCGTCTACACGACGCCCGAGGACGCCGAGGCCGAGCACCTGCGCCTCGTCGCGCTGCAGGAGGAGATGCTCACCGCGCTCGGCCTGTCCTACCGCGTGATCGACGTCGCGGCGGGGGACCTCGGATCCAGCGCCGCGCGCAAGTACGACATCGAGGCCTGGGTGCCCACCCAGGGCGCGTTCCGGGAGCTCACCTCCACCTCGAACTGCACCACGTTCCAGGCGCGCCGGCTCGACATCCGGCACCGCCCGTCGGCCACCGAGGGATCCGAAGCGGCCGGTGCGCCGAAGACCCGGCACGTGGCGACGCTGAACGGCACGCTCGCCACGACCCGCTGGATCGTCGCGATCCTGGAGACGCACCAGCAGGAGGACGGATCCGTCCGGGTGCCGGAGGTGCTCCGGCCCTACCTCGGCGGACTCGAGGTGCTGCGACCGATCGGCTCCGAGGAGGGCGCGGACGCATGACCGACTCCTGGCTCATCGCGCTCGACATCGACGGCACGGTTCTGCTGCAGGACGAGACGATGAGCCCGGGCGTCGTCGACGCCGTGGGCCGCGCCCGCGATGCCGGCCATGAGGTCATGCTCGCCACCGGGCGCAGCTGGATGGCGACGCACCGCTTCCTCGACGCGCTCGGTATCCGTCCCGAGTACGCCGTGTGCTCCAACGGGGCGGTCACCCTGCGTCGCCGGGACGACGCTGCGGACGGCCCGGCGGCCGCGGCCTATGAGCGGTGGAACGTCGAGACCTTCGACCCCACTCCGGTGCTCGCGCTGCTGCACGACCGTCTGCCGGACGCGCGGTACATGGTGGAGCTCGGATCCGGTCAGCGCCTGTACACGGCGGAGCTGGACGACTGGACGATGGACGGCGGTCGTCAGGTCGGGTTCGCCGAACTGGGCGCGCACGAGGTGTCGCGCGTAGTCGTGGTCTCGCCCGGCCACGACGAGGACGACTTCCACCGACTGGTGCAGGATGCCGGCCTCAACGAGGTGTCGTATGCGATCGGCTGGACCGCGTGGCTCGACATCGCCCCGCGCGGCGTCGACAAGGGCACCGCGCTCGCCCGCGTGCAGGAGGCGCGCGGCGATGCGGGCGACCGCGTCTTCGTCGCCGGCGACGGCCGCAATGACGTCGGGATGTTCTCCTGGGCCCGGGGCCTCGGCGGCCGTGCGGTCGCGATGGGGCAGGCGCCGGACGAGGTCAAGGCCGCGGCCTGCGAGGTCACGGACGATGTCGAGGACGGCGGACTCACGGCCGCGCTGGAGCGCATCGTCCTCTCGGTCCCGACCGCGGGCTGAGTCTTCTCGCATGTGACCTGGGTATTCACTCAGGGCCTGCTCAGGCGTTCGCGTCACAATGGAGGTGCGCTCACAGGGCGCGATCCGGTTCTATTAGACTCGACCTCTGTTCGGCGTGCGCAGGTGCGCCGAGGAGAGTTGTCCGAGCGGCCGAAGGACCTGGTCTTGAAAACCAGTGAGTAGCAATACTCCGTGGGTTCGAATCCCACACTCTCCGCTGAGCGAGCGCAGGGTGGCGTGGATCACCCGCTGATGCAGGAAGGCACCGTGTGAGCGCGACGTCCCGTTCCCGACGCCCCGTCGCAGGGCATGGTCAGCTGCGCCGCCCGAGTGCCTGGAGTCAGCTCCTCAAGATCCTCGGTATCGCCATGGCTGTGGTGCTCGTCTCGGGTGTGGGCGTCGCGGCCTACGTCGGCTACGACCTGACGCACACGTTCACGGCGAAGGCGGTGACGCTGGACGGCGAGGATTCGGTGCCGCCGGACATCGGCGCGATCAAGGGCGGCGTGAACATGCTGCTCGTCGGCAGTGACGCCTGCGAGGACGACTTCAAGGCCGAGTTCGGAGACCGCTGCTCGGATCCGGAGAACGCCGGCGAGCGCAACGACACCAACCTGCTGCTGCACATCTCCGACGCACCCCGTCGTGTGACGGTCATCACCTTCCCCCGTGACCTGATGATCCCCATCCCGTCCTGTGTGGACTCGGACGGCAACGACACCAGCGCGGCCTCGAAGCAGGCGATCAACACGACGCTCGAGCTCGGCGGGCCGAAGAACGGCCTGGCGTGCGTCGCCCGCACCGTGAGCAAGGTCTCGGGTCTCGACATCCAGTTCGCCGCGAAGATCACCTGGGGCGGCGTGATGAAGGTCACCGACGCGATCGGCGGCGTCGACGTCTGCGTCGCGAACGGCATCACCGACCCCGATACCGGGCTGAACCTCGAGGCCGGCACACATACGCTGCAGGGCTATTGGGCGCTGCAGTTCCTGCGCACCCGGCACGGCGTGGGCGACGGCAGCGACCTCGGCCGCGGCAGCAACCAGCAGGTCTACATGTCGTCGCTGGCGCGCAAGATGGTGTCGAGCCAGGTGCTCGGCAACCCCGGCACGCTGCTGAAGCTCGCGAACACGGTGATGTCGAACGTCACCCCCAGCACGACCCTTACCAGCCCGACGCTGCTCGTGCAGATCGCGCTGGCGATGAAGGACGTGCCGCTGGACCAGATCAACTTCGTGAACTACCCGGTGTTCTCCGACCCGGACGACCCGAACAAGGTCGTGCCGGACTACGACAGCGCCGACCAGCTCTGGGCTGCGCTCGCGGCGAATGAGCCGATCCAGGTCACCGGTCAGCGCGACGACGCCGTCATCTCGGCGACGCCTGCGCCGACGGATCCGGCGACGGACCCGGCGACGGATCCCGCGACCACCACGGATCCGGCCGCGACGCCGGACCCCGCGGCGACCGGCGGCCCGGTCGAGCTGTCGAAGAACATCTCCGGCCAGTCCGCCGCGCAGCAGACCTGCTCCAACGGCAACGGCTTCTCCGGCTGAGGCACGGCGCCCCCGGCTCCGCGGCCGTCGGCGCCTTCCCGGTGACGAGCGGCGCCGTTCTCCGCGACGATCTGCCCTGTTCTCTGCGACGATCTGCACACCCCGCCACGATCAGCACAGGGATCCGCCCGGATCCTGTGCTGATCGTGGCACCCTGTGCGGATCGTCGCCGGCGCCGCGGCTCACCGCGCCCGGCCGTGCTCGGTTCGCACCACCCTCGCGGACCCGTTAGGATGGACCCTGGTGTTCGGCGTGCCGGACATCTGGAGACGTCGCATAGTCAGGCCTAGTGCACCACCCTGCTAAGGTGGAGTCCTCGCAAGGGGACCGAGGGTTCAAATCCCTCCGTCTCCGCCATTTTTTACCTGGTCAGAGAGCGTTTTCTGAAATGCTTCCGGCCTTCCTTCCTCCCGCGATTCGTGTTCGGATGCGCTCGCAGGGGAGTGTGAGGGGAGCGGCGCGTTCAGGCGGCGCAGTGCTTCAATGTCCTGCGCCTCGCCGAGAACGTGCGCATAGACCTTTAGAACTGTTCGCGGATCGTCACCCAGCCACGCAGCGACCTGGTTGATCGGGATCCCCTGGCGAAGCCAGGAACTGGCCGCGTAGTGCCGCAGATCGTGAATGGTGTGATCCGGCGACGTCTTCGTCCACGCGACGGCGCGCCGAAAGTATGAGCCTCGGAGCTGGAGACCGGTCGCGCTCGTCGCGAGATAGACCGCCGGACCTTTGCCCGATGCCCACGTTTGGGCGATCTCATGCGCACGTGCGACAAGCGGAACGGTACGACGGCCGCGAGCCGATTTTGGAGCCTTCTCGGCGTAGCCATCGCTCTGTGCGCGGAGCACCTGCACGGCGGGGAACGGGACGTCCTGTAGATCGGCGACCCGCAGTGCGCGCAGCTCCGACCATCGGAGCCCGGTCAGGCTCAACCACTCCGTGATGACAGCATCACGTGGGGATATGGCTCGCTGCGCATCAAGGATCGCCGCCAACGCCGAGCGGGTCAGGGGGCCACTGTCGTGAGCCTGGACGGATCCCGAGGGCATTCGGACTTCGCGGACGGGGTTGGTGGGTGTCCAGCGTTCGCGGACGGCCCAGGTCCACAGTGCCGAGAGGGTCGTTCGCATGCGAGACACCGTGGAGTGTGCACGCATGCTCAGGAGGTCGGTGAGGAGTCCGAGCACGTCGGCCTCAGATACTGATCCGATCGGTCGGGCCGCGAATTTTGGTGGCAGCGCGGCGATGTTGTCGCGGTCGGTTCGCCACGTATGTGGTGCGACCTGACCGGCGCGCGCAGCCAAGAACTCGGCGGCGACCTCCATCACTGGCGTACGTGTCTGTTGGGGTGCGACGAAGCCGCCGCTGTGCAGCGCCTCCTTCTGCTGGCGTTCCCAGGCTTCCGCGGCGCGCTTCGTGGTGAATGTCTGGTCGGCGATCACCCTGCCACCGGAATGGAGTCGAACGCGCCACCGCACGCCGGCTACGCTCTCTCTTCGTTCGATGCTCATGACCGTAGGCCAGCAAGGCGATGAACCTCGGCGACGGCGTAGACGCGGCGGGCTCCGACGAGAAGGGGCTCGACTGGAAGAGTCCCTTCTCGAACGCGACGAGAGATGGTCGACGGATGCACTCGGAGCAACGAAGCCAACTCGGCCTCTGTGTACCAGAGCTTCTCGCTGGCCTCCGTCGTGGCCGGCGTGACGTTCATCGACGAGGGCTGGGGGTGGATGGACCGGATCTTCATGGTTAGCCCTTCAGTAGATCTTCATGTCGTCATTCCTTGGCCGCTCATCGGGAGCGGCCCTTTTCTAGAAGGGGTGCAGAGAAGTGTGCGGAACCGACATTGGTGTGAATAGCCCGCAACTAGGTAATTAAACTACACAGACTGATCCATTGGAAGCAACCCTGGGAGATGCCCGGAGACGGAGTGAGCCGTTGCGGGGCTGGCCGGGTGATCGGGTACGGGGTGACGAGGCTCGCTACAGGTGTGGCCCGCGTCGGCGAGTGCTCGCTGACGGCGGGGCCTCTTTTTGCTCGATTTGATGCGCCTCGCTCGTCTGCGGAGCGTGATCTGTCGAGGACGATCGGACAGCGTTCGCTTCCTGCGCGAACTGTTCCGCCGCGTTACTGGCGCCCCGGAGAGTGGCGCTCACCCCCTCAATGCGTGCCGTGATCTCGCTGTTCTGCGCGCGCTTCAAGCGGTGGCTCGAGATGTGTCCCCCCGGCGAATCGCGGGCTTGGCGAACGCGGAGGCGTGCTTCTCGGCGTACAGCCGGGATTGCGAGCTCCATGGCGCGGTGCCGTGTTTCGGCGTCGATGTCGAATGGTGCCCCGCCGCGCGTCTGACGGGCTACGGAGTCCAGGGTGACTTCCTCGCGGAGGCGCTTTCCGTGTGGAAGCTGAAGGATCCGATCCGCATGGTGAGGGAGCGCGCGGGTGATCATGTCGACCTCGATCTCGATCAGTCGCCACCGAGTTTCGAACTGCTCCTCCTCGCGTCGATCGCGCGCGGCGACGGCGGCTGCGATGTCCTGGGCCTCGCGCCACAGCTCCCGCATGCGACATGCCGTCACGGGCCTTGCGAAGAATGCTGAGGACTGCTCGACGTGCTCAGCACGTTCGTTCTTGGTCCATCGGTGGCGTGGCCTGGGTGGGAGCCCCAGTTCTTGTCGGCGGCGTTCCCGACGCTTCCGTTCGCGGTTGTCGCGGTTGACGGCCAGCCGCCCTTCGGGAGTGGAACGGCGCGCGCGTTGCTGAGCGAGGATCCGATCCTTGTTTTGCGCGACGTAGTCTCGCTGTGCTCGGGCCTTGAGGGGATCTTTCCGGTCCCTGGCCGCACGCTCACGCTGTTTGGACAGGATCTCCTCTTTGTTCCGCTGATAGTAGTCTCGGCCGGCTTTGAGGACCTTGTCCCGGTTCGCCGCCTGCCAGCGATCGCGACGTTCCTTCAGGCGCTCAGGATTCGCTGCCGCCCATTCGCGCGCTCGCTGCCGATCCTTTTCTCGGCGCTCTGCAGCCTTCTTGGCCGCATCACGGCGGCGTTGCGCGGCGAGCCGTTCACGTTCGTTGACACGGGCGCGGTTGCTCGCGTTGTACTCGTTCGCGTAGGCACGCACGTGTTCGGCGTTGGCCTCACGCCACCGGCGGTGGCTCGCGCGGACGCGATCGGGATTCTCCAGCTCCCACCGTCGTTGTGTTTCTCGATTTCGCGCTCGACGCGCCGCGTTTGCTGCCGCCTCGCCTTCGTCGGCCACGCCTACTCACCGTGTCCGTCGGGATCCGCATCAGCATCGTCGGTGAGGCTGTCGAGAGTGTCGTTCAGCACCTCTCTGTATGCGGTTGGATCGATGATGGTCCTGGCGACGAGATCCCGGACCACGCGCGCGTCTTCGTCGGCAAGTTGTCCCGCGGCTGGCTCCAGACACCAGGAGACTTCCTGCTGGAGGTCAAAGGCGATCTCATCGGCGTGGATCTCCGGGTAGTACGCGAAAGCGCTGAAGGCGACCCTCTGGGCAAGCTCGCCACGGGCTTCTTCTGTGATGGACATTGGGTTCCTTCCGGATCAGTGATTGGTGCTCTGACTCTGCAGAACGGTCGCGCGAAACGCCGGGTCGGTTCGGCCTGCCTGTGGACAGACACGGCGGACCAGAGTTGCGAAGAGACGAGCGGACGAACGCCCCGTCGCGTGATCGGGCATCCTGACGATCCCGTTCCGCCCGAAATACGGCTCCGAACCTCCCGCCCCTAAGAGGCGCACTGAGGGAGGCAGAACCGACATTGAGGACGGGCGAACTTCTTGCGCACGGCCTCAATACATGCGAACGCCGCGGAAATCCGCGGTTCTGCGGGCGTATCGGGAGCGCGGCCGCGCGCAAGCTTGGCCGCGAATACACGCACAAGTACACGCTCGCTGAGGAGCGTCGGTGGCGATCAGTCCGTCACGTTCGGGAGCTCCGATGGGTGACGTCCCCTGAGGTGGTGGACTTTCCGGCAGGGTTGCCAGTGTCGTAGACGTTGGTGAGCCATCGTGCGATGGTCAGTGAGTACCGATCAAAGTCACTCACAGGAAGACACAAAGCACGA
>JAFDWP010000069.1 GCA_018268435.1 Actinomycetota bacterium
CCAAGTGCAAGCACCTGGTTCATCGTTCGACTTGCATGTGTTAAGCACGCCGCCAGCGTTCATCCTGAGCCAGGATCAAACTCTCCGTAAAAAAGAAATGCATACCCACCGGGGAAAAACCGGCACGCAGCGAGTTTGAAACTGACCAAAGAGATGACATCATTGCTGACTTCATCCGAATGCCAACCCCCAAAGGAGTTGGTCTTTGATCCAAAGGAATTTCTCAACCAGCCAAAAGACTGGACGAGGAATAAAATGGCATTTGACAAGTGCACGCTGTTGAGTTCTCAAGGATCGGATGCTCCTACAGTTCCGCCTGGCGGCATCACAAGTAGGGCTTGATCTCACCCCCGCTCGCTGCGTCTTGCGACGAACCTGAGTCGGGAGTTCCCCATCATAGTCGAAGATCCTCCGCAAGGGAAGTTCTTCATCGAGATGGGGGTTCGTTCGCCGCTTGGGGAGTCAGGCCTTCCGGCCCTTCGCTCTACCGCTTGGGGCGAACAAGTAATAATTTACGTGAATCCCGGGGTTCGGGCAAATCGGGGCCGCATCCCGGGCGTGTCGCCCGACCCTCCGTGCGCCCTCGGGACCAGGAATCCCCTGATCACAGGGAAACCCCCTCCCCGGCAAGGCCGGACGGAGGGGGTTTCGATGCTGAGGACGGGATCGAGCGCCTCAGAGCCCGAGGGCGTGGGCCGCGGCCTGTGCCCGCGCGACCAGCTCGGTGCGCTGCTCGGCGACGCGCACCGGCGCGGTGCCGCCGGCACCGTCACGGCTCGCGACCGAGCCTTCGATCGTGAGCACCTCGCGCACGGCGGGCGTGAGGTGCGCGGAGACCTCGGCCAGGAGCGCGTCGTCCGCGTCCTCGAGACCGATCCCGCGCTGCTCGCACGCGCGGACCAGGGATCCGGAGATCTCGTGCGCCTCCCGGAACGGGACCCGGTTCTTCACCAGCCACTCCGCGACGTCGGTCGCGAGCGAGAAGCCCTGCGGCGCCAGCTCTGCCATCCGGGCGGTGTCGAAGCGCAGCGTCGCCACCATCCCGGTGAACGCCGGCAGCACCACCTCGAGCGTGCCGACCGAGTCGAACACCGGCTCCTTGTCCTCCTGCAGGTCGCGGTTGTACGCGAGCGGCAGCCCCTTGAGGGTCGCCAGGAGACCGGAGAGGTTGCCGATGAGGCGCCCGGACTTGCCGCGCGCGAGCTCGGCGATGTCGGGGTTCTTCTTCTGCGGCATGATGCTGGAACCGGTCGAGTAGCCGTCGTCGAGCGTGACGAAGCCGAACTCGCGGGTGTTCCAGAGGATGATCTCCTCGGACAGGCGGGAGAGGTTCACGCCGATCATCGCGGTGATGAAGGCGAACTCGGCCACCACGTCGCGGGACGCGGTGCCGTCGAGGGAGTTCTCCGCGGGGCGGTCGAGGCCGAGCTCCCGGGCGACCAGCGCCGGGTCCAGGCCCAGGGTGGATCCGGCCAGCGCTCCCCCGCCGTACGGCGAGACGCCCGCGCGGGCGCGCCAGTCGACGAGGCGCTCGAGGTCGCGCACCAGCGGCCACGCATGCGCCTGCAGGTGGTGCGCGAGCAGCACGGGCTGCGCGTGCTGCAGGTGCGTGCGCCCGGGCAGGATCGCGCGCTCGTGCGCCTGCGCCTGTGCGACCAGCGCGTCGATGAGACCGAGCAGCTCACGGGCGATGAGGCGCGCGTGGTCGATCAGGTACATCCGCACCAGCGTGGCGATCTGGTCGTTGCGGCTGCGACCGGCGCGCAGGCGCCCGCCCAGATCCGCGCCGACCTCAGCGATGAGCGCCGCCTCGAGGGCGCCGTGCACGTCCTCGTCGGCCGGCTGCGGCAGCAGCGTGCCGTCCGCGATGCGGGCCGCGAGCGCGTCCAGCCCCGCGTGCATCCGCACCGCCTCGTCCGCCTCCAGGTAGCCGGCGGCCTCGAGAGCCGTGGCGTGCGCGTGGGATCCGGCGATGTCGTAGGGCGCCAGGATCCAGTCGAAGTGCGTCGAGCGACTGAGCTCGGCGAGCTCCGGGCTGGGGCCGCCGGCGAAGCGCCCGCCCCAGAGCGCGCCCTGGTTGGTGCCGTGCCCGACGCTCATGCGTCGCCCTGCTTGCCGATGAGCCATACGAGCAGCGCCTTCTGGGCGTGCAGGCGGTTCTCCGCCTCGTCCCAGACCACGCTCCGTGGGCCGTCGATGACCTCCGAGTCGACCTCGTAGCCCCGATCGGCCGGCAGGCAGTGGATGAAGATCGCCTCGGGATCGGCCAGCGCCATCGTCGCCGCGGTGACCTTGTAGCCGCCGAGGTCGTGCAGGCGCTGCGCCTTCTCCTCCTCCTTGCCCATCGACACCCACGTGTCGGTGACGATCACATCGGCGCCCGACGCCGCCTCGTCCGGATCCGTCACGAGCGTCAGCGATCCGCCGGTCTCCGCCGCCCTGCGGTGGGCGTCGGTGACGACGTCGGCGCGGGGCGCGTAGGCCGGCGGGGAGGCGACCCGCACGTGCATGCCCGCGGTGACGCCCGCGAGCACGTAGGAGTGCGCCATGTTGCTGCGGCCGTCGCCGAAGAACGACAGGGTCAGACCCTTCAGATCACCCTTGTGCTCACGGATCGTGAGCAGGTCGGCGAGCAGCTGGCACGGGTGGAAGTCGTCGGACAGGGCGTTGATGACGGGCACCCGGGTGCCCTCCGCCATCTCCTCCAGGCCCGCCTGTGCGTAGGTGCGCCACACGATCGCGGCGACCTGGCGCTCCAGCACCCGGGCCGTGTCGGCAGGGGTCTCCTTGCCGCCGAGCTGGCTGTTGGCCGTGGAGATGATCAGCGGGGATCCGCCCAGGTCCGCGATCCCGACCGCGAACGACACGCGGGTGCGGGTCGACGACTTGTCGAAGATCACGGCGACGGTCTGCGGCCCGGCCAGGGTCTTGTCGGCCCAGCGGTCCTTCTTGAGCTTGAGCGCGAGATCGAGGATCTCGGTCTGCTCGGCCGTGGTGAGATCGTCGTCGCGCAGCAGATGGCGGGTCATTCCTGGGTCTCCGTGAGAGCGGTGGCCGCGACCTCGGCGAGGGCGGCCGTGAACAGATCGGTGAACTCGGCGATCTCGGCGTCGCCGATGGTGAGCGCCGGGGCGATCCGCACCGAGGACGGGTTGGCCGCGTTCACGACGAGGCCGAGCCGCTGTGCGGCCGCGACGACCTCGCCCGCGACGGGAGCCGCGAGGGCCACGCCGATGAGCAGACCGCGTCCGCGCACACCGGTGACGAGCGGGGATCCGATCCCCTCGATCGCCGCGCGCAGCTGGGTGCCGCGCTCACGGGCGTTCTGCACGAGGCCGGCGTGCTCGATCTCCTCGAGCACCGCGTTGCTCACCGCCGTGGCGAGCGGGTTGCCGCCGAAGGTCGAGCCGTGCGATCCGGGCTGGAGCAGCTCCGCCGCCGCACCGAACGCGACGAGCGCGCCGATCGGGAACCCGCCGCCGATGCCCTTCGCCAGGGTGATGGCGTCCGGCACGATGCCCTCGTGCTGGAACGCGAACCAGTCCCCGGTACGGCCGGCGCCGGTCTGGATCTCGTCCACGATGAGCAGCGCGCCGTGCCGTGCGGTGATCTCCCGCGCCGCGCGCAGGTAGCCCTCCGGCAGCTCGAGCACTCCGGCCTCGCCCTGGATGGGTTCGACGAACAGCGCCGCGACACGGTCGTCCATCGCGGCCTCGAGCGCCTCGATCGTCGCCGGGATGTGCTCCACCCCGCCGGGCAGAGGCTGGAACGGGTCGCGCATCGACGCCTTCGCGGTCAGCGCGAGCGCGCCGATCGTGCGTCCGTGGAACGCGTTGTCCAGCGACAGGATGCGCGGACGATCCGCTCCGCCGTGCAGACGGGCGAGCTTGAACGCGGCCTCGTTGGCCTCCGTCCCGGAGTTGCCGAAGAAGACCCTGCCGGCCTCGCCCGTGCCCGCCAGCCGCTTGAGGCGTGCGGCGAGCTCGAGCTGCGGGGGCGTCGCGAAGTAGTTCGACACGTGCGCCAGGGTGCCCGCCTGACGGGACACCGCCTCGACGAACACGGGGTGGGCGTGGCCGAGCGCCGTGACCGCGATCCCGGCGAGGAAGTCGAGGTAGCGTCGTCCCTCGCCGTCCCACAGGTGCGAGCCCTCTCCGCGGACGAGCAGCTCGAACCGCGGGCCCGAGTTCAAGATCAGGTCGCGATCTGCGCTCTGCTGCCACGTGACCGGCGCCTGCGACTCCTGGGTTGGCGACGTCATCCCGCCACCACCTCCGTTCCGATTCCCTTGCTGGTGAAAAGTTCGACGAGCACCGAGTGCGGCACGCGTCCGTCGATGATCGCGGCCGTGTGCACGCCCGATTCCACGGCCTCCAGGCACGCGGTCATCTTCGGGATCATGCCCGACTCGAGCGAGGGCAGCAGCCGCCTCAGCTCTGCCGTGGTCAGGTGCGAGACGAGCGAGTCGCGGTTGGGCCAGTCGGCGTACAGACCCGCGACATCCGTGAGGATCACGAGCTTGACCGCGCCCAGCGCCGTGGCGAGAGCCGCGGCGGCCGCGTCGGCGTTCACGTTGAGCGACTGACCGGGGTGGTCGAGATCCGGCGCGATGCTGGAGACGACAGGCACCCTGCCCGCGGCCAGATGGTCCAGCACGGGAGTCGGATCCACCTGGACGACGTCGCCGACGCGGCCCAGATCCACCTCCTCGCCGTCGAGGACGATGCCGCGGCGACGCCCGCCGAACAGCCCGGCGTCCTCGCCGCTGAGTCCGGTCGCGATGGGGCCGTGGCTGTTGATCTTGGCGACCAGCTGCGGGTTGATGTGCCCGGTGAGCACCATGCGCACGACACTGATCGCCTCGGTCGAGGTGACCCGATAGCCGCCCTTGAACTCGCTGGGGATCGCGAGGCGGTCGAGCATGTGCGAGATCTGCGGACCCCCGCCGTGCACCACCACGGGCTGCACGCCGACGTAGCGCAGGTACGCGATGTCCTGCGCGAACGCCTCCTGCAGCTCGTCCGAGATCATGGCGTTGCCGCCGTACTTGACGACGACGATCTGGTCGCGGTACGTCTTCAGCCAGGGCAGGGATTCGATGAGGGTCTGCGCCTTGAGCGCGGCCTCCTCCGGGGCGGTGTGCTGAAGGTCGCTCATGAGGCGTAGGCGCTGTTCTCGTGCACGTAGTCGTGGGTCAGGTCGTTGGTGCGGATCGTGGCCGCCGCCTCGCCGGCCTTGAGGTCGATGAGCACGTGCGTCGCGCGCGGGGTCAGATCGACCTCCTCGCGTGGCCGGTCGGGGCCCCCGGCCGTGCACACGCGCACGCCGTTCATCCACACGTCGACGTCGTACGGGTCGAAGACGGCCGCGGTCGTCCCGATCGCGGCGAGGACGCGGCCCCAGTTCGGGTCGTTGCCGAAGATCGCCGCCTTGAACAGGTTGTTGCGTGCGACGGCGCGCCCCACCTCGACGGCGTCCTGCTCGTCCTGCGCGTGCACGACCTCGATCGAGATCGCGTGGCTGGCGCCCTCGGCGTCGTCCTGGAGCATGCGGGCCAGCTCATCGGAGAGCTCGGTGAGCGCGGCGGCGAACTCGTCGAGATCGGGGCGGATGCCGCTCGCACCGTTGGCGAGCAGCGTCACCTGGTCGTTCGTCGACATGCAGCCGTCGGAGTCGAGCCGGTCGAAGGTCTGGCCGGTCGCGCGGAGCAGCAGCGCGTGCGCCTCGGCCGCGTCGAGTTCAGCATCGGTCGTGAGCACGACGAGCATCGTGGCGAGCCCGGGGGCGAGCATGCCCGCGCCCTTCGCCATGCCGCCGATGGTCCAACCGCTGCGGGTCACCGCGACGGTCTTCGCGACGGTGTCGGTGGTCATGATCGCCTCGGCCGCGGCCTGACCGCCGTCAGCGCTCAGCTGCCCGACCGCCGCCTCCACGCCCGCCAGCACCTTGCCGCGGAACACCTCGTCGCCGGAGCCGATGAGGCCGGTCGAGCAGACCACGACGTCGCCCGCGCTCACGCCGAGCAGATCCGCGGCGTGCTCGGCCGTGAGGTGGCTGGTCTGGAAGCCGAACGCCCCGGTGAAGCAGTTCGCCCCTCCCGAGTTCAGCACCACGGCCTCGACGACGCCGTCCTTGACGACCTCCTGCGACCAGATGATGGGGTTGGCCTTGGAGCGGTTGCTGGTGAACACGGCGGCGCCGACCTTGCGCGGCCCGCGGTTCACCACCACGGCCACGTCGGGCTTGCCGGTGGACTTGAGGCCGGCGACGACGCCGGCTGCTTCGAATCCCTGGGGTGCGGTCACGCTCATGGGGCGACTCCGTTGATGCTGAGCGCCGTGGTCTCGGCGAGACCGAGCGCGATGTTCATGGACTGGATGGCCGCCCCCGCCGTGCCCTTCACGAGGTTGTCGACGGCGGTCACGATCACGACGCGGTTCGCGGCACGGTCGATCGCGAGGCCGAGCAGCGCCGTGTTGGCGCCGAGCACGTCGGCGGTGCGCGGAACGGATCCCTCCGGCAGCAGCTGCACGAAGGTCTCGTCGGCGTAGGCGCTCTCCCACGCGTCGCGGATCTGGGCGTCGGTGACCCCCGGGGCGATCGGCGCGGTCGAGGTGGCGAGGATCCCCCGGGCCATCGGGACGATGACAGGGGTGAAGGAGATCCGGATCCCGTCGGGGTCGGCTGCTCTCGCGCCCCGCGATGCACCGGCCGCGGCGAGCGCCTGCCGGATCTCGGGGATGTGCCGATGCGTGCCGCCCACCGCGTACGGGTTGGCGGATCCGAGGATCTCGCTGCCGAGCAGATGCGGCTTGAGGCTCTTGCCGGCGCCGGAGGGGCCGACCGCGAGCACCGTGACGATGTCGGAGGGGTCGATCACCCCTGCCGCGACGCCGGGCGCGAGGCTCAGGCTGACCGTGGAGGCATTGCAGCCGGGAGCGGCGATGCGGGTGGCTCCGCGCAGGTGCTCGCGCTGCTTGGCTCCGCCGACCAGGAGCTCGGGGACGCCGTACGCCCACGGCTCGTGGAACTCTCCCCCGTAGAACGCGTCCCAGGCCGCCGACGAGGTGAGCCGGTGATCTGCTCCCGCGTCGATCACGAGCGGGACGTCGCCGAGCGCATCGGTGTACTGCCCGGACTGGCCGTGCGGCAGGGCGAGGAAGACGATGTCGTGCCCGGCGAGGATCTCGGGCGTCGTGTCCTGGAGCACGAGGTGCGCCAGGGACCGCAGGTGCGGCTGATGCTGGGAGAGCTTCTGTCCGGCGTTCGAGTGCGCGGTGACGGTGCGGATCTCGATGTCGGGATGGTTCGCGAGCAGGCGAAGGATCTCGCCGCCCGCATAACCGGATGCGCCGGAGACGGCGACGGAATACGTCATGCTTCCACCTTAACGGTCGGGTCCGCCGACGACGCCCAGGAAGACGGTGCGCGGCAGGAGTGCGATGCGGGGCCGGGGGCGGCGACGCCGGCACTCGACCGCGTGCGACGCGGGAGTGCGGGGTCGCCTAGAGTCGGCGGTCGCCCGAACGGCGTCGACGCACCACGATCGCACCCTTCGGGGTGGTCGCGTGCGGAGCCGGAAGCATGCGGCGACGATATCGCGGGCCGGCCCCCTCGACCAAATCGAGGGGGCCGTGCTCAGGCGCCGAGATCGGCGGCCGCGAAGAACGCGCGCTCGTGCTCGCTGGAGCGGATGAACGCGATCCGCATGCGCTCCCGGGTGGGCGCGTCCGCGGCGGCCGCGTGCGCGGTCACGATCCGGATCGCCTCAGCGGTGGCCTCGGCGAAGGCCGGATCCGCGTACTCCTCCAGCCACTCGTGGAACGGATGCTCCGCGAAGGGCCTCGCCGGATCGCCCGCCGCGGCCGCCTGCAGCCGCACGCCCACGTCGGAGTACAGCCAGAAGCACGGCAGCAGCGCGGCGATCAGCACCCCGTAGTGCCCGTCGAAGGCCGCGGCCCGCAGGTGATCCAGGTAGGCGATCGTGGCGGGGGCGGGCTCGGCGCGGAAGGTCCCGGCTCCGATCCCCTCGGGCGACAGGGCGCTCGCATGCAGCTGCAGCTCGCCGATCACCGACTGCTCGGCGGAGTGCGCCCAGAAGGCCTGCTCCGCCGGGAGCGGGGCGAGGCGCGCCGCCTCGGCCAGGGTGCGCGCGTACTCGCGCAGGTACAGCGCGTCCTGCGCGAGGTACCAGCGGAACGCGGGCGTCGGCAGCGTCCCGTCGGCCATCCGGCGCAGGAACGGGAGCTCGTCGATCGCCCCGCGGATCGGCGCGATCGAGGCCCACCAGTCCGCGGCGATCGTCTCGGCCTGCGGCGCCGTCTCGATGCCGCCGCGGGCCCACAGCCCCGCGAAGTGGCTGACCGGGCCGTGACCGGATCCGACCTGCAGCGCGGCGCCCGCGTCGATCGACTCGCGCAGCCAGCCGCGCGTCCCGGCGACCGCGTCGCGCCAGTCGTGATCCGCGGCCCGCCGGGTGGCGAGCCCCGCCGACAGCGAGCAGCCGGTGCCGTGCGTGCTGGTCGTGGGGATGCGCGCGCCGGGGTACTCGCGCAGCACGCCGGTCGGGCTCACGAGAGCGTCCGGCGCCTCATCGCCGCCCAGGTGGCCGCCCTTGACGAGCACGAGCGCCCCGGTGCGGGCGGACAGCCGCTGCGCCTGCGCCAGCGCGTCGTCCCAGCGGCGGGTCTCGGGCTCGCCCACCAGCACGGCGAGCTCGGGCAGGTTGGGCGTGAGGAGGTCGGCGAGCGGCAGCAGCGCGCGCAGGGCCTGCTCCGCCTCGGCGTCCAGCAGACGGTCGCCGCTGGTGGCCACCATCACCGGATCCAGGACGACGGTCGGCGGACGGTGCGCACGCAGCCAGGACGCGACCTCGCCGATCACGGCGGCGCCGGCGAGCATCCCGATCTTCACGGCGTCGATGCGCACGTCGTCGGCGATCGCGTCGAGCTGGGCGCGCAGGAACGCGACGGGCGGCACGTGCACGTCGGTCACGCCGCGGGTGTTCTGCGCGGTGAGCGCCGTGATCACCGCCATGCCGTACCCGCCGTTCGCGGCGATCGCCTTGAGGTCGGCCTGGATGCCGGCGCCGCCCGAGGGATCGCTGCCCGCGATGGACAGCACCCGCGGCACCCCGCCCGCACCCCAGGCGCGCAGCAGGGTGCGCGCCGCGGCCTGCGGATCCGGTGCCGCGCACAGCGCCGACACGACGGCGATGCCGGCGGCGCCTGCCGCACGCAGTGGGGCGACGTCGTCCCGGCCGATGCCGCCGATCGCGACGCACGGCAACGGGCTCTCGGCCGCGAACGCCGCGAAGCCCGCCACGCCGAGCTCCGGCGGGTGGTCGGACTTGGTCGCCGTGGGGTGGATCACCCCGACGCCGAGGTAGTCGACGGTGCCGGCGGGCAGCGCCCGCACGGCCTCGAGGTGCGCGGGCCGGTTCGCGGTCAGCCCGATGATCGCATCGGGACCCAGCACCGAACGGGCCACGAGCGGGGACACGTCGGACTGGCCGATGTGGATGCCGTCCACGCGCGCGCCGCGGCGCTGTGCCTCGAGGACCGCGTCGAGCCGGTCGTCGACGACCAGCAGCGCGCGACCGGCGATCACCTGCGACAGCTCGATGAGCTGCGCGACGATCGCGGCGTCGTCGGCATCCTTGTCGCGCAGCTGCACGATGCGCACGCCGCCCGCCACGGCGGCCTCCACCACGGCCGGCACGCCGCGCGCGCCGCTCAGCGCCGGGTCCGTGACGAGGTAGAGCGCGAGGTCGTCCGTCCTCAGGCGGGGCGTGCCCGCGCGCCCCCTGGTCGGCGCGGCGGCCGGCGCGCGCTCCGCCGTCAGCACGTCGGGCGCGGTCATACGGCGGCTCCCGCCGCCACCTGCACGCGGGCCCGTGCGGCGAGCTGCTCCGGCTCGATCAAGGACAGGGCGTCCAGCAGTCGCACGGCGAAGGATCCGGGCCCCGCGGAGCCTGCCGCGGCGTCCTCCGCGGCCAGGGTGTAGACGAGGGTAGCGGCGGAGGCGGCGATCAGGGGGCTGTCGCCGGTGCGCCGTGCCGCGCCGAGGAAGGCGGCCATCACCGCACCGAGCGCGCAGCCGCCGCCCGTGACCCGGGTGAGCAGCGCGTCGCCGTTGGCGATGCGGATCTCCTGCTCGGCGTCGACGAGCAGGTCGACGGGGCCGGAGACCGCGACCGCTCCCCCGGTGCGCCGGGCGAGGTCGCGGGCCGCGCCGGCGGCGGCCTCGGTGGAGTCCAGCGCGTCCACGCCGCGCCCGCCCTGGCTGACCCCGGCGAGGGCCAGGATCTCGGACGCATTGCCGCGGATGACGGTGGGGCGCAGCGCCAGCAGATCCTGAGCCAGTGCGGTGCGCACCGGCAGCACGCCGATCGCGACCGGGTCCAGCACCCACGGCGTGCCCGCGATGCGGGCCCCTCCGACCGCCTCGAGGCTCGCGGACCGCTGCTCCGGCGTCGGCGTGCCGAGGTTCACCAGCAGCCCCGACGAGATCGCGGCGAACATGCCGGCCTCGCCGGTGATGTCGACCATGGCGGGGGCGGCGCCGAGGGCGAGCAGGGTGTTGGCGGTGAAGCCGGTCACCACCGCGTTGGTGATGCAGTGCACGAGCGGCGGCTCGGCACGCAGCTCCGTGAGCAGCTCCGCGGCGGATTCCACCACGGAGTCGGACGATGTCTCCAGACGCG
>JAFDWP010000006.1 GCA_018268435.1 Actinomycetota bacterium
CAGCATCAGGATCCACGGCATCGTCCCGGCGAGCGCGAACACCGCCCACATCGCCAGCGACACCCGCCACCCGGCGGCGTCGGCGGCCGGCACGGCGACGAGCGGCGGGAGGAACGTCGAGAACGCCATCACCGTCGTGTACAGCGTCATCATGAGGCCGAGCCGGTCGGGGAAGTACTTCTTCACCAGCGGCGGCATCAGGATGTTCGCCATGCCGACGCCCGCGAACACCAGGGCCGTGGCGAGGAGCAGGGTGGACGCGTCGACGGCGAGCCCGCGGGCGAGGAGTCCGACCGTCACGGCGCCCAGCGCGACGGCGGCGACCCGTTCCAGACCGAGCCGGCGCTCGATGAGCGGGGTGAGCAGGCCGAACAGCGCGAAGCACACGGGCGGCGCGGTGCCGATCAGGCCGACGACCGCCGACGGCATCGGGAAGTCGTGGGCGACCTGATCGACGACGGGTGACAGCGAGGCCACCGCGGAGCGCAGCGAGAACGCGACCAGGACGATGCCGAGCAGCGCCAGGGCGCGCCCGTGCCAGAGCGGACGGACGGCCATCACCGGTCCCCGAGTCCGCCGAAGGGACGGGGACCCGCCGTCCGCGGTCACGAGGTCTGCGACTCCTCGAGCCAGCCCAGGTACTCCGCGGTGACGGTCCCGGTGACGTATCGGCCGTCGAAGGGACTCAGATCCAGATCGGTCAGCTCGGATCCCTCGGTGATCGCCGCCTTGAGGTCCTCGACCTCCTGGTACACGAGCCGGTCGGCGCCGAGCTCCGCGGCGATCTCCGGGATGGTACGGCCGTGCGCGATGAGCTCGTGCTTGGAGGGCATGTTGATCCCGTACACGTGCGGATGCCGGATCGGCGGTGCCGCGGACGCGAAGATCACGGACTTCGCGCCGGCGTCGCGGGCCATCTGGATGATCTGCTTCGAGGTGGTGCCGCGTACGATCGAATCGTCGATGAGCAGCACGTTCTTGCCCCGGAACTCGGTCGACATCGCGTTGAGCTTCTGGCGCACGCTCTTCTTGCGCACCGCCTGGCCGGGCATGATGAAGGTCCGGCCCACGTAGCGGTTCTTGTAGAAGCCCTCGCGGTACTCGATGCCGAGCTTGCGGGCGACCTCCATCGCGGAGGGGCGGGAGGAGTCCGGGATCGGCATGACGACGTCGATCTCGTCGAGCGGCACATGCTTGGCGATCGTGGCCGCGAGGCGCTCCCCCATGCGCAGCCGCGACTCGTAGACGGAGATGCCGTTCATCACGGAGTCGGGGCGGGCGAGGTACACGTACTCGAAGGCACAGGGCGCGAGGGTCGGATCCGTCGCGCACTGCTTCGAGAACAGGGTGCCGTCGTTGGTGATGAACACGGCCTCACCGGGCGCGACCTCGCGCACGACCGCGTAGTCGCCGTTCTCCAGCACGAGCGACTCGCTCGCGACGACCCACTCGTCCTTGCCGTCGCGCACGCGCTTGCCGAGGATCAGCGGACGGATCCCGTACGGATCCCGGAAGGCGAGCAGACCGTAGCCGGCCAGGATCGCGATGACGGCGTAGGCGCCCTCGATCCGCTCGTGCGTGCGCGCGACGGCCTCGAAGATGCGCTCGGAGTCGAGGTCGACGGTCGACGTCGTGGTCTGCAGCTCGTGCGCGAGCACGTTGAGCAGCAGCTCGGTGTCGCTCGAGGAGTTCAGGTGGCGGCGGTCGCGCTGTGCCATGTCGGCGGTCAGCTCACGCGTGTTGGTGAGGTTGCCGTTGTGGATGAGGATGATGCCGTACGGCGCGTTCACGTAGAACGGCTGCGCCTCCTCCTCGCTCGACGCGGTGCCCTTGGTGGCATAGCGCACGTGGCCGAGCCCGACGTTGCCGAGCAGCGAGCGCATGTCGCGGGTGCGGAAGGCCTCGCGCACCATGCCCTGCGCCTTCGCCATGTGCATGACGCCGCTGGGCTCCGCGGTGGCGATGCCGGTGGCGTCCTGCCCGCGGTGCTGCAGCAGCAGGAGCGCGTCGTAGATGTCCTGGTTGACCGGGGCCTGCCCGACGATGCCGACGATGCCGCACATGGGGGTCAGTTCGCTCCGTTCGCGTAGGCGCCGACAAGACGCACCGCACCGCCGTCGACGCCCTTGGCGCCCTGCTCGAAGTCGCCCGCCGGGCGGGCGGCGACGGCGTCCAGCCGCACGGTGCCGACCTGCCAGGTGGCGATGCCGCCGTCCGTGAGCGCCTGGGCGATCGCCGCGGCGGACGCGGCGTCGACGACCGCGAGGAAGCCGACGCCGAGGTTCCAGGTGCCCTCGCTGGACTCCAGCGAGGTGCCGGCGATGTCGCTCAGCACGCGGAACACGGGGGCGGGCGACCAGGTGGAGCGGTCGACCTCGGCCCAGGATCCCTGCGGCAGCACGCGCGCGAGGTTGGCCGCGATGCCGCCGCCGGTGACGTGGCTGAGCGCGTGCACGGCGCCGTTCTCGGTCGCTGAGCCTGCCGAAGCGCCCGAGAACTCGTCGACCACGCGCAGCAGCGGGGTCGTGTACAGGCGCGTCGGCGTGAGCAGCGCCTCGCCCCAGGTCGCACCGAGGTCGTCGGAGCGGTCGCCGTAGCCGATGCCGGCCTTCGCCAGGATGTGCCGCACGAGCGAGTAGCCGTTGGAGTGCAGGCCGCTGGAGGCGAGGGCGAGCACGACGTCGCCGTCCTGCACACGCTCGGATCCGAGGATCCGGTCGGCCTCCACGATGCCGGTCGCGGCTCCCGCCACGTCGTAGTCGTCCACGCCGAGCAGGCCGGGGTGCTCGGCCGTCTCGCCGCCGACGAGGGCGGTGCCGGTGAGCTCGCAGGCCTCGGCGATGCCGCGCACGATGTCGGCGATCCGCTCGGGCACGACCTTGCCGCATGCGATGTAGTCGGTCATGAACAGCGGCTTCGCGCCCACGACGACGATGTCGTCCACGACCATGCCGACCAGGTCGTGACCGATCGTGTCGTGCTTGTCGATGGCCTGCGCGATCGCGACCTTCGTGCCGACGCCGTCGGTGCTCGATGCGAGCAGCGGACGACGGTAGCCGAGCAGGGCCGAGGCGTCGAAGAGTCCGGCGAATCCGCCGACCCCGCCGAGCACCTCGGGTCCGTGCGTGGCACGGACGGCGGACTTCATGAGTTCGACGGCGCGATCGCCGGCTGCCGTATCGACGCCGGCCTCAGCATAGGTGCGGGAGGACACCCGACAATCCTACCGGCGCGATCCTGGGCGGACGTCCGGATTCCGGGGTGCCGACGGCGACCGGACCCGCAGGCCCCGACCGGATCCGTCCGCCTGGCGACGCCCGGCCGCGGGATGGCCCTGGCGCGCGGACACCCGATACGGTAAGACTTGACCTCCCCCGGTCCCGAGAGAACTCTGCAGCGCGGCGATGTGGCCGCGCCTTCGCGAATGGAGAGGACCATCGTGGCACGCACGCAGAAGGACAAGGGATCCGCGCCGACTCCGGACGACGGCGCGGCCGCCGCGAAGCCGGCCCCGCGGCGACGCGCGGCGGAGCCGTCCGCCGCGGCGGACGCCGTCGAGGCCCCGGCGAAGAAGACGAGCCCGGCCCGCGCCCGGGTGCGCAAGCCGGTCCCGAAGCCCGCCACGTCGGCCAGCACCGGACCGCTCCCGGTGGCGGCGCCGACCCTGGATCCCGAGGTCGCCCGCGGCGAACGCGCCGCACGCCGCCACGGGCTGCGGAACATGTCCGAGATCCGGCACTACTTCCGCACCAACCGCACGCCGATCTTCTTCGTCGGGGCGTCGGCGTTCAACCTGCTGGGGCTGGACCGCTGGGTGCGCGGGTTCTCCTACATCACCTACTACGACAGCTGGCAGGGCGCGCATCCGCGCGTGTTCAGCCCAATCCACAAGCCGTACATCGAGTTCTCCAGCGGCGAGGAGATCAACAACTGGCTGCTGCGCCATCACGAGGTCCGGGCGCACATCGCCCGGCTCACCCCGGCCGGCGAGCGCCCCCGGATCGCCATGGTGTTCTTCGACGAGGAGACTGAGTCCATCTGCGAGGAGCTCGGCTACGAGCTGATCCTGCCTCCGGCGTCGCTGCGCGAGCACCTGGACTCCAAGATGGTCACGACCCGCATCGCCGAGTCCGTGGGCGTGCCGAGCGTGCCCAACGTGATCACGACCGTGAGCTCCTTCGAGGATCTGCAGGAGCAGGCCGAGAAGGCCGGACTCGGATCCGACCTCGTCGTGCAGACCGCCTACGGAGACTCGGGCAAGACCACGTACTTCATCACCGACGCGCCCTCGTTCGCGAAGAACAGGGACGACATCGTCGGGCACGAGCTCAAGGTCATGAAGCGCATCAACAACCGGCCGATCGCGGTGGAGGCCGTGCTCACGCGGCACGGGACGATCGTCGGTCCGTTCATGACCGAGATCACCGGGCACAAGGAGCTCACCCCGTACCGCGGCGGCTGGGCCGGCAACGAGATGTTCCCGGACGTGCTCGACGACGCCACCCGCCGCGCCGCCACACGGCTCGTGCGCACCCTCGGCGATCGGCTCGGAGCCGAGGGGTACCGCGGGTTCTTCGAGGTCGACGTGCTGCTGGACACCGACACCGGCGACATCTACCTCGGCGAGCTCAACCCGCGCATCTCCGGCGCCTCCGCGATCACGAACGTGACCGCCGGCGCCTACGCCGACGTGCCGCTGTTCGTCTTCCACCTGCTCGAGTACGCCGGCGTCGAGTTCGACCTCGACGTCGACGAGATCAACGACCGCTGGGAGGAGCTCGCCGCCGCGGATCAGTGGAGCCACATGATCATCAAGCACACGGATCCGAGCGTGGAGCACATCGATGTCGCCCCACCCACGGGTCGGTACGTGCTGGACGCATACGGGCGCCTCGCCTTCTCGCAGGGGGACCTGGACTGGCATCTGCTCGGCAGTGAGTCGGAATCGTTCTTCCTGCGGATCTACGGCCCGGGCGACTACCGTTGGAAGGGCGCGGATCTGGGAATCCTGGTCACCAAGGGCCGGCTGCAGACCCCGACGGGGCGACTGTCCATCCGCGCGAAGCACCTCATCGAATCCGTCCGGGCGATGTACGCGGCGACGCCCCTGCCGCCCGCGGTGGAGATCGATGAGCACGAGCGCGAGCAGATCGGAACCGAACCGACACCATGAGCGGTGATGTGACACCCCCGCCGACAGAGGACTGGAACGGCCTGGCCCCCGCGACGGGCGCCCTGCCTGTGCCCGCACCGGACGCCCCGGCGTCCGCGGAGGGGATCCGCTCCCTCGACGGGTTCATCCCGCCGCTGGAGGCGTGGCAGCAGGAGCCCAACCTGCGCTGGTCGATGCAGCACATGGCGGACTTCCTTCCTGTGCACGAGATCTCGTCGCAGGGGCGCACGCTCGCGCTCCCCTCCGTGCCGGCGGACCTGCGCCACATCGACGTGCCGCATCCGTGGGAATCGCGCTCGGCCCCGTTCGAGGACGTGATGGCCTCGACCTACACCGACGGCTGGATCGTCGCCCGTGACGGCGCCGTGATGGGCGAGCAGTACCTGGGCGCGATGACTCCGGGGGTGCTGCACCTGCTGATGTCGGTGAGCAAGTCGCTCACCACGGCGGTCGCCGGAACCCTGACCGGTGCGGGCGAACTCGACCCGGGCGCCCAGGTCACCGCCTATGTGCCGGCACTGTCGGGATCCGGCTACGACGGCGCGCGGGTCCGCGATCTGCTCGACATGCGCACCGGGGTGCACTTCTCCGAGGCGTACCTCGACGAGAACGCCGAGGTGCGACTGCTCGAGGAGGCCATCGGATGGGCGCCGCGGCGGCATCCCGAGACCCCGGGCACGCTGCGCGACTTCCTGGCGTCGCTCGGCGCCGACGGCCCGCACGGCGGCCGCTTCGACTACAAGTCGTGCGAGACCGATGCGCTCGCCTTCGTGCTCGAGGGGGCGACCGGGATCCATCCGGCCGACCTCATGTCCGAGCGGCTGTGGGGTCCGATGGGGGCAGAGTCCGGTGCCAACGTCGGCGTGGACGCGGTCGGCGCGGGCATGTTCGACGGCGGCGTCTCGGCGTCGCTGCGGGACCTGGTGCGCTTCGGCATGCTGTTCGTGCGCGACGGTGCGGCGATGGACGGTCGGCAGGTGCTGCCGTCGTCCTGGATCGCCGAGACGCTGGCCGGCGCACCCGACTCTCGCGCCGCCTTCGCGAACGCGACGGAGCCGACCCTGATGCCGGGCGGCATGTACCGCAACGGCTTCTGGTTCCCGTATCCGGGATCCGACGTCTTCCTCGCCCTCGGGATCCACGGCCAGATGGTCTACGTCAACCGTCCGGCGAACGTCGTGGCAGCCAAGCTCTCCAGCTGGCCGACGCCGCAGGACGCCGAGCGCCTGCTGTGGACGATCAAGGCGTTCGACGCGGTCGCGCGCACCATCGCCTGAGTCGCCCCGCGCCATCGGGCGGAGCGGATCCGGCCGAGGCGGCACCCGCGATCGACGCGGGAAGAACGGCCCCGCCCGCGCCGGGAATCCGTACCATGGGGCCATGACGGAGAAGCCGCAGTGGCTGGTGCGCGAGGAGGCCGGCGTCGCCGTGCTGCTCGCGCTCGCCCTGCGGCAGCGGCTGGGGATCCGGGTGCCGCAGGAGCTTCCCACGCTGCGCGACCATCCGCTGCGCACCTTCGACGACGGCGAGGCCGACGACGCGCTCGAGCGCCAGTGGCGGGCGTACTGGGAGATGACCGTCGAGCCGGTGACGCACCCCTCGGCGACGCCGTTGGAGCTCGTCCCCGGCTTCGACACGATCGTCGCCCTGCCCGCTCAGGGGGCGGAGCGGCTGCGCGCCGCCATCGAGCCGTTCGCCGCGGAGGTGCTGCGCTACGCGCGGGACGCGCAGCGGCGCTACACCCGCTCGGTCTCCGGCACCGGCGACCCCTACCGCGCCTACGCGGCGGCGCTCGCGGAGTTCGAACGCGACACCGGCCGTCGCGCGCACTCGTTCGAGCTGAACGTGCACGTGCTGCCGCTCGCACAGCGCGGGATCTGGCGGATCGGAGCTTTCAGCATTGCGGTGACCGACACCCTCCGGCACGACCCGGTGGACTTCGACACGGCGATCCGCCCCGTCATCGCCGAGGTGGCCTGAGGCTCGGTCAGATCCCTGAGGCCCAGTCAGATCCCTGATGCCCAGTCTGGTCCCTGATGCCCCGTCTGGTCCCTGAGGCGCTCGAAGGGACCGACCCCGTTCCCCGGCGCTTCGAGAACCCCAGCGACCGGGGCCTCGCTTCGAGAGCCTGGGCGGGGGCTACTCGGTGATCGTCTCGTGGTCGACGCGGACCACGCGCTCGCTGCGGCGGGCGAGGCGATCCAGGACCAACGCGATCACGCCGAACACGGCGATGCCCGCCGGCACCGTCCACAGCAGCAGGAATCCGAAGACCTGGCCGAACGGGTACGCGACCTTCGTCGCCTCCGAGGCCTCGAAGTTGCCGAAGGCGGTGAGCAGGAACGCCGCCACGACGCCGAGTCCCACACCGATGCCGAGGAAGACGCCCCAGCGCGGCGCACGCCGGACGCGCGCCTCGACGATCTCGGGCGTGCGGTGCGGCTGCGGCGTGCTCATGGATCCATTCTCCCATGCGCTCCTGTGCGCGGATCCGCCCCGCATCACGACGCGGGATCAGGCAGACGCGCGGGATCAGGCATCCTTCGCACCGATCCGCCTGATCCCGCGTGATCGCCTGAACCGGCGCGGCCACAGAGAGCGTCAGTAGCGCAGCGGCAGCAGCTCGGTGAGGTCCGCGCGGGTGCCGGACGCATGGATCCGCCCGTCCGCGAGCGCGGACTCCCAGGACTCGGATCCGGTCGCGACCGCGATCCACGTCGCCGCATCCAGCTCGACGACGTTCGGCGGCGTGCCGCGGGTGTGCCGCGGCCCCTGCACCACCTGCACGGCCCCGAACGGCGGCACGCGTACCTCGACGCTGTTGCCGGGTGCCTTCTCGTCGAGCAGCTGCAGCAGGTAGCGCACGGCCGCGGCGTAGTCGGTCCGCGTCGGCCGCTCCCCGGCGGCGAGCGCGGCGCGGGTCGCGTCGAGCGCCGCCCGTCCGGCGGTGGTGTCGATCCTCGTCGCCATGGATCCACCCTAGGCATGCGGCGACGGGCATAGGCTCAACACGATGACTTCCTCCGCCGAGCCCCCCACCGCGGGCACCACCGCCGGTGCGCGCGCGGATCTGCTCGCCGCGGCCGCGAAGGGCGTGCTGGCCCTCGGCCGCCTGCCCGATGCGGTCGACGGCGCCCATCCCGCCTCGGTGCTCATCCTGTTCGGCCGGCTCGACGACGACCCCTCGGACGCCGACGCGATCACGGTGCCCGCCGACCTCGACGTGCTGCTGCAACGCCGCGCGGCGACCCTCTCCTCGCACCCCGGACAGGTGTCGTTCCCGGGCGGGCGCACCGAGGCCGACGACGCGGATGCCGCGGCGACGGCGCTGCGCGAGGCGCAGGAGGAGACCGGACTGGATCCGGCCGGCGTCGAGATCCTGGCTACCCTGCCCGAGATCCCGCTCGCGGTCAGCAACCACCTGGTCACCCCGGTGCTGGGCTGGTGGCGCGAGCCGTCGCGCGTGGTGGCCGTCGACCACGCCGAGACCGTGCAGGTGTTCCGTGTGCCCGTCGCGACGCTGCTCGACCCGGCCCGGCGGTTCACCTCGACGCTGAGCCGGATGGGGCAGACATTCCGCGGGCCGGCGTTCGACGTGGACGGCACGATCGTGTGGGGCTTCACCGCGATGCTGCTCGACGGCGTGTTCGAGGCTGCGGGGTGGACCCTCCCCTGGGATCGCTCCGACGAGCGGCCCATCCGCCTGGAGGTGTGACCGGACCTCCCGTCATCGGCACCGGACCTCCCGTCATCGGCACCGGACCGCTCGGTAGGCTGGACGGGTGAAGATCCTCGTCCTCGGTTCCGGTGCCCGTGAGCACGCGATCATCCTCGCCCTGCGCGCCGAGCGGAAGGGCCACGAGATCCTCTGCGCCCCCGGCAACGCCGGCATCGCGCAGGACGCGACCCTGGTCGATCTGGACCCCATGAACGGATCCGCCGTGCGTGCCTTCGCGGACGAGCACGGCGTGGACCTCGTCGTGATCGGCCCGGAGGCGCCGCTCGTCGCCGGTGTCGCCGACGTCGTGCGCGGGCACGGGATCCCCGTGTTCGGCCCCGGCCGCGCCGCCGCGCAGCTGGAGGGATCCAAGGCGTTCGCGAAGCGGATCATGGAGGCCGCGTCCGTGCCCACCGGTCGCGCCGTGCGCGCCGCGAGCTCGGCCGAGGTGGAGGCCGCGTTCGACGACCTGGGCTCCCCGTACGTGGTCAAGGCCGACGGTCTGGCCGCCGGCAAGGGCGTCATCGTCACCGAGGACCGCGCCGCCGCGCTCGCGCACGCCGAGCACTACCTGCCGCACGGCCCGGTGCTGGTCGAGGAGTTCCTCAGCGGCGAGGAGGTCTCGCTCTTCTTCCTCAGCGACGGCGACACTGTGCGCGCGCTGAGCCCCGCGCAGGACTTCAAGCGCGCGTTCGACGGCGACGAGGGCCCGAACACCGGCGGCATGGGTGCGTACTCTCCGCTGCCCTGGCTGGACGAGCGGTTCGGCAGCGAGGCGGCCTTCGTCGAGGAGGTCACCCGCACCGTCGCGCTCCCGGTCGTGAAGCAGCTCGACGCCGAGGGCACCCCGTTCATCGGCCTGCTCTACGCCGGCCTCATCCTCACCCCGAACGGCGTGCGCGTGATCGAGTTCAACGCCCGCTTCGGCGACCCCGAGACCCAGGTCGTGCTGCCGCGGCTGCGCACCCCGCTGTCCCGGCTGCTGCTCGCCGCCGCCACCGGCACCCTCGAGGACCAGCCGCAGCCGCAGTTCGCCGACGATGTCGCCGTCACCGTGGTGCTCGCGAGCGAGGGCTACCCCGAGGCGCCGCAGACCGGCCGCCCGATCGAGGGGCTGGCCGAGGCCGGCGCGGTCGAGGGCGTGCGAATCGTGCACGCGGCGACCGCCGGCCCAGACGCCCCCGGCGGCAGCCTCATCGCCACCGGCGGCCGCGTGCTGAACGTGGTCGCGACCGGATCCGGCTTCGCCGATGCCCGCGCCCGCGCCTACGAGGCGCTCGGGCGGATCCGCCTCGACGGCGCACACCACCGCACCGACATCGCCGCCCGCGTCGCGGAATAGGCGGGGGGCGGGCCGGACTCCGTCCGCCGCGGACGTCGACCCACGCTCAACGGCGATACCCCCTCGCGGCGCCGATACCCCCTCGCACGGACGTCCGTGCGAGGGGGTATCGGCGCTCAGAGGGGGTATCGGCGAGATGAGTCCGCGCCAGGTGGGCCAGTCCGCGGCGACACCGACCTCAGCGCTGGACGAGGTGCTCCGGGCGCTTCATGAACAAGATCGCGATCACGCCGAGCGCGAGCATGATCGTGGGCAGCACCATGGTCTGCGACATCGCCGCAGAGAAGCCCTTCACCACGAACGCGGGCAGCTGGCCCGCCCCGAAGTCCCCGCCGTGGTCGGCCGCTCCCGGCAGGTTCTCCACGAGACGGTTCTGCATGAACGCCGCGATGGCGGCGGATCCGAGCACGGATCCGATCGTGCGGGTGGTGTTGTAGATGCCGGCGCCGGCACCGGCCTGACGCGGCGCCAGGTTGCGCGTGGCGGTGGTGGCCAGTGGCCCCCACATGCCGGCCTGACCGATGCCCATGAGCGCCGAGGGCAGCAGGAACATGCCGATCGGGGTGTCCGGGTTCATCAGCAGCGCGTACCAGACGAGGGCGAGCACGGTGAGCCCGAGCCCGGGCACGAGCAGCAGGCGCGGATCGGTGCGGTCGAGCAGCTTCCCGGCGAACGGCGCGAGCACGCCCGACAGCACGGCCATCGGGATCAGCAGCAGCGCGGACTCGGTCGGGGTGAGACCGCGGGCGAGCTGGTAGAAGAACATCATCGGCAGCGACATCGAGGTGACCGTGAAGCCGACGGCGGCGATGCCGATGTTCGCGACGGAGAAGTTCCGGTCGCGGAACAGCTCCAGCGGCACCAGCGGCTCGCTGCGCGTCTTGGCCTGCTGCCAGAGGAACAGCGCCATGACGACGACGCCCGCGCCGATCATCACCCAGATCCACGCGTCCCAGTCGTAGTGCTCGCCCTCCTGCAGCGCGAACACGATCAGGAACAGGCCGATCGCGCTGAGGAAGACCCCGACCATGTCGAAGCGGTGCTCGTGCGTCTTCAGGCGGGGGACGAGGATCCACGCCAGCACGAAGCCGATCACGCCGACCGGGAGGTTGATGAAGAAGATCCACTCCCATCCGAACGCGTCCACGAGCAGGCCGCCGGCCAGCGGGCCGACCAGCGTGGCCACGCCCGCGGTCGCACCCCAGAGGCCCATCGCGGCCCCGCGGCGCTCGGCCGGGAAGGTGCGCGTGATGACGGCCATGGTCTGCGGCGTCATCAGGGCCGCGCCGAGGCCCTGCACGGCGCGGAAGGCGACCAGCATCGCGAGGGAGTCGGAGAGGCCGCAGCCGAGCGAGGCGAGCGTGAAGATCGTGAGCCCGATGAGGTAGATGTTCTTCGGTCCGAAGCGGTCGCCCAGTCGCCCGGTGATGAGCAGCGGCACGGCGTAGGCGAGCAGGTAGGCGCTGGTCACCCACACGACGTTGTCGAGGTTGTTGGTGTCGGGGTCGAGGGCGGCCTTGATGGCCGGGTTCGCGACCGAGACGATCGTGGTGTCCACGAGGATCATGAAGAAGCCGATGACCAGCGCCCACAGGGCGGGCCAGGGGCTCTTCGGCTTGTGGCCGACCGCGTATGTCCCGGTCGACGTGCCGATGGGTTCAGCCATGCTGATGTGCCTTTCGCTGGGCAGGAACGTGATCCGGATCCATGCCCCAGGCGAAGTCGGGGGAGGCGATCCGGGGGATCAGGGTGTCGAGCCAGTCGATCTCCGCCTGCAGCAGCAGGCGATGTCGGATCGACTCGAGGAGGTACTGCTCGGGGATGTCACGGGCCTCAGCGCCGTCCAGCAGCCCGGTCAGCGCCTGGAGCTCCTCGCGGAGCAGCCCGAGCCGCTGGGTGAGCAGGTCGACGGTCTCGGCGCGGTCGAGGTTGTGCGCCTCGGCCAGCGCGACCCGGAACGGCGTCTGCCGCCGGCTGCCGCCGAGCTCGCGCCGCACCCACGCGCGGACGGATTCGGTGCCCGCCGGGGTGACGGTGTAGGTGGTGCGCTCGGGACGGTTGCCGTCGCGATCGACGCCGACCTCCTCGAGCAGCCCCTGCCCGTGCAGGCGGGAGACCGTGTGGTAGAGCGTGCCGTGCGAGATCGGGACGATCCGGTCGTCGCGGCGCGCGCGCAGCACCCGGGCCATCTCGTACGGATGCATGTCGCCCTCGCTCAGCAGTGCGAGCACCATCACCCCCAGGGGGGTGAGCGCCGGATCCTTCACATCACTCCATCTCAACTAGTCCATGTGGACTATCCGCCATGGACTATACGCCGGATCGGATCCCGGCACCAGCCGGGTCCGTGCTCCGGGGTTCTGCGGCACCGCGATAATGGACCCGTGAGCACACCCCTCGAACTCTCCGGCTGGCGTCACCTCTACTCCGGCAAGGTCCGCGACCTGTACGCGCCGGAGGATGCCGCCGACCCGCGCCTGCTCGTCGTCGCGAGCGACCGGGTGAGCGCCTTCGACTTCGCGCTCGAGCCCGGCATCCCGCAGAAGGGCGCGCTGCTCACCGCGCTCAGCCGCTGGTGGTTCGACCGCCTCGCGGAGGGGCCGGATCCGATCCCGAACCACCTCGTCGACGGCGAGATCCCGGCGGAGGTCGCCGACCGCGCGATGCTCGCGGCGTCGCTCGAGATGCTGCCGATCGAGTGCGTCGTGCGCGGCTACCTCACCGGATCCGGCTGGGCCGAGTATCAGCAGAGCGGCACCGTGTGCGGTATCCCGCTGCCGGCCGGGCTGCAGAACGGCGACCGGCTGCCCGAGCCGCTGTTCACCCCGGCGTACAAGGCCCCGATGGGCGAGCACGACGAGAACATCACATTCGCGCGCACGGCGGAGCTCGTCGGCGCCGAGCGTGCGGCGCAGCTGCGCGACGTGTCGCTCGCGGTGTACCGCCGCGCGGCCGCGATCGCCGAGGAGCGCGGGCTGATCCTCGCCGACACCAAGTTCGAGTTCGGCGTGGACGCGGAGGGCACTCTGCGCCTGGCCGACGAGGTGCTCACGAGCGACTCGTCGCGGTACTGGGATGCCGAGTCGTGGCGGACCGGATCCACCCCGGCCGAGCGGATGGCGAGCTTCGACAAGCAGATCGTGCGGGACTGGCTCGCCGCGCACTGGGACAAGCAGGGCACGCCGCCCGTGCTGCCCGAGGACATCGTGGCGCGCACCGCCGCCCGCTACGCCGAGCTGCTGCAGCGCCTGACCGCCTGACGCCCTTCGTCTCGCTGCGCCCGCTCAGGGACCGGGACCGGCTCTCGTTCGCTCCCAGGGAACGCTCAGGATAGGGTTTCTCCAGCCCACTCCCCCCGATCCTGAGGAGCCCGCATGGCCCTGTGGAAGATCCACGGCGACGGACGCACCGTCGAACCCGGCGCCGTCGTCCGCCCCGACGAGCGCCTGAACTGGCCCGCGACGATCGCGATCGGCGTGCAGCACGTCGTCGCGATGTTCGGCGCGACCTTCCTGGTGCCGATCCTCACCGGCTTCCCCGTGCCGACCACGCTGCTGTTCAGCGGCATCGGCACGATCCTGTTCCTGCTGATCACGCGGAACAAGCTGCCCAGCTACCTCGGATCGTCCTTCGCGTTCATCGCGCCCGTCACCGCGGCCACCGCCGCGCACGCCACCGGCGCCGACAACGGGATCGGCGCCGCGCTCGCCGGCATCGTCTCGGTCGGCGTGCTGCTCGCGATCATCGGCGTCGTGGTGCACGTCGCCGGCGTGAAGTGGGTGGACCGCTTCCTGCCGCCCGTGCTCGCCGGCACGATCGTCGCGCTGATCGGGTTCAACCTCGCCGGCGCCGCCTACGGCAACTTCGCGCAGGCGCCGATCACGGCGACCTTCACCCTCGCGATCACGATCGTGTTCGCGGTGCTGTTCCGCGGCTTCCTTGGCCGGATCTCGATCTTCCTCGGCGTCATCGCCGGATACATCTTCGCGGCGTTCCGCGGCGAGCTCGACTTCTCCGCCGTCGACAAGGCCGCGTGGGTCGGCCTGCCGACCTTCCACCTCCCCGACTTCGGCACGCCGTCGGTGTGGAGCGGCATCGCGATGTTCCTGCCCGTCGTGCTCGTGCTGATCGCCGAGAACGTCGGCCACGTGCGGGGAGTGGCGACCATGGTCGAGGATCCGGAGATCAACCAGCAGACCGGCAAGGCGCTCATCGCGGACGGCGTCTCCACGACGCTCGCCGGATTCTTCGGCGGATCCGGAACCACCACCTACGGCGAGAACATCGGCGTGATGGCGTCGACGCGCGTGTACTCGACGGCGGCCTACTGGGTGGCCGGCATCGCCGCGATCCTGCTCAGCCTGTCACCCAAGTTCGGCGCCATTATCAACTCGGTGCCGGCGGGCGTGCTCGGCGGCATCACGACGGGTCTGTACGGCCTCATCGGCGTCATCGGCATCAAGATCTGGGTGGACAACCGCGTCGACTTCTCCCGTCCGGTGAACCAGTACACCGCGGCCGTCGCGCTGATCATCGCGGTCGGCGGCTTCTCGATCTCGATCAAGGACTCCGGCTTCATGCTCGGCGGCATCGTGATCGCCACGGTCGCCGCGATCGTGATCTACCACAGCGGCAACGCGATCGCGCGGCTGCGCAAGACCGGCGCGGACGACCCGCGGCCCATCGAGGGCGTCGGCCCGCTGGGCGGCGACCCCGCCTGATCCGCGCGAGGCCCGCGCCCGGCTGTTCCCGCGCCCGCATCGGCCCGTTCTCAGGACGAAACCGCCGTGTTCACGTCCACACGCACGATTTCGGCCGCGGTGGCGAAATCCGTCCTGAGAACGGGTCGACCGGCGAACCGGACGGTGCGCCGGTCCGACTCGACGAGGGGAGTCCGCCCGGATCAGTGCGAGACGCGCGCCCGCGGCTCGGCGACGGCTCCCGACCCGGGTGCCGCCCCGACCCCCGGCAACGGCGACGCGGGCTCGGGCAGACCGTAGCTGCGATGCACCCATCGGCGCGCGGCCTCGAGCGGGTAGGAGTCGCCGTACAGGATGCGCTGCCCGACGATCCCGTCGAGCAGGCTCCGCAGCATGATCTCCTCGATCGCGGGATCGGGTGCGCCCCGCTCCGCGAAGATCGTGCGCACCGCGTCCTCCGCCGCGGCAGTCGCGGCGAGGTGCCGCTGCTCGGCCGCCGCGAACAGGGCGCGCGTCGCCGGCTGCTGCTGCAGCGCCACGACCACGCGCTGCAGCGGAAGCGCCACGGCCGTCATCCCCAGCGCCGTGTCGATGATCCCCGCGAGCCGCGCCTCGGCGGAGACGGCGCCGATCGGGGGCGGAGGCGCGGACTCGGGTCCCTCCGTCCGCTCCCCGCGCGCGATCCCGAACAGCATCGCGAACCAGCGGTCGATCACGGCGGCGACGAGCTGCTCCTTGCCGCCGAAGTAGTAGTTGATCATGCCCTGCGCGACTCCGGCGCGGCCCGTGATCTCTGCGACCGTCGCGCCCTCGATCCCGCGTTCGGCGAACACGTCGACGGCCGCCTGGAGCAGCGCTTCCTGCGAGCGCTCCCTGGCGAGACGATTCTGCTCCGCGGAGCGTGCCATGCGCGGCTCTTCCCGGGTCCGTTTGCCGGGCGACGGATCCCTTCGCTACATTAATCACTGAATATCTGTTCAACCTACGAGATCCCCGGCAGGAGAGGCGTCCCATGCGCGGTCGAGCCCACGGCGCCTCCCCGTCCCTTCCTGCGTACATCCGGCCGGATGCGTCGGAGGGCATGCGCGGGATCATCGAACTTGCGGAGGAGCCGCACCGCCGCCTCACGGCGCGGACCGCGGCCTTCCGCACACAGACCGCCATCCCGATCGCGCACGGGGAGGGCGCGGCGATCGGGTTCGGCGGACAGCGCAGGGGCGGGCGGGGCATGTCCCCGCTCGCGGTCGCCGCGGTGTCGGCGACCATGATCCTTTCGGTGGGGATCACCGCGCACGCGCTGTTCGGGGGGAGCCTCCTGCGATCCTTCGGAGGGTGATCGCAGGACGCCGGACCATCGGGGACTCCGGCGCCCAATGCCCCGTCTCCGGGCGCGCGCCCGGGGACGGGGCATGTCCCCCGCCCGGGGACGGGCGTGTACGGCGCTCGGGCTGTCCCGTTCTCAGGACGGAATCCGCGTGTTCACGTCGACACACCCGGTTTCGACCGCCGCTGCCGAAATCCGTCCTGAGAACGGGCACCCGGGTCCGGCTCCGTCGTCACGCCGAGCCGCGCACCACCAGCTCCGTGCCGAGGATCGTGCGCCGCGGCGGAGCGGCTCCGGTCAGCCGGTCGATCAGCATTCCGGCGAGCGCCTCACCCTGAGCGTGCATGGGCTGACGGACGGTGGTGAGCGGCGGATCCGTCGACAGCGCGACATCGGAGTCGTCGAAGCCGACGAGCGCGACATCCTCCGGGACGCGCACCCCCGCACCCCGGAGGGTGCGCAGCACGCCGCGCGCCATGAGGTCGCTCGCCGCGAACACCGCGTCCGGAAGCTCCCCGCCCGGCGCCGCAGCCCGGGCCAGCAGCTCCTGCCCGGCCTGCACGCCGCTCACCTCGGAGTAGTCGCCGACGACCTCGGCGAACGGCGCGAGCCCCGCTTCCGCGAGCGCCCCGCGGAAGCCGGTGAGGCGATCCACGGCGCCCGCCATGGACAGCGGTCCGGTCACGGTGGCGATCCGGCGCCGCCCGATGGCCAGCAGGTGCGCGACGGCCTGCTCGGCGCCGGTGACGTTGTCCACGTCCACGAAGAAGTCGTCCTCCCCGCCGGTGGTGCGCCGACCGCCGAACACGACAGGCACGGCTTCCACGATGCGGTCGATGAACGCGTCACTGGTGTGGTGCGAGAGGATGATCGCGCCGTCCACCCCGCCGTTGCGCACGAATCCCGTCATCCGTCCGCCCGGGTCGTCGCTGGCGATGAGCAGGTTCAGGATGTACTCGGAGCGCGCGATCCGGTCGCCGATGCCCGCGACGACCGCCCCGAAGTACGGATCCCCGAAGAAGCGCCGGGTGTCCTCCGGCACGACCAGGGCGATCGCATGCGTCTGCCGCAGCGCGAGCGAGCGCGCCGCCCGGTTCGGCACGTACCCCAGCCGCGCGATCGCGTCCTGCACCGCGGCGAGCGCGTGCGGACTCACCGCGGTCGCGCCGTTCACGACCCGGGAGACCGTCGAGCGGGAGACGCCGGCAGCCGCGGCGACCTCCTCGATCGTCGCCCGTCCGAGCCGCTCCGGATCCGGATCCTTCTCGGCCGCCATCTCAGACCGCCCGCGCGGCGATGATCCGGGCGTACTCGCGCCCGGAGTCCTTCACGATCCGCTCCTGCGTGTCGTAGTCGACCCGCACGATGCCGAACCGCTTGCCGTAGCCCCACGACCACTCGTAGTTGTCCAGCAGCGACCACGCGAAGTAGCCGCGCACGTCCACACCCTCGTCGATCGCGTCGTAGGTCGCGGCGACGTGCTCGCGGAGGAACATCGCGCGCTCGTCGTCGTGCACCGCACCGCCCGTCGTGAGCCCGGTCGCCGGATCGACGCGTGCACCCTCGAGCACGTCGTCGTAGGCGGATCCGTTCTCGGTGACGTAGAGCGGCAGACCCGGCGCGTACTCGGTGCCGAGGCGCCGCAGCAGCCGGGTGAGCCCCTCGGGCTGCACCTCCCAGTCCATGCCGGTGCGGGGCAGCCCGCGCTCGACCCAGTGCACGTCGTCGGCCGCGGGGAACGGCGAGCGGGTGCGCCGGGCGTTCTCGCCCTCCACGCCGCTGTCGTGCGGGGTGCCCTCGACGCCCGGCTGCGGCGAGCCGGAGAGCAGCTCGCCGTGGTAGTAATTGATGCCCAGGCAGTCCAGCGGCGCGGCGATCGTCTCCAGGTCGCCCTCGTGGATCGCGGCGGCCCAGCGCCGCACGGCGATGGGATCCACGTCGCGGATGTCGGCGACGACGTCGGCCGGGTAGGCGCCGCGGAGCACCGGATCCAGGAACCACCGGTTGAACTGGCCGTCGATGCGCCGGGCGGCGTCGACGTCGGCGGGGTCGCGCGGATCGGCCGCGTCGGCGACCGTGAGGTTCAGGGTGATGCCGAGGTCGAGCCGCGGATCCCGCTCGCGCAGCGCCTGGATCGTGCGGCCGTGCGCGAGCAGCAGGTGGTGCGCGGAGAGCATGCCGTCCTCGATGCTCACCCGCCCCGGCGCGTGCACGCCCGCGGTGTAGGACAGGAACGAGGAGCACCACGGCTCGTTGAGCGTGGTCCAGTGCTGCACGCGGTCGCCGAGCGCGTCGTGCACGCCGAGCGCGTACTCGACGAAGCGGTCGACCGTGTCGCGGGAGGTCCAGCCGCCCTTCTCCTCCAGCGCCTGCGGCAGGTCCCAGTGGTAGAGCGTCAGCCACGGCACGATGTCGTTCGCGAGCAGCTCGTCGACGAGGCGGTCGTAGAACGCGATGCCGGCCGGGTTCACCGCGGCGCCGTCGGGGCGCACCCGCGCCCACGAGGTGGAGAACCGGTACGCCTGCAGCCCCAGCTCGCCCATGAGCCGCACGTCGTCGGCGTAGCGGTGGTAGTGATCGCACGCGACGTCGCCGGTGTCGCCGTTCTGCACCGCGCCGGGCTCGCGGGCGAACGCGTCCCAGATCGACGCCGTGCGTCCGTCCTCGAAGGCGGCGCCCTCGATCTGGTAGGCGGCCGTGGCGGCCCCGAACAGGAAGCCGTCGGGGAATCGGCGGACGGACGTGTTCATGACGCTCCTTCGCTCGGTCGCGCCGATCGGCGGCGCGCGGTGCACGGCGTGGGAGCGCTCCCACGCCGTTCGCGCCAGACTATGGGAGCGCTCCCATGCCTGTCAACGGCCCGGATCCCCGGATCCTCGCGCGACACCTGCACGACGCGGATCCACCTGCACGACGGATCCCGCCCGACCATCGTGCATCCGTCGCAGGGTCGAGCAGGCGTCGCACCGACCAAGGGGGTCGACTCGGCTCGCTCGCAGGTGGGCGGGGTGTCCGGCGCGTAGCCTGGTCCGGTGACCCCCTCGCTCGCGCTCTCCCGCGCCGAATCGCTCATCCGCGCCATCCCGGACTACCCGAAGCCCGGCATCCTGTTCCGCGACATCGCTCCGCTGCTCGCCGACCGCGAGGCGCTGGACGCGACGACGGAGGCCCTCGTGGCACCGTTCCGCGGCTCCTTCGACGTCGTCGCCGGGATCGAGGCGCGCGGCTTCATCCTCGCCGGAGCGGCCGCGATCGCCGCCGGCACCGGCTTCGTGCCGATCCGCAAGGCCGGCAAGCTGCCGCGGCCCGCCGCCGCCGTCGACTACGCCCTGGAGTACGGCACGGCCACGATCGAGATGCACGCCGACCTTCCGGCCGGATCCCGGATCCTGCTCATCGACGACGTGCTCGCCACCGGCGGCACCCTCGCCGCGGGTCAGCAGATCGTCGAGCGGCTCGGCTACGTGGTCGCCGGGATCTCGGTGCTCTTCGAGATCGACGGACTGGGCGGTCGCGACCGCGTCGGCGACGTGCACACCGTGTTCCGCAGCTGAGCCGAGCGCCACACGCCCCTGAGCCGTCCGACTCGCCCGACCCCGATCGGATCCGGTCAGGCCGCGAGCCCCGTGATCATCGCGACCAGCTCGTTGTGGCTGGTGTCCGCCACCGCCCTGGTGCCGACCTGGGTGCCGCGACGCAGCACGGTCACGCGATCCGCGATCCGGAACACCTGCTCCATGTTGTGGCTGACGATCACCACGGCCGCACCGCGCTGCTTCAGCCGCAGGATGAGCTCCTCGACCTTCGCCGTCTCGGCCACCCCGAGCGCCGCGGTCGGCTCGTCCATCAGCACGAGGTTCGACGCCCAGTGCGTGGCCCGCGCGATGGCGATCGCCTGCCGCTGACCGCCGGACAGGTCGGACAGCAGGGCCCGCGCCGAGGGGATCCGCACGTCCAGGTCGTCCACGAGGCGCTGGGTCTGCCGGGCCATCTCGCGCCGGTCCAGCGTGCGCAGCGGCCCGCGGGTGAGCTCGCGCCCCAGGAACAGGTTCATGTAGACCGGCTGCTGGTCGACGAGCGCGAGGTCCTGATAGACGACCTCCACCCCCTGCGCGCGGGCGTCGGAGGCGTCGCGCAGCGACACCGGATCCCCGGAGAGCAGGATCTCGCCGGTCGTCGGCTGATGCACGCCGGAGATGATCTTCATGAGCGTGGACTTGCCGGCGCCGTTGTCGCCGACGAGGGCGACGATCTCGCCGGCGGCCACGCGCAGGTCGAATCCCGAGATCGCGGTCACCGCGCCGAACGACTTCGTGATGCCGCGCAGCTCGAGCGCGACGTCGCCGCCCGCGCCGCGTGCAGGAGAGGGGCTCATCGTGCGCCTCCCCAGAGCCGCACCGGGGATCCGCCGTTGGCCGCGCACGGCTCGCCGAGCACCGGCGAGCCGGAGGACAGCCCTCCGATGCCCACCGTCTCGCTGCGGGTGACGAACACCTGCGGGCGGAAGCCGAAGATCACGGTGTCGCCCTCCTGCACGTCGATCCGCCCGGTGCCGCCGTCGACGTCCGCGAACTCCACGGGCACGGTCGCGTAGTAGTCGATCGCCTCGGGCGCGGGCATCTCCACCCGCACCTGGCGCGCCTCGGCCGGATCCTCCCCCGGGCGCACCAGCAGCGCGCGGGTCTGCGGGATGCCGAGCACGGGATCCGCGTAGAGCCCGCCGCCGTAGACGTAGGCGCGTCCGTTCCAGAGGTGCGAGACCTCACTCACATAGGCGATCGCCGGATCCTCGACCAGGTCCCGGGCAGCGTGCAGCGGCGTGGTGCCCGTGAGCCCGTGCCCCGGCTCGACCTGGGTCGCACCGGCCTGCGCGAGGGCGGCGAGGGTGGCCGTCGAGGTCGTGCCCGGCGCGTTCACGGCGAAGCCGGAGAACCCGGCCGCCTGCAGCGCCGCACGCGCCCGCGTCAGCGTGGCGCGGTTCGGGGTGGCGACCACGTCGCCGCCCGCCTCGTCGTAGAGCGTCGCGGGGAAGGTGGTGATGCCGCCGAAGCGCACACCGGGCGTCTCGTCCATGAGCCGCGCGACGCGCACGACGTCGTCGACGGGGAATCCGCCCTCGTGGCCGGTGTAGAACCGGTCCCCCGGCGCGACCACGCGCACCAGCACGGCCTGCTCGCGCCCGGTGGCGAGCGCGGCCTCGCCCGCCCACCGCGCCTGGGCCTCGCTGAACACGGTCCAGAACAGCGGCTCGAGCGATGCGGCGTCGGCGGCGCGCGAGCGCGGGATCTGCACGAGGTGCCCCAGGTGCCCGATCGCCAGGCCGGCGAGCGCCGCCGCCTGCGCGCACTCCAGGTCCACCCCGACGGCGTGCCCGATGCCCCCGGCGCGGATCGCCGCAGCGGCGTCGGGGTTGCGGCCGATCTGCTTCGTCATCGCGAAGGCGTCCAGGCCCAGCCGCGCCGCCTCGGCGGCGATGGCGCGCGCGTTGCGCTCGATCGCGTCGGTGTCGAGCACCCACGTGTTCGGGCTGAGCGCACCGCTGCGATGGAAGGCGGCCGCCGCGCGCAGCAGATCCGGGTTGCGCCGCTGCAGGAGGGAGAGGAACATCAGCGTCCTTTCTTGCCGCGCAGCGACAGCGTCACCGCGACGAGGATGATGAGGCCGCGCACGATCATCTGCTGCGCGACCGTGAGACCGCCCAGCAGCAGTCCGTAGTTGATCATGCTCATGAACAGGGATCCGACGACGGCGCCGATGACCGACCCCTTGCCGCCGGTGAGCGCCGTGCCGCCGACGATGACCGCGGCGAGCACGCTCATCAGATCCGACGTGCCCAGCGTGTAGGTCGCGCCGACCAGGCGGCCGGCGTAGAGCAGGCCGGCCAGGGCTGCCGTCCCGCCGCTCGCGATGAAGACCATCAGGCGCACCCGGTCGACGCGGATCCCGGAGACCCGTGCGGCCTGGGCGCTGTTGCCGACGGCGAGCACATGCGCCCCCGCCCGGCGCCGGTGCAGCACGTGCCATCCGACCGCCGTCGCCAGCACCGACCACAGCACCAGGATCGGCACGCCCAGCAGCGTGCCGCCGCCGAAGACCCACACGAACACGGGATCCGTGACCGGCACCGACTGCAGTCCGGTGATCTGCTGCGCGAGGCCCGCGACCAGGCCCATCGTGGCGAGGGTGACCAGGAACGACGGGAGCCGGACGAGGGTGATGAACAGCCCGTTGACCAGGCCGACGAGCATGCCGGCCGCGAGGCCGGCGAGCGCCCCCAGCCACCACTGGCCGGTGGCCTGCAGCGCGAGCGCGCCGCTGAGGGCGGAGAAGGCGACGGTGGATCCGATGGACAGATCGATCTCGCCGAGGCTCAGCACGAACACCGCCCCGATCGCCATGATCGTGATGGGCGCGGCCTGCGTGATGATCGTGACGAGCGTGGTCACGTTGAGGAAGTTGGCGCCCTGCGTGATCGCGAAGAACACGAAGACGACGACGAATCCGGCGTAGACGACGTAGTCGCGCCAGCCGTGCGCGATGCGCGTGGACAGGCCCGGTGCCGCCGCGGTCGCGGTGACGGTGGTCATGCGGTGATCCCTTCCGTGAGAAGCGTCCGGGGCGCGGTGCGCACGAGCATCGCGGCGCCGATGAGCGGGCCGTCGCCGCCGAGCGCGGAGATCTCCACGCGCAGGTCGCCGTGCCCGTGCCGGTCCAGCCAGGTGCGGATCCGCGCCAGCAGCTCGGGGCGCAACCCGATCCCGCCGCCGAGCACGACGAGCTCCGGATCGGCGACGGCGCGCACCGCCACCAGGGCGCGGGCGAGCCAGCGCCCTTCCTCGTCGAGCGCCGCGGCGGCCTCCGGCACCCCCTCGGCGGCGCGGGCGAACACATCCCGGGCCGAGCGGGCGCCTGCGTCCCGTGCCGCGAGCACGTCGCCGGCGACGGCCTCCTCGAGGGGCCCGCGACGGCGCGCGGCCGGATCCAGCGGGTCCGCGCCGAACGGCAGATGCCCGATCTCCCCGGCGGCGCCGTGCGCACCGCGCAGCAGCCGTCCGTCGCTGATGAGGCCCATGCCGATCCCGGTGCCGACCGCCACGAAGGCGAAGTCGGCGATGTCGCGGCCGCGGCCCGCGGCGAGCTCGCCGAGCGCTGCGGCGTTCACATCGTTGTCCAGCACGACCGGGCAGCCGAACCGCGCCGACAGCGCGCCGCGGAGCCCCTCGCTCGCCCCGAGGTTGGGCGCGGACGCGAGCCCGCCCTCCTCGGTCGGCACACCGGCGCCCCCGATCCCGATCCCGGCGATGCGG
>JAFDWP010000070.1 GCA_018268435.1 Actinomycetota bacterium
GCGTGCTCGGCGGCGCGACGCCCCTCCGCGATCAGCCGCGGCACGTCCTTCATCATCCACTGCGCCATGCGCTCCATCTCCGGCTGGATGAGCAGGACGGTGGGGTCGGTGCGCAGATCGGCCGTCGCGGTGACCGTCCGCATCATCCGGACGTTCTCCCACTTGGCGTGCAGCCGCACAACGATCGTGCGCTGCGCGCCGAGCGCGCGGGTCGACGCCTCCGGCACGTTGTCGACCATCCCGCCGTCGGCGAGCAGCGCACCGTCCCGGCGCACCGGCGGCAGCACCCCGGGCACGGCGATCGTCGAGCGCAGCGCGGTGCTGAGGGGTCCGCGGTCGAGGAGCACGCCGCGACGCCTGCGCAGGTCGGTGGCGAAGGCTCCGAAGCGCCGCGGCAGGTCCTCGATCAGGGGGTCGTGACCGAGGATCCGGTGGATGCCGTCGGTCACCGCGTGCGTGTCGAGCAGGCCCCAGCGGGGACGCAGCGACCACCGTGCGATCGCGCTCCAGCGGAATCGCCGCACGGCGCGCTCGATCGTGTCGGCGTCGATCCCCGCCGCGTAGGCGGCCCCGATGAGCCCGCCGGAGCTGGTCCCCGCGACGATGCCGGGACGGATCCCCCGCTCGGCGAGCACCTGCAGCACGCCCGCCTGCGCGGCACCGTAGGCGCCGCCGCCGCTGAGCGTCAGGCCGAGCGTCGGGTCGTCGGTCACGGATCTCCTGTCGGGGTCGTTGCGGCGACGCTACCAGTCGGCGCCTGCGCAGCGGCTGGGACCGGCCCGCGGGTGCTCACTATCATCAGGGGGTATGGACGCTCAGCGTGCGACGACGTGGGCCCCCTCGCCCTGGTTCCTCACGTCCCCTCCGCAATCGCCGAAAGGGATGATCGCGCGCGGGCGGCTCCTCGCCCGGCTGGACGAAGCCGTCGATGAGCACATGACCACCGTGATCGCCGCACCCTCGGGCTACGGCAAGACGGTGCTGCTGGCGGAGTGGGCCCGACGGCGGCCTGCGACCACCGCCTGGCTGACGCTGACGCGCCACGACCACGGCGATGAGGCGCTCGTCCTGCACGGGATCCTCAGCGCCCTGAGCCGATTCGTCGATCCCGGTTCGCACTCGCTGCGGCGAGCACCGCTCGGACCCGATGCGGATCCCCGCGCCCTCATCGGCCGCATCGCCGAGATCACCGGCGAGCTCGACGACACCCTCGTCGTGATCATCGACGACGCCCAGCATGCCGGTGCCGCGATCGCCGGCGATGTCGTCGACGTGCTCACCGCGCTCACGGCCGGTCGGCTGCGCTTCGTGCTCGGCGGCACCCAGGAGCTCAGCGCGTGGTTCTCCCGCACGATCGCCGGCCAGGAGACCGCCGTCCTCTCCGCGACCGACCTCGCGCTGACCGAGGCGGAGATCATCCGCGACTCCGCGGGCACCCCGTCGGCGGTCGATCCGATCACGGCCGCACGCCTGGTCGCCGCCACCGGCGGCTGGCCGATCGCGGTGCACCTGCATCAGCTCGCCGGGGATCCCGGATCCGCCTCCACCGCACAGGACGCCCTGCTCACCGACTACATCGCGGGCAACGTGCTGCCCCGGCTCAAGCCCGGTCTCGCCGACTTCATCCTGGCGACGAGCGTGTGCACGCGCCTGACCCCGGCGCTCGCCCACGCGCTCAGCGGTGTGGACGACGCCGAGGCGCTGCTGGAGGAGTGCGTCGCGCAGGGTCTGTTCCTGCAGCGCTACGTCGATGCGAACGGGTCGCGGGTGTACCGCTGGCACGACGAGTTCGCCGCGCGCTGCGGCGACATCCTCACGCAGACGGACTCCGGCCGTCGCCGCCGCCTCGACGCCGTCGCCGCGCACTGGCTCGCTCCGCACTACCCGGCCGAGGCCATGCGGCACGCGGTGAAGGCGCGCGAGCCCGAACTCGCCCTCGACATCCTCCGCTCGTCCTGGGTCCGCGCCATCGTCGAGAGCGGGGCGCGCGCGCTGAACACCCAGTGCCTGGCGCTGCCCGCAGAGCTCGCGGCGCATCCCGACGTGCTGCTGATCCGTGCGTGCTGCCTGAACCAGCTGGGCGATCACGTCGGCGCGACGCTGCTCACCGCGCAGGCGACCGCCGCCGCCCCGGACGACGCGTCGTTCGAGGTGACGCGGGCGTTCGCGATGCTCTTCCTCGCCGATGCGCAGCCGGTGCTGGCGTCCGCGGCGGACACCGCGCGCGGCATGCTCGAGCAGAGTCGCGTCTCGCCCACGGTCCAGGCGTACTGCCTGTTCCTGCTGGGCTGGGCGGAGCTGCGGCTGCGCCGCGACCCGTCCCGGGCGATCCGGCTCCTCGAATCCGCCCTGCATGAGGCCGAGGCCGGGCATCACCCCGCGCTCGCGCGGCGGACGTCAGCGAACCTCCTGTTCGCCCTCGCCTACGCCGGCAGCCTCCGCCGCGCGCGGCTGCTCATCGACCGCGCGCCGCACCGGCTCGACGCGGCCGAGGACTGGCATCACTACGACGGGGGCATCGAGCTCTTCGCCATCGGGTACACCGCGTACTGGCAGAACCGCCTCGAGGAGGCGCAGACGGCGTTCCAGACCCTCGTCGACGGCGGTGGCCATGACGCGTCGTACACGGCGCTGGCACGCGTCTACCTCGCCCTCTGCGCGGCGATCGACGGCCGGCCGACCGCCGTGGGCGCGGCTCGCGACGCCCTCGCCGGCGTCAGCCCGCACGAGCAGCACGGCGTCCCGTGGCCGGTCTATCAGGCGTTCGCGAGCGCCGCCCTGTCCGCGGCCAGCGGCGACTCCGACCGGGCGCTGTCGCTCCTCGAGCCGATCCGCGTGCACCCGAACGTGCCGATCGTCCGCGTCGTCTCCGCGGAGATCATGCGCCGCGGCGGGCGCCCGGCCGACGCCGGGCGGCTGCTGTCCGCGCTCACGGCCGCCGAGCTGTCGATCTCGTACGTGGCCGCCTCGGCGTACGTCACGGCCGCCCTGATCGCCCAGGACCGCGGGGACGCCGCCCGCGCGCACCGCCTGCTCGAGCGCGCCCTCGACGCGGGGGCGCCCGAGGGCGTGACCCTGCCGTTCGCGACGGATGACGAGGAGCTGCGCGGGCTGATGGCCCGTCATGCGGCCGCGGGGACGGCGCACGAGGAGTTCCTCGCCGCACGCCTCGCCGAGCACGACTCGCGGACGGCCCGGCACGTCGATCTCGGATCCGTGCTGTCCGCACGCGAGCGCGAGATCTACGGCTACCTGCGCACGACCATGACCGCGACGGAGATCGGCGCGGCGCTGTTCGTCTCGGTGAACACCGTCCGCACGCACCAGCGTGCGATCTATCGCAAGCTGGGCGTGGCGAACCGGCGCGAGGCCATCCGGCTGGGTCTCTAGCCGGCCGCGTCGACGCGCAGGGGGACGGTGACGTCGCCGCCCGCCTCCTGCGTGAGCCGCTCCCCCATCTGCACGAACGTCGGTTCGGCGATGAACCCGCCCGCGAACAGCGCCTGCCCCTGACGGAACTCCGCGGAGCGTCGGATCGACGCCTCCGGCGCGAAGCCGAAGACATCCGCGAGCTCGGCGAGGTCGCGGGGCGCGTTCACCCGCATGAGCGCGAGGTTGTCGCACTGCGACAGCACGTTCGGGTGGATCTTCGTGGGGCGCTGCGTGGAGAGCAGCAGCCACAGCCCGAACTTGCGCCCCTCGGCCGCGATCTGCACGAGCTGTGCGACGAGGGCGCGTTCGACCGCGGTCTGCGGATTCGGCGGGCACAGGTTGTGCGCCTCGTCGATGACGATCAGCACGGGACGGCGCTCCTCGCGGTGCGCCCAGAGGTGCTCGAGCACGGCGAGCGCCGCCACCTTGGGCTCCGCCGGATGCGTGAAGCCGCCGAGATCGAGGACGGTGGCGCGCGGCCGCTCGTCGATCGTGTCGACCACGGAGGCCTGCCCCCGGGACCAGAGGTCCCAGTCCAGGATCTGCAGGTTCTCCATCCGGTTCGCGAGCCGGCGCTGGTCGGGGTCCCCGGAGCCGCGCAGCTCCGCGAGCATCTCCTGCGCGTCGAACGTCCGGGCATCCGGATCCCCGTGCAGCAGCACGTTGTACTCCTCGGCATCCGCGATCGGATCCATCTGCATCACGGCCGCCTTCGTCGCGGCGGGCAGGTCGGTGTAGCGCACATGCAGGCGCTCGCCCTCGGCCGAGCCGGAGCGGAACACCCGGATGTCCGCCTCCGCCAGCCGCTCCGCGTCCGCGGCGGTGGCCGACGGGAGCGTCTCGCGCATGCGCGTGTAGTCGCCGTTCGGGTCGAGGATCAGCATCGGCAGCTCGGTGTTCAGCAGCAGCTGCTCGAGCACGACGCCCAGCGCGTAGGTCTTGCCGCTGCCGCTCTGGCCGACCCAGAACGTGTGCCGGTTGAAGCGCCGGGCGTCGAGCTCGACGGCGATATCGGGATCGCCGATCGTGGCCCCGATCGTGAGAGTGGTCATGGCAGCTGGGCGTCCTTCCCTCGTGTCTGTCAGGTCGATTCCATCGTGAGAGGACGGTCCTGGCCGAGCCGTCCTGGGGGAAATCATCCTGACTTGATGATGCGAGCGCCAGAGCCTGTCGGGATCATGGACGCACTTCCGCAGAAAGGCAGTCCATGACCGATCAGCCCGTCCGCGTCACGTTCGAGAACTTCGTCCGCATCGAGAGCGCCCGCATGTTCGCCGGCATCGCCGCCTCCGCCGGCGGCTCGAACATCTGGAACCACTACCGCACGCCC
>JAFDWP010000071.1 GCA_018268435.1 Actinomycetota bacterium
GCAGCAGCAGGCGGCCGCCGAGGCCGCACTGCAGGCCGCCGCGCCCCCGGCCCCGGTGCCGCCCGCGCCCGCTGCACCCGCACCCGCCGCAGCGCCCGCTGCACCCGCCCCCGCGGCTGCGCCCGCCGTCGACATCGTCGCCCGCCTGCAGCAGCTCGGCGACCTGCACGCGCAGGGCCTGCTGTCGGCCGAGGAGTTCGCGCTGGCCAAGCAGCAGCTGCTCGGCGGCTGAGCGGCACAGCCCCGGATCCTCCCCGACCCGTCAAGGAACTCCACCCATGAACGAAGTCCTCGGGAGCATCCTCCCCAACGCCGTCGCGATCGCGATCAGCCCGATCCCGATCATCGCGGTGATCCTGATGCTGATGTCGCCGCAGCCCCGGCCGCTCGGGCTGTCCTTCCTCGCCGGATGGTTCCTCGGCGTCGCCCTCGTGACCACCGCCGTGACGCTGCTCGCGGGAGTGATCCCGGAGCCGGACGGCACGAGCGGATCGCAGCCGGTCATCGGCGTGATCCAGCTGGTGCTCGGCGTGCTGCTGATCCTGCTCGGCGTGCGGCAATGGCGATCGCGGCCGGCGCCGGGCACCGATCCGGAGCTGCCGGCGTGGATGTCGAAGATCGACACCATGAAGCCGCTCGCCGCCCTGCTGCTGGCCCTCACGCTGGCCGCGCTCAACCCGAAGAACCTGCTGGCGGCCTCCGCCGCAGGCACCGTCATCGGGCGCGCGTCGCTCGACGTCGGCGCCATGATCGTCGCCCTCGCCGGCTTCACGGTCGTCGCGGCGCTCACCGTCGCCGTTCCGGTGCTGTTCGCCGTGTTCGCTCCGACCCAGGCGGCCCCCGTCCTGGCGGGCATCCGCACGTGGCTCGCGGCCAACAACGCGACCATCATGACGGTCGTGCTCGTCGTGCTCGGTGCCCAGGTGCTCGGCAAGGGCATCGGCGCGTTCTGACTCCGGCCAGCACCACGTGCCGCTCGCAATTGTAGGCAAAGTGTGAGCAAGCATGACGAAGGCCCCCGTGAACCGCTCGTGATGAGCGACCCGCCGGGGGCCTTGTCGTGTCAGCGACAGTGGCGCTGGCCTGTGTTCTTTAGAAGTCCCAGTCCTCGTCCTCGGTGGCCTCGGCCTTGCCGATGACGTAGGAGGATCCGGATCCCGAGAAGAAGTCGTGGTTCTCGTCCGCGTTGGGCGAGAGCGCCGACAGGATCGCCGGGTTCACGTTCGTCACGGTCGCCGGGAACATCGCCTCGTAGCCGAGGTTCATCAGCGCCTTGTTCGCGTTGTAGTGCAGGAAGCGCTTGACGTCCTCGGTGAGGCCGACCTCGTCGTACAGGTCCTGCGTGTACTGCACCTCGTTGTCGTAGAGCTCGTACAGCAGCGAGAACGTGTAGTCCTTGAGCTCGTCCTTCTTCGCCTGGTCGAGCGTCTCCAGACCGCGCTGGTACTTGTAGCCGATGTAGTACCCGTGCACCGCCTCGTCGCGGATGATGAGGCGGATGAGGTCGGCGGTGTTGGTGAGCTTCGCCCGCGACGACCAGTGCATCGGCAGGTAGAACCCCGAGTAGAACAGGAAGCTCTCCAGCAGGGTCGAGGCGACCTTGCGCTTGAGCGGCTCGTCCCCGCGGTAGTAGTCCATGACGATCTGAGCCTTCTTCTGAAGGTTCGGGTTCTCCACGGACCAGCGGAACGCCTCGTCGATCTCCTTCGTCGAGCACAGCGTCGAGAAGATCGAGGAGTAGCTCTTCGCGTGCACCGACTCCATGAACGCGATGTTCGTGTAGACGGCCTCCTCGTGCGGGGTGATCGCGTCGGGGATGAGCGACACGGCGCCGACGGTGCCCTGGATCGTGTCCAGCAGGGTCAGACCCGTGAACACGCGCATGGTGAGGGTCTGCTCCTGGGCGGTGAGCGTGTTCCACGACTGGATGTCGTTGGACAGCGGCACCTTCTCGGGCAGCCAGAAGTTGTTCACCAGACGGTTCCAGACCTCGAGGTCCTTGTCGTCCTGGATCCGGTTCCAGTTGATCGCCTGCACGCGGTCGACGAGCTTGAGCGGTTCGGGAGTCATGTCAAATCCTTCGAAGAGAATGCCTGATCAGGGGGTCACAGCATGCAGCTGACGCACTCAGCCATGTCCGTGCCCTCGAGCGCCATCTGACGCAGGCGGATGTAGTAGATCGTCTTGATGCCCTTGCGCCAGGCGTAGATCTGAGCCTTGTTGATGTCGCGCGTGGTCGCGGTGTCCTTGAAGAACAGCGTCAGCGACAGGCCCTGGTCGACGTGCTGCGTGGCGGCGGCGTACGTGTCGATGACCTTCTCGTAGCCGATCTCGTACGCGTCCTCGTAGTACTCCAGGTTGTCGTTCGTCATGAACGCCGCCGGGTAGTAGACGCGACCGAGCTTGCCCTCCTTGCGGATCTCGATCTTCGACGCGATCGGGTGGATCGAGCTCGTCGAGTTGTTGATGTACGAGATGGATCCGGTCGGCGGCACCGCCTGCAGGTTCTGGTTGTAGATGCCGTGCTTCTGGATGGACTCCTTGAGCTCGACCCAGTCGGCCTGCGTCGGGATGTGGTGGCCGGCGAACAGCTCCACGACCTTCGCGGTCGCGGGCACCCACTCCTGATCGATGTACTTGTCGAAGAACGCGCCGGACGCGTAGGTCGAGTCCTCGAAGCCGTCGAAGGCCGTCCCTCGCTCGATCGCGAGCCTGTTCGAGGCGCGCAGCGCGTGGAACAGCACCGTGTAGAAGTAGATGTTCGTGAAGTCGACGCCCTCTTCGGAGCCGTAGTGCACGTGCTCGCGGGCGAGGTAGCCGTGCAGGTTCATCTGCCCGAGGCCGATCGCGTGGGAGCGGTCGTTGCCGTCCTCGATCGAGCGCACCGAGGAGATGTGGCTCTGGTTGCTCACCGCGGTGAGGCCGCGGATCGCGGTCTCCACGGTCGCGCCGAGGTCGCCGCCGTCCATCGCGAGGGCGATGTTCATCGAGCCGAGGTTGCAGGAGATGTCCTTGCCGATCTCGGCGTACGAGAGGTCCTCGTTGTACGTCGTCGGCGTGTTCACCTGCAAGATCTCGCTGCACAGGTTGGACATGTTGATCCGGCCCTTGACCGGGTTGGCCTTGTTCACCGTGTCCTCGAACATGATGTACGGGTAGCCCGACTCGAACTGGATCTCGGCGATCGTCTGGAAGAACTCGCGCGCGTTGATCTTGGTCTTCTTGATGCGCGGGTCGTCCACCATCTCGCGGTACTTCTCGGTGACCGAGATGTCGCCGAACGGCACGCCGTAGACGCGCTCGACGTCGTACGGGGAGAACAGGTACATGTCCTCGCCGTTCTTGGCGAGCTCGAACGTGATGTCCGGCACCACGACGCCGAGCGACAGCGTCTTGATGCGGATCTTCTCGTCGGCGTTCTCGCGCTTGGTGTCGAGGAACCGCATGATGTCGGGGTGGTGCGCGTTCAGGTACACGGCACCCGCGCCCTGGCGCGCGCCGAGCTGGTTCGCGTAGCTGAAGCTGTCTTCGAGGAGCTTCATGACGGGGATGATGCCGGAGGACTGGTTCTCGATCTGCTTGATCGGGGCGCCGGACTCGCGGATGTTGCTCAGCAGCAGCGCCACGCCGCCGCCGCGCTTGGACAGCTGCAGCGCCGAGTTGATGCCGCGGGCGATCGACTCCATGTTGTCCTCGATGCGCAGCAGGAAGCAGCTGACGAGCTCGCCGCGCTGCGCCTTGCCGGCGTTGAGGAACGTCGGTGTGGCCGGCTGGAAGCGGCCGGAGATGATCTCGTCGACGAGGCCGGTCGCGATCTTCTCGTCACCGTCGGCGAGCGCCAGGGCGGTCATCACCACCCGGTCCTCGAAGCGCTCCAGGTAGCGCTTGCCGTCGAAGGTCTTCAGCGTGTAGCTCGTGTAGTACTTGAACGCGCCGAGGAAGGTCTCGAAGCGGAACTTCTTCGCGTAGGCGCGGTCGTTGAGCTTCTGGATGAAGTCGAACGAGTACTTGTCCAGGACGGCGCCCTCGTAGTACTGCTTCTCCACCAGGTAGTCCAGGCGCTCCTTGAGCGAGTGGAAGAACACCGTGTTCTGGTTGACGTGCTGCAGGAAGTACTCCCGCGCGGCGCGCTTGTCGGCGTCGAACTGGATCTGACCGTTCGCGTCGTACAGGTTCAGCATGGCGTTCAGGGCGTGGTAGTCGAGCCCCTCGTACGCCTGGTTGACCTTGTAGGCCGTCGCGTCCCTCACCGCGTCACGCTCTGCGTGCTCTTCGACTGCAATACCCACCATCGTTCCAATCCGTCGCTCACGCGATCGACGTCGTCCTGTGTGCCGTAGATCTCCAGCCGGTACAAGTGGGGCACGTGGCACTTGCGGCTGATGATGTCTCCGGCGGCGCAGTACGCGTCGCCGAAGTTCGTGTTGCCTGCGGAGATCACTCCGCGGATGTGGCGCCGGTTGCGCTCGTCATTGAGGAACCGGATGACCTGCTTGGGCACGGCGCCCTTCTCGATGCCGCGCCCCTGCCCCCCGCCGTAGGTCGGCGTGACCAGGACGAACGGCTCGTCGACCACCAGCGGATCGTCGGTGCTGTGCAGCGGGATCCGCCGCGCCGGCAGGCCGAGCTTGTCGATGAACCGGGCGGTGTTGCCGGAGATGCTCGAGAAGTAGACCAGCAGCGGCGCGCGGGTCGCCGTGGCGGCGCTCATCTTCGGTCCCTGAAGCTCTCGAAGGGTCGAGCGACTTATGCCAGACGAGCGGCGAGCTCGTCGATCTTGTCGGGGCGGAAGCCCGACCAGTGCCCCTCGTCGGTGACGACGACGGGAGCCTGCAGGTAGCCGAGCGACTTCACGTGCTCGAGCGCCGCGGCGTCCTCGGAGACGTCGTGGACCTCGTACTCGATGCCCTTCGCGTCGAGCGCACGGTACGTCGCGTTGCACTGCACGCAGGAAGGCTTGGTGTAGACCGTGATGGACATGCGTTGCGCCTCTTCTTTCCCCTCAGAACCCGACTGTCGGGCAGGTGGCCCCGCCGGGAGTTCAATACTACATATAGGTGCGGACATTCGGGTCGACCACAAGGGCTAGTAGTTACAACCGTGTAGTTTTCCACCGTATTCCACCGTTTCGACACAGGTTCTCCACGTCGTTCTCCACAGCCCGCGACCTCGTCGTCGCACCCGGGAACCGCGGTTTCCCGCGGGTCCCGCAGACCCCTTCCGGATCCATCCACAGATCTGATGCTTCCAGGGGCTTCCGACATTCCCCAGGCTGTGGAAATCGCCCTCCGGCGTGTCGTCGGCGTGTCGCACCGACGACCGCCCCGACGCCGCCGCCGGCACCTCCCGCCCTGCTCCGGACAGCGCCCGGACGGTACCCTTGATCCGTGGCCGAATCGGGATACAGGGAGCTTCTGCGGGTACCGGGAGTCGGCCGCATCATCGCGGCGCAGCTGACCGCGCGCTTCCCGAACGGCATGGCGAGCCTCGCGATCCTGCTGCACGTGCAGCACGCCACCGGCTCGTACGGCGCGGCCGGCCTCGTGCTCGCGGCGTCGTCGATCGGGCAGGCCGTGTCGGGACCGGTCAC
>JAFDWP010000072.1 GCA_018268435.1 Actinomycetota bacterium
CGCGCCAGCTCCGGCGCGATCTCGCGCGGGCCGGGAGTGGGCAGCGGAGCGTTCATTGCATTCCATTCCGTGAAACTCGATTTTTACAATACGAAAGAGTACCGCGGCGGGGAGTGGAGGGCCAGCATCCGACGGGGATCGCGAGGAACGCCACAGGCATGCCTCAGCCGCGCAGCGACGACACCGCGTCCCACAGGGCGGCGGCGATGACGCGTTTGGATCCGGCCACGGCCGCGAGCACGGATCCGTCCGGCCCAATGAGCTCCACGGCGTTGTCGGCCTTCTCGAAGCCGTGCTCGGCGTCGGCGAGGTTGACCGCGAGCAGGTCCGCGCCCTTGCGCTCGCGCTTGCGCCGGGCGCGCTCGCGCCGGGCCTCCGGATCGGTCGCGGTCTCCGCGGCGAAGCCGACGATGATCTGCCCCTCGGGTGCGGAGCCGGCGCGGCGGGCGTCGCCGAGCGCGGCCAGGACGTCCTCGTTCTCGACGAGCTCGATCCGCTCCAGGATCCCGTCCTCCTTGGTGAGCTTGTGCGGCGCGGCCTGTGCGGGACGGTAGTCGGCCACCGCGGCCGCCATCACCACGGCGTCGGCGACGGCGGCGGCGTCCTTCATCGCGGACGCGAGCTCGGCCGCGGTCGCGACCGGATGGATCCGGATCCGCGGATGCACCGCCTCGGCCAGCACATCGCCCGCGAGATTCGCCGCGATGAGATCGACCTCGGCGCCGCGGGTGGCGGCCTCGATCGCGAGCGCGGTGCCCTGCCGCCCGCTGGAGCGGTTGCCGAGGTAGCGCACGGGGTCGATCGGCTCGCGGGTGCCGCCCGCCGAGACCGCGACGCGCAGCCCGGCCAGGTCCTGCGGGGCGAGCAGGCGCAGCGCGGCCTCGGCGATCGCCTCGGGCTCGCTCATCCGGCCCGGGCCGCTGTCGCCGCCGGCGAGCTCGCCGTCGTCGGGGCCGATCACGTGCACCCCGCGTTCGACCAGCGTGCGGATGTTGGCCTGCGTCGCCGGGTGCGCCCACATCTCAGCGTGCATCGCGGGGGCGATGAGCACGGGGGCGGTCGTGGCGAGCAGGGTCGTGCCGAGCAGGTTGTCGGCGATGCCCGCCGCCATGCGTGCGATCGTGTTGGCGGTGGCCGGCGCGACGACGACCAGGTCGGCGCCCTGGCCGAGCGCGACGTGGCGCACCTTCGCCACGTCGTCGTGCACGCTCGTCGTGACCGCGTTGCGGCTGATCGCCTCCCAGGTGGGCGCACCGACGAAGCGCAGCGCATCGACCGTGGGGACGACGGTGACGTCGTGCCCGGCCTTCACCAGGAGCCGCACCAGGTGCACCGACTTGTAGGCCGCGATGCCGCCGGAGACCCCCACCACGATGTCCATCCCCCGATTGTGCCATCGGCATCCCCGGCCCGCCCTCTCCCGCCCTGCCTAGACTGGGCGCGTGTGCACGGTCGTGATCGAGGTCGGCGAGACGGAGGCGCGGCTGCTGGCCGTGCGGGATGAGGATCCGCTGCGCGCTTGGGACGCGCTCGGCGAGTGGTGGCCGGAGCACCCGGGGGTCCTCGGGATCCGCGACCGTCGCGCGGGCGGAGCCTGGCTCGCCGCCGATCCGGCCTCGCGCCGGCTGGCCGTGCTGCTGAACCGCGCCGACGTGCTCGACCTTCCCGACGATCAGGCGGTCTCCCGCGGCACCCTCGCGCTGGCGTCCGTGGCCGGCGTCTCGCCGACCGGCTCGGAGCGCATGCACGGCTTCAATCTGCTCGAGGTCTCCCCCGACGGCTCCCGCGTGCTCTCCTGGGACGGCATCGCCCTGCGCGAGGCCCCGGTGACCGCCGGCGTGCACATGATCGCGCACGACGACCTCGACGATCCCGGCACCGCGCGCATCACGCGCTGGCTCCCCGAGTTCCGCGCGCATCCGACCCGCGGCGAGGACTGGCCGGAGTCGTGGATCCGCCTGCTCGCCACGACTGCGGAACTGGATCCGACCGACGACACCGCGATCATCCGCGACAACCGCCCGCACGGCTACCCCACCCAGTCGCTGCTCTACTGCACGGCCGCCGTCGATGCCGCCGGCATCGAGGTGCGCGACCACACCCTGCCCGTGCCGGGGCACTGGGGCTGAGCCCGGGCACTGGGGCTGAGCCCGGGCACGGGCCGTGCTCCCCATGTCGCCGCGCCGGCTGCGACCGGTACGTTCGAAGGCATGACGGATCCGCAGCAGCACACCCCCGCCTCGCAGCCGCCGACCCCTCCTGGCTACTCCGCAGCCGGTGCCGCGACGCCCGGCGCCCCGCTCGCGGCCGGCGCCCGCCCGTCCGGTGCGGGCAGCACCGCGACGCTCGCGCTGGTGTTCGCCTGCACCGCGGCGCTCGTCGGCTGGGCGAATTCGATCGGCACGTTCCTGACCTTCCGCCTCGGCGCCGTGGCCTGGATCTTCCCCGTGCTCGGCGGATTCGCACTGGTCGTCCTCGACCTGCTCGCGCTGGTGTTCGGCATCCTCGCCGCGCGGCGGGGCGGCGGCGTCAAGGCCGGCATCGCGATCGGCATCGCCACCATGAGCCTGCTGGGGCTGCTGTTCGGGATGTTGCTGCCGCTGCTGTACTCCGCGCTGTCCCTGTACTGACACCCGCCCCGCTCAGCCGGCGAGCGCGCGCCGGTACACCTCCAGCATCGCGTCGGTCCGCGACGACTGCCGGAAGTCGGCCGCGACCTGCGGATCCGGCTCCGGCGCGCGTCCGGCGGCGATGTCGGACGCGGCGAGGCGCAGCGTCTCCGCGAGCGCGGCCACCCGGGCGGGCTCATCCAAAGCCGCGGGCACGGCCCACAGCCCGCCGCGCAGCTCCCCCGCGATGTCGGGATCGCTCACGATCGTCGGCGTGCCCAGGGTCGCCGCCTCGAATGGTGTCATCCCCTGCGTCTCGAAGCCGATCGAGGTCTGCACCACCGCGTCGGCCGCCGCGATCCGCGCCAGCACGTCGGCGTACGCGATGCGGCCGGCGAACCGGATCCCCGGTCGGCCCGCCCGGGCGGCGATCCGCTCGGCGGTGCGGAGCTGGCCTCCGCCGCCGACGATCTCCACGTCGGCGTCGACGTCGCTCGCGACGACCGCCTCGAGGAACGGCAGCAGCCGCTTCTCCGGGCTCATCCGGCCGAGCCAGATGAACCGCGGCCGTCCCGCGGGCCGCTCGGCGGGCGCCGCGGCGAGCACCTGCGCGCGCACCTCGTCGTCGATGCCGTTCCAGATCACGTCGACGGATCCGAACACGCCGTGCTGCTCGAGCCGATGTGCGAAGTGCCCCGACGGCGCGGTCACCGCACGCGACTCCGCGGCGATCCCCGCCAGGTACGCCCAGCCGTCGGCGCCGCGCGGCTGCTCCCCGATGCCGCGCAGGGCCCGGCGCCGCCACAGGTTCAGCGCACCCAGCACCGGCCGGTGCAGCGGAGTGACCGCGGCGATGCCGACGTCCACCCGGTTGTGCATGGTGTGCACGGCCGGGATCCCGTGCCGGTGCGCGAAGCGGTGCCCGATGAATGCGCCCCAGAAGTCGGCCTGCACGTGCACGAGATCGACCGGCGGCCGCCGCGTCATCGCGCGGTCGAGGGCGCGGTCGGTGCGCCGGCCCGGCCAGGTGAGCGAGTACTCGCGGTCGGCCGTGATCGGGATCGACGGCAGGTCGACGTAACCGGGGTCGGTCCCCGCACCGCGCGCGGAGCGCATCCGCGGCGCCACGATGGTCACCGTGTGCCCGGCGCGCTCCAGATAGGCGCGCTGCAGCCGCATCGAGACCTGCGCCCCGCCCAGCGACTCCGCGTGCTGGTCGCCGAAGAAGACGATGTGCATGCGGGACTACTCCGGCAGCGGCTCGTCGCGGTACAGCGCCTCGAAGGTGTCCAGCGTGCGGTTGATGTCGTGCACGGCGACGCCGTCGAGCGAGGCCCGCTGCATGCGCTCGTACTCGGCGGGATCCGCGGTGAGCACGTCGGTGAGACGGGCGGCGAGCTCGTTCACGTTGCCCGGTTCGAACAGGTATCCGTTCTCACCGTCGTGCACGAGGTGCGGCAGCGCGACCGCGTCGGCGGCGACGATCGGCAGCGCCGACGCCATCGCCTCCATGGTCGCGATGGACTGCAGCTCGGCGATCGAGGCGATCACGAACAGCGACGCCCGGCTCAGCAGCGCGCGCAGCTCCGCATCCGAGATGCGTCCGTGGAAGGTGACGCGGTCGGCGAGTCCGAGCTGATGCGTGAGCGCCTCGAGCTGCTTGCGCTGGTCGCCGCCTCCGACGATGTCGAACGTGACGTCGAGCTCCGGATCCAGCTTGGTCATCGCCTTCAGGATGACCTCGACCTGCTTCTCCGCCGTGAGCCGGCCGACGAACACGATCCGGTTCTTCTCGCGCGGGGCGATCACCGGCGTGTACTGGGTGCGGTCGATGCCGCAGCTGACCGGGATCACGCCCTCCACGTCGATGGTGCGCTCGAGGAAGTCGGCCGCGCGCCGCGTCGGCGTCGTGACGGCGCGGGTGAGCGCGAACGTGCGGCCGGCGTCGGCCCAGGCGAGCTTGAGCACGATGTCATCGATGAACTTCGGCATCGTGGTGTGGTCGAGGATGTTCTCGGCCATGACGTGGTTCGTGGCGATCACCGGGATGCCGCGCTGATGCGCGATCCGCGACAGGCCGCGGCCGATCACGATGTGCGACTGGATGTGCACGACGTCCGGCCGCACCTGGTCGAGCACCTGGCGGGCGTAGTGCTTCGACCGCCACGGCCAGATGAACCGCAGCCAGTCGTGCGGAGCCCAGCGCACCGACGGCAGCCGGTGCAGGGTCATCGCCTCGCCCTCGATCACCTCGGTGCGCGGCTTCGCGGTGCGGTACGCCTGGTTCGGGGCGACGACGTGCACGTCGTGGCCGCGCTGCACGAGCCCGGCGGCGAGGCGCTCGGTGAACCGGGCGGCGCCGTTCACATCCGGCGAGAACGTGTCGGCGCCGATGAGGATACGCAGGGGCCGGGCATCTGCCGCGGCGGGCGCGGAGTCGACGTGCGCGGAGGGCGCGGAGTCGACGTGCGCGGAGTCGGCGGTCGACGGTTCGGGGCTGTCCGAGGGGCGATGATCGCCGGGAGAAGTCACGTGGTTGCTGCCTTTTGCTGGGCGGGCTGCGGGCTCGGTCCGCACCGCGAGGGGGCCTGGATCAGGCGACGCCACTCTACCGGAGCGCCCTGAGGATGCCGCGGAGGCGGGTCCGTCGCCCGGTCTGCCGCGGCCGTCGTCCCGTTCTCAGGATGGATTGCGCGCACGTCCGTGTTGCGGCCCGATTCGACGCGGATCCCGCGAATCCATCCTGAGTTGCGGTCAAGGGCGGCGCGGGCGACACGGGCGGCGCGGGCCGGCGCGCCGTTCCCCGCCCCGACTCAGCTGCACCCCCTACGCTCGGGGGATGCGCCTTGCCGCCGATGCCGACCCCGAACGCTGGATCCCCGTGACCGGATCCTTGGGACTGCGCGGCCGCCGGCACCGCAGGGCCGCGATCCGGATGCTGCTCGGCCAGGCCGGCGCCGCGTTCGGTGCCGAGGCGCGACCCGGATCCGGCTTCGGCGCCTGGGCGCTCAGCCAGGCCGCGCCGTTCCTCATGCGCAAGGCCGACGGGCGCGTGCTGGTGTGGACGTGGAAGGCGGAGCCCGAGCTCATCGTCGCGATGGCCAGCGCGCAGGAGCTCACGCCGCAGCTGCGCACCGCCCGCGCCATGATGCCGATGGAGTACGACGACACCGAGGAGTTCCGCAACCCCTACCTCGGCTCCGGCGAGAAGCTCGTGGTGCCGCTGCCGGCGCCCACCGCGTCGGGCCAGTCCGCTCCGCCGTTCGCCACCTACGCCTGGGACACCGGCACGCACCTCATCACCCTGCAGGCGGTGTGCGCCGACCGGGAACGGTTCGGCACCGTGATCGGCGCCGTCGACGAGATCGCGCGCACTTTGCGCACCGTGGACGACCTGTCCCTCGGCGAGTCGGGCCCCGTGCTGCGGCTGCCGCCGGCCTGACCCGGGCTACTCCAGCCCGCGCTCGGCGAGCCACCGGCCACCGGCGGCCGACCCGCGACGGATGCACGACGCCGCGACGGATGCGCGGCGGGATCGCCGAATCCGTCGTGCATCCGTCGCCGGATCGTGCATCCGTGCTGCGCTCAGGGGCGCCGACGATCCGGCACCGCGGGCCCGCAGGGGCGCCGGCGGGCCGCACCCGCGTTCCGGCGCCTCTCAGCGCGCGCTGTCGTCGGGGTCGTCGGCGAGGGCGTCGCCGTGGTCGGGACCGCCCAGCCACGGCCGCCAGAGCACGACCTCGGTCGAGCGGCGGATCCGGCGCCCGGACGGGACGGCCATGACGGATCCGGTCGTCCCGGCGGCGAAGACCCGCACGCCGGGGCGGCTCGAGCGCTCCTCGCGCAGTTCGCCCTCGAGCTCGACGACGCGCCGGCGGAGCGTGCGGACCTCGTCCTCGAGATCCAGCAGCCGGGCGATGGCGGGCAGGCTCACGCCCTCGCTGGAGAGCTGGGCGACCTCCCGCAGCTGGGCGATGTCGCGCTGGGAGTAGCGACGGGATCCGCCGCGGGTGCGACCGGGCACGACCAGCCCGATCCGGTCGTACTGACGCAGGGTCTGCGGGTGCATGCCCGCGAGCTCGGCGGCCACCGCGATCGCGAAGATCGGGGTGTCGGCGCTCATGCGCTCATCGGACACGGCGCGCCGCCCTTCGCCCTCGTCGGATGCTGCGCGGGCGTCCTTCGACTCGCCTGCGGCTCGCTCGGGAACCGACGTACCGGTTCCTGAGCGAGGAGCGCAGCGACGAGACGAAGGACGCCCGACGACGGGAGGTCCATCAGGCCCGCGCCTTCGCCAGCAGCTCGGTGCGCGGGTTCTCGGCGGGCTCGGCGGCGCGGAAGCGCTCCAGCGCCTCGCGCGCGGCCTCGTCCAGGTGCGACGGCACGGCCACCTGCACCTCGGCGAGCAGGTCGCCGGCGCCCTTCGGCGTCGTGACACCGCGCCCCTTGACCCGCAGCACGCGTCCGGACGGGGTGCCCGGGGCGACCTTGAGCTTGACCGGGTCGCCGCCCAGCGTCGGCACCTCGATGGTGGCGCCGAGCGCGGCCTCGGTGAAGGTCACCGGCACGGTGACCCGCAGGTTCAGCCCATCACGGGTGAACACGGGGTGCGGCCGCACCGCCACCTGCACCACGATGTCGCCGTTCTCGCCGCCGTCCACGGACGGACGGCCACGACCGCGGAGACGGATCTTCTGCCCGTCCTTCACGCCCGCGGGGATCTTCACCTTGAGCGGCTTGCCGTCCTCGCCCTGCAGCGTGACGGTCTCGCCCTTGACGGCGGTCGCGAACGACAGGGTCGTGCGCGCCGTGACGTCGGCGCCCTTGGTGGGACCGCCGTAACCGCGGAATCCGCCGGACGGCTGACCGAACCGACCGGATCCGAACGATCCGCCGCCCTGGTTGAACATCGCGAAGATGTCGTCGAAGTCGGCGGACTGCCCGCCACGACCCCGGTTGAACGCGCTGAACACGTCATCGAAGCCGCCGTTCCCCGCGCTGCCGGGTGCGGTGAAGCGCGCCCCACCGGCACCCATGGCGCGGATCTGGTCGTACTCGGCACGCTGCTCGGTGTCGGAGAGCACCGAGTACGCCTCGCTGATCTCCTTGAACTTCGCCTCGGCCGCGGCATCGCCGGGGTTGGAGTCGGGGTGGTACTTCCGCGCGAGCTTGCGATAGGTCTTCTTCAGATCCGCCGCGGAGATGTCCTTCGACACCCCGAGGGTCTTGTAGAAGTCCTTGTCGAACCAATCCTGGCTAGCCATCGACCACCCCCTTACTCAGCGGGGACGGCGACGACGACCTTGGCAGGACGCAGCTCGACATCGCCCAGGCGGTAGCCCACCTCGACGACCTCCAGCACGACGGCCTTCGCCACACCCGGGGTGGGCTGCTGGAAGATCGCCTCGTGCTGCTGCGGGTCGAACTCCTCGCCCTTCTCGCCGTAGGAGACCACGCCGAGGCGCTCGACGACCGAGCGCACCTTGTCGGCGATCGCGGCGAAGGCGGATCCCTCGACCAGGTCGCCGTGCGCGGCGGCGCGGTCGAGATCGTCGAGCACGGGGAGCAGGCCCTTGGCGGCCTCGCCCTTCGCGCGCTGGATCTCGAGGCCGCGCTGGTCCTCGGTGCGGCGGCGGTAGTTCGCGTACTCGGCCTGCAGCCGCTTGAGGTCGACGAGCAGCGTGTGCTCGGCGTCGGCGAGGGCCGCGTCCTCCGCGGCGTCCTCGGCGAGCGCGTCATCGCTCTGCGCGGTGTTCAGGATGTCGTCGACGGTGAGCTCGTCGGACCCCTCCGCGCCGGATCCGTCGGCGGGCTCGGGAGCCCCCGCGGGGCCGGACGCGTTCGCGTCCGACCCCTCGCCCCCTTCGACAGGCTCCGGGACGTCGTTCTCGAAGTCCTTGGGGTCCGTCATTACTTCGCCTGGTCTTCGTCGTCCACGACCTCGGCGTCCACGACGTCCTCCTCGGGAGCCGTGCTCTCGCCGGCCGGGGCGCCCTCGGAGGCTCCGGCGGCCGCGTCGGCCTGCGACTGCGCGTAGATCGCCTCGCCGAGCTTCGACTGCGACTGGTTCAGCTTGTCGAACGCGGTCTTCACGGCCTCGTCGTCCTCGCCGGCCAGCGCGGTCTTCAGCGCGTCGACGTCGGCCTTGACCTCGGTCTTCACGTCCTCGGGCAGCTTGTCCTCGTTCTCCGAGATGAGCTTCTCGATCGAGTACGACAGAGTCTCGGCCTGGTTGCGGACCTCGGCGGCCTCGCGGCGCTTCTTGTCCTCGGCCGCGTGCTCCTCGGCCTCGCGCACCATGCGGTCGATGTCGTCCTTGGACAGCGAGGATCCGCCGGTGATCGTCATCGACTGCTCCTTGCCGGTGCCCTTGTCCTTGGCGGACACGTGCACGATGCCGTTCGCGTCGATGTCGAAGGTGACCTCGATCTGCGGGATGCCCCGCGGAGCCGGCGCGATGCCGGTCAGCTCGAAGGTGCCCAGTGGCTTGTTGTCGCGGGTGAACTCGCGCTCGCCCTGGAAGACCTGGATCGCGACCGACGGCTGGTTGTCGTCGGCGGTGGTGAAGGTCTCGCTGCGCTTGGTCGGGATGGCCGTGTTGCGCTCGATGAGCTTGGTCATCATGCCGCCCTTGGTCTCGATGCCGAGGCTCAGCGGGGTGACGTCGATGAGCAGGACGTCCTTGCGCTCGCCCTTCAGCACGCCGGCCTGCAGGGCGGCGCCGACGGCGACGACCTCGTCCGGGTTCACACCCTTGTTGGCCTCCTTGCCGGCCTCGCGCTTGACGAGCTCGGCCACGGCGGGCATACGGGTGGATCCGCCGACGAGCACGACGTGCGCGATGTCGCCGACCTTGATGCCGGCCTCGCGGATGACGTCCTCGAAGGGCTTCTTGGTGCGGTCGAGGAGGTCCTTGGTGAGGTCCTCGAACTTCGCGCGGGTGATCGTCTCGCTCAGCGACACGGGGCCGTTCTCGGTGAGCGACAGGTACGGCAGGTTGACCGAGGTCGACGTGGAGGAGCTGAGCTCCTTCTTCGCCTGCTCCGCGGCCTCCTTGAGGCGCTGCAGCGCGATCTTGTCACCGGAGACGTCGACACCGGTCGAGTCCTTGAACTGCTTGATCAGGTACTCGACGAGGCGCTGGTCCCAGTCGTCGCCGCCGAGGCGGTTGTCGCCCGCGGTGGCGCGAACCTGGATGGTCGAGAAGTCGTCGTCCTTGCCCACCTCGAGCAGGGAGACGTCGAACGTGCCGCCACCGAGGTCGAAGACGAGGATGAGCTCGTCCTCCTTGCCCTTGTCCAGGCCGTAGGCCAGCGCGGCCGCGGTGGGCTCGTTGATGATGCGCAGCACGTTGAGGCCCGAGATCTCGCCGGCCTCCTTGGTGGCCTGGCGCTCGGCGTCGTTGAAGTACGCGGGGACGGTGATGACCGCGTCGGTCACGGTGTCTCCCAGGTACGCCTCGGCGTCGCGCTTCAGCTTCATGAGGATGCGCGAGGAGATCTCCTGCGGCGTCCACTTCTTGCCGTCGACGTCGAACGACCAGTCGGTGCCCATGTGGCGCTTGACCGAGGCGATCGTGCGGTCGACGTTGGTGACGGCCTGGCGCTTCGCGGTCTCGCCGACGAGCACCTCCCCGTCCTTGGTGAAGGCGACCACCGACGGGGTGGTCCGGAAGCCTTCGGCGTTGGCGATGACCTTGGGCTCGCCGCCCTCGAGGACGCTGACGACGGAGTTCGTCGTACCGAGGTCGATACCGACAGCACGTGCCATTTGTTTTCTCCTTCAGTCGGAAGTTCTGGGAAGTCGTGCGCGAGCGCAGGGATCCGCCGGGCAGAGCCCTGCGAAACCTGAGTCGCGATGACTCAACGATACGCCCGCCGTCAAGAGATGTCAACAAACTTGATACGGACACACTCAACTTTGACGACGGCACTCCCGGGGCCCGCTCCGGGTGCGGAATCCCGCGGGACCCGGGTGCCCGCGGGACGAACCCCCCATCGACGCCGCACTCAGCGGATCCCTAAGATCGGCGTCATGAACACTCGACTCCGCACCGCTCCCGCCGTGCTCCGCCTCGGCGCCGCCGGCCTGCTCCTCGCCGTCGCGCTGCCGTTGAGCGCGTGCGGATTCCCGTTCTCGCCGTACAGCGGCGGCGCGGTCGCCGTCGGCGGGGACGACTCGCCGCCGCCCTCCACGCCGCCGACCTCGAGCGACGCGCCGGCCGCCGACGGCACCGGCTTCACCTTCGACGAGCCCACGCCCGCGGCGGGAGCGCAGATCGGATGGTCCGACCGCATGCTCTCGGACAGCAGCTGGACGATCGACGCGCTCGATGACGGCAACGGCAACTGGTCCTACAAGACCACCGACGGCGTCTGCGTCGTGAAGTTCTGGCAGGGCACGGTGTCGGCCACGGGTGCCGCCGACGATCGTGCGGCCAGCGACCTCATGCTCGCCGCGCTCACTCAGGCCACGATCGCCGATGTCACCGCGGCCGCGGAGGACGTGCCGCTCAAGAACGCGTCGACGGGCGCCCGCGATGTGGACACCCGTGCCGTGCAGGGCGAGAACGGCGCGGCAACCTGGGTGATCCAGGCTCGGGCCTTCCGGACCGCGGGCCTCGGCGTCTCCTACGTGCTGGACTGCACGGACGGCAGCGCGGTCGACGTCGCCCGCACGGTCATCGCCAACAACCCGGTGCAGATCATCGGCTGATCAGCCGCGGCGATCACGGCGATCGCCGCGGTGCGTCAGTGGCTGCCGCCGGGAGGGCCGATCAGCAGCAGCACCGCGAACAGGGCCGCGACGGCGGCGAGGATGAGCAGCGCGAGCACCCACGGACGGTGCAGGAACCAGCGCATGGTGCGGTCGTACCAGGCCGCATCGCGCGGGTCGTCGGTCTGCTGCAGGCGCCAGTCGCCGGCGAGCCGGCCCGTGCGGTGCAGCCAGATCTCGGCGGGGATCGTGGCGTAGGGCACGATCGCACTGGCGATCGCGAGCACCGCGACGCCCGCACCCCAGCGCTGGTGGAAGGCGAGCAGCACCGCGGTGGCGCCGTAGGAGAGGAACACGAATCCGTGGATGGATCCGGCAATCGTGACGAGCACGGGCGGCAGGCCGGTGGCGCGGCCGATGAGGGCGCCGATCAGCAGCGTCCAGGTGATGGCCTCGGCGATCGCGAGCACGCGAAACAGGCGGGCAGGAGTGGTGAACACGTCTCTCCTCGGGTCGGTCCCTCCAGCCTAGGCACGAAGCCGGGCAGGCACCGTCCGCGCGCCTCCACCTTTCGGACGGTATCCGCCCGGCGGATCGCCGCGGACCCGCGCGTACGGGTAAAGTGTCTACGCGCGGAACCCGATCCGCGCATCCGATGAGGCCCTGGCGCCATGCGGCTGTGGGAGAACGGTGACTGGGGATGCTCGTGTTGGGCGAGCGCAGACGGCGAGCACGCCGTGTGCGGGCGATCGGCTATGCGCTGGTCATGCTCGGCTGGTGGGTCGCCCTGGACATCGGATACTCGATCCCGGATCCGTCGCTGCGCCCGCTCGTTCTGTTCCTGCACCTGATGGCGCTGACGATCGGCCTGGGCGCGGCGATCATGGTCGAGTACGCCGGAGCGCTCTGGGTGATCGGCCGCGGCAGCCTGGCCGCGCTGCTGCACACCGAGTCGCGCCTGGCCGTGCCGGCCTGGGTCGGCTACGCGGGGCTGCTGGTGACGGGTGCCGCGCTCTCACCGGACCCGAGCAGCCCGGCCACGGCGCTGAAGCTCGCCGCGGTGCTGGTCGTGGGCCTCAACGGCATCGCCGTGCAGCGGCTGGCGACCGAGCTCGACCGGCTGCCCGGCGGGATCCCGTTCCGCCGCACGCCGTGGCGGATACGCCTGTGGTCGCTCGGCAGCGGCGTGCTCTCCCAGCTCGCGTGGTGGACCGCGGTGCTGGTCGGAACCCTGAACACCGCGGCGCACATGCCCGCCTGACGACCATGCCGGACGCGCACCCTCGCGGATCCGGTCCTGACGCCTGGAGACGAAGACGATGACAGACGCAGACGCGACGCCCCCCGAGCCCGGTCCGCGCCGACGCCGCGCCGAGCAGCCGCAGACCCCGGACGACGCCCAGCAGGCGCTCTCCCCCGTCGGCGGCGTGCGCCACGACCCCCCTGGCACGATCGCCGGCGGTCTGGTGATGGCGGATCCGGAGCCGAAGGCGCGACGCCCGAAGCCCCTCGTGTGGGCGCTGACCGGCGTCATCGCCGTGCTCGCGATCGCCCTCGGTTCCGTGGGCTTCGCGATCCTGCAGAAGCCGCGGGGTGCGGAGGCCGGGGCCATCCCCACCCCCGGGATCACCTTCGCGACCGACCGGCCCGCGGTCGCCGCGGGGGCGGCCCCGTGCACCCCGGTCACCGTGCTCTCCTCGCTCGAGAACGCCGAGATGATCGAGCGTCTCGCGATGTTCTACAACGCGAAGCCGCGCGACGTCGCCGGGCACTGCGTGACCGTGACCGCAACCAAGGACAAGTCCGGTGAGTCGGCCAAGCGCGCCGCCACCGGCTTCGCGGACCTGCCCGCGGAGTCCCGGCCGGACGTGTGGGTCCCGGATGCGAACTCCTGGCTGTCCGCCGCCCGCGCGGACGGCAGCGATGTCGTCCCCGCCACCGGCACGAGCATCGGGCAGTCCCCGATCGTGCTCGCGATGCCGAAGCCGCTCGCCGACGCGATCGGCTGGACCAAGAACGCGCCCACCTGGTCCGAGGTGTTCGCGGCGTCCGCGAAGAAGGACGTGTGGTCGTCGCTCGGCCACCCCGAATGGGGTGCGTTCAAGCTCGGCAAGACCAGCCCGCAGGTGGCGAGCTCCGGCGAGGCGGCCCTGCTCGCGTCGTTCGGCTCGGCCGGAGACGATGTCGGCAAGGTGACCGCGAAGCAGATGGCGGATCCGAAGATCCTCGACGCGGTGAAGAAGAACGAGCTCGCGACCAGCCACTACATGGCCACCCCGGAGCACTTCCTCTGGCACGCGCGTCAGGCGGAGCAGCAGGGCACCGCGGCCGAGTTCTTCTCCGCCGTCATCGTCGACGAGAAGACGGTCTGGGACTACGACCGCGGCATCACCAGCCGCGACGGGATCACCCGCATCCAGAGCGCACCGCCCGCCGAGGCCATGGTGCCGGTGTACCCGAAGGACGGGTTCTACGTCGCCGACAACCCCGCCGTCGTGCTGAAGGGCGACTGGGTGGGCGACGACGTGCGCGCCGCCGCCGAGGACTTCATCCGCTATGCCGGCACGTCCGAGGGGCAGAAGGTCGTCCGCGACGCCGGCTACCGCGACCTGCGCGGCGTGCTGTCCGACAGCGTGCGCACCACGGGTCACCTGGCCGCGTCGCCGCGCGGAGCCCTGGCGTTCCCGGGGCAGAGCGTGGTGGGCGCGATCGACACGGTCTTCCCCGAGGTGCGCAAGCGCGCCTCGGTGCTGTTCCTCATCGACGTGTCGGGATCGATGGACGAGCCGATCCCGAGCGGGCAGAGCAAGCTCGACGGGGCCAAGGCCGCGCTCATCCAGGCGCTGGACCACTTCACCGCCGGGGACGAGGTCGGCGTCGCCGCCTTCTCCTCGGCGGGCGACGGCAACATCACGCCCGGGATCGTGGCGCCGGTGGCGGACATCGCGACGAACCGGCAGACCCTGGTCTCCGCGGTCCAGTCGCTCACCCCGCACGCCTACACCCCGCTGTACACGGCCGTGGACACCTACTCCGCGCAGATGGCCAAGGCGTACGACCCGAACCGGATCACGACGATCGTGCTGCTCAGCGACGGAGCCGATCAGACCACCGTGCCGACCATCGAGAAGCAGAAGATGCTCGACGACGTGGCCGCGCTCCATCACGACACGCCCGTGCTCATCTTCACGCTGGCCTACGGGGCGGACGCCGACACCGACACGCTGCGCGCGATCTCCTCGGCGTCGGGGGCGCACTTCTACGACGCCACCGACCCGTCGAAGATCGGCTCGGTGCTGGGCGACCTCGTGACGAGCTTCTGAGGACGTCTTTCGTCCTGTGACGCGGAGCAGGGCGGGCCCGCAGGGTGCGGCCTACACTGGCCAACCATGCCCCGCCCCGCACTGCTTGCCGTCTCGCACGGCACCTCGGACGCCTCCGGCGCGGCCGCGATCGCGCTGCTCGTGCGCCGGGTCGCCGACCGGCTGCACGCCCGCGACGCGCCGGACCCGGGCGCGGAGCCGGTCACGGTGCGCACCGGCTTCGTCGATGTGCAGCAGCCCGCCGCCGCGACGGCCCTCGCCGCGATCGAGGGACCCGTGGTGGTGGTGCCGCTGCTGCTTTCCCAGGGCTTCCATGTGCGGGTGGATCTCGGCCGGGCCGCGGCGACCCGCGCCGATGCGGTGGTGACGGATCCGCTCGGGCCGGATCCGCGGCTCGCAGAGGTCCTGGCGGACCGGCTGGCCGCAGCCGATCCGGATCCGGGCGCGCCCGCCGGGCGGCCCCCGGTCGTGCTCGCGGTCGCCGGGTCCCGGGATCCGCGCTCCCTGCCCGACGCAGAGGCGATGGCCGCCCTGCTGGGCGCGCGGCTCGGTCGGGTCGTGGTGCCCGGCTACCTTGCCGCGCGCACGCCGGGCCTCGCCGACGTGCTCGCGGCGCACCCCGGCTCCCCGGTCGCGACGTACCTGCTCGCGCACGGCTACTTCTTCGACCTGGCCGTCCGCGTCGCCGGATCCGCGATCCCGACCGCGCCGCTGCTCGACGCCGGCGAGCCCCCCGCCGCGCTGGTGGACCTCGTGATCGACCGGTACCTCGCCGGCGTCCGGGTGCTCGACGCGCGCTGAGGAGTCGTGCCGCAGAACCCCTCGGAGGGAGGGCGCAGCACTGGGCGGACCGCGCATCCGGCCTGAGGCTCGGGCGGCGGCGCTCCATCCAACCGCACGGTTCCGTGAGAATTCTGGACCATGTCGAACAATGACGCCGCGTGTCGCGGCGGATGACACAGACGGGCGTCCGGGCGAGCGCGCACGTAGCTTGTCCGCATGTCCCCCGAACCCACCGCCGTCGTTCCGGCCGCCCCCGTGCGCGGCGCCCGCACCCGCACCGCCCGCGTGCCGACGAAGCCGCACGGGCAGTGGGCCGTCGACGGCACCGCGCCCCTGAACGGCAACGAGGAGTTCAAGCTCGCCGACAACGGCCTGAACGTGCGCGGGCGGATCGAGAACGAGTACGCGGCCGGCGGCTTCGCCTCGATCGACCCGACCGATCTGCACGGACGGTTCCGCTGGTGGGGCCTATACACGCAGCGCAAGCCCGGGATCGACGGCGGCCGCACCGCACAGCTGGAGCCGCACGAGCTCGAGGACGAGTACTTCATGCTGCGCGTCCGGATCGACGGCGGCCAGCTCACGACCGCGCAGCTGCGCGTGATCGGCGGGATCTCGACCGAGTTCGCCCGCGACACGGCGGACCTCACCGATCGGCAGAACATCCAGCTGCACTGGATCGGCATCGAGGACGTGCCCGAGATCTGGCGCCGCCTCGAGTCGGTCGGGCTCAGCACCACGGAGGCGTGCGGCGACGTGCCGCGCGTGATCCTCGGTTCCCCGGTGGCCGGCATCGCCGCAGACGAGCTCATCGACCCGACCCCGCAGATCCGCGAGATCGCCGACCGGTTCATCGGCGATGAGACGCTCTCGAACCTGCCCCGCAAGTACAAGACCGCGATCACCGGGCACCCCAGCCAGGATGTCGTGCACGAGATCAACGACTGCGCCTTCGTCGCGCTGGAGCACCCGCAGCTCGGGATCGGCTACGACCTCTGGGTCGGCGGAGCGCTCTCGACCGTGCCGCGCCTCGGCGAGCGTCTCGGGGTCTTCGTCGCCCCGGACCGGGTCGCGGAGGTGTGGCACGGGGTCACCCGGATCTTCCGCGACTACGGCTACCGGCGTCTGCGAAACAAGGCGCGTCTGAAGTTCCTGCTCGCCGACTGGGGCACCGAGCGCTTCCGCGAGGTGCTCGAGACCGAGTACCTCGATGCGCCGCTGCCCGATGGTCCCG
>JAFDWP010000073.1 GCA_018268435.1 Actinomycetota bacterium
CCCTCTCACGGCGGTAACGCGGGTTCGAATCCCGCTGGGGTCACAGGCAACACGCGAAAGCCCTCGGTTCTCCGAGGGCTTTCGTCGTTCCCGTCAGAGCAGGACGAGCCCGGCGATGTAGCTGAGTGCCATCGTTCCGACGCCGACGGCGAGGCTGCGCAGCAGCATGCGCGACACCGGGATGCGCGAGGTGCGCGCGACCACCATCGCGGTCAGCGACAGCGAGATGAGCGCCGCGGCGAGGATCGCCCACACCTCCATCGGCCCCGGCACCAGGCGGGTGACCAGCAGCGGCACGGCAGCGCCGAGCAGGAACGCGATGCCCGCCGCGGCGGCCGTCCAGCGCGGCTCCCAGGACGGGGTCGGCAGCGAGATGCCGTGCTCGTATTCGAGCTGTGCGGCCAGGGCGTCCTTTGCGCTCAGCTGCTCGGCCACGTGGCGTGCCGTCTCCGGCTGCAGGCCCTTGCCCTCCCAGTACGCCGTCAGCTCATCCACCTCGTGGATGGGATCCGCGGCGATCTCCGCCTGCTCCTGGGCGATGAGCGTCTGCTCGGCATCGCGGGCGGCGGCCGCCTCGGACCACTTCGCTCCGGCGATGCTGAGCGACCCCGCGATCAGCATCGCGGTCGCGGCCGTCATCAGCACCGGGTCGTCCGAGCCGGCGCCGGCAAAACCCTCGAGCAGACCCGCCGTCGCGATGACCCCGTCGTTGGCGTCGACGGCCCAGGACCGGGGCTCTGCGACGTGCCGGAGCCGCGCCCCGAACTCCGACCACCGTCCGACTCCGGCGCTCATGCCCGGCCTCCCGGTGCGCTCCGCGTCGTCGTCCGTGCCGTGCGACCCGCCGTCGTGGCCGGCGCGGACCCGCCTCGAGGGCCCCGATACGCGCCGACAAGGAGGAGCGCGGCGGCGGAGCAGATCAGCGCACACGCGGCGAGCGGCAGGTCCAGCCCGTACGCCGTGATCGCGAGGATCGGGGCGAGGAACACCGCGACCGCGACCGCGGTGAGGGTCGTGGTCGGCGCGGACCCCAGGCGCGGGGCCTGCTCGTAGCGCACGAGCCACAGCGACAGCAGCCACACGGCGCCCAGCACGACCAGCAGGAACGGCACCCGCGTCCACCACCACAGGGCGCTCCCCGGCGCGGGAAGGGGCGCGGGCAGCAGCAGCTGCACGCCGGTCAGGGCCATGATCATCGGCAGATGCCAGAGATACACCGTCATGAGGCGGGAGCCGACCAGCAGCACGACCCCCTGCGCCGCACGGGTGCGCATGAGGGCGGTGAGCGGCCGGTGCATCAGGGTGAGTGCCGCGGCCTGCACCACGGCGAGGATCGCCAACGGCACCGTGGGCGGCCACTGGTTGCTGAGCATGTTCCAGGAGTACCCGCCCAGCGAGACCAGGCACCAGATCGCCAGATAGCCGAGTGCGATCAGGCCGATCAGCTGCCAGATCCTGCGGCGGGCGAACCAGCCGTCGAACAGGAAGAACCCGATCTGCTGTGCGAACAGCCACACGAAGGCGACGTTGGGGATCCCGAACAGCTCGGTGCCGAGCCCGTAGCCCGTCGGCGGAACGGGGCCGAGGCCCAGGAGCCCGCCCGCGACGAGGAAGCGCACCGAGTCGGTGGCCGCGGCACCCGCGAGCAGCACCAGAGGCACGCGCACGCCCCAGCGGGCATGCAGCCCGATCATCCACGGGGCGAGCGCCTGCACGAGGAGATAGGCGGCGAGGAACCACAGCGGGGATCCGACCCCGATGGCGATCGTGTCGACGAGGGCGGGGTCGATGCCGAGCAGGCGGGTCGCGCCGAGCGCAACGGTGAAGAAGACGAACACGGGGATCGCGGGGCGGGCGAGACGGGCCAGCCGCAGGCGGACGAAGCCGACCGCGTCCTCGCCGCGCCCCTGGGCCGATCGCCAGCCGGCGCGGGCCGCGTACCCGCCGACGACGAAGAACAGCGGCATGATGTTGAGGATCCAGGACGCCGTATCGAACCAGCTCTGCCCCTCGACGGTGCGCTCGATGAGCAGGGTGCCGTCGGCGGCTCGTCCGACCCCCGTGAACAGGATGTGCACGAAGACGACGAGGATCACGCAGGCGACCCGCGTCAGATCGAGGGTGAGGTCCCGTCCTGCGGGGACCGGCCGTCGACCGATTCTGCGCGGTGCTTCATGATCCCGACACTAGCGACGACGCCGACGCGCACGCGTGAGGCGTGCGCGTCGGCGTGGGTCGACGCAGTGCGGGCCGGAGCGGATCAGTCGGCGGACCCCGCAGCGGGGCTCGCCGCGGCGCGCCGCGCGCGCCGGGTCCGGCGGAGCCGCAGCAGGGCCCAGAGGATCGTGGCGATCACGGCGGCCACGACGAGCCACGGCAGCAGGAAGCCGAACGCGATCACCAGTGCGTTGAGGGACACGATCAGGCTCGTCCATCCGGTCGCGAGGCCGTCGCCGAAACCGGCGGGATCCGCGGCGGCCGGCGCCTGGTGCACGAGCGAGACCTGCACCGAGGACATGTCCACCTGGGACTCCAGATCCTTGAGCTGCTGCTGCGCCGACTGCAGCTGGCCCTGGCGATCGGTGAGCGCAGTCTCGGCGGTGAGCAGGTCGGAGACGCTGGTCGCCTGGGACATCAGCTGTGTCAGGCGCTGCACCGACGCGGTGAGCGAGTCGACCTGGGCGTGCAGGTCCGTCGTGGTGGCGGTCACATCGTTCTGACTGATCGACGTGCTCAGCACGGTGCCCTCGGAGCGGAGCGCGTCCATGACCGCGGGCAGATCCGTGGCGGGCACCCTCAGGGTCACCCATCCGTCGCCGGCCGGGGGCGGCACGATCCCGCCCGTGGCCACGGGCGTCTGCGAGGAGCCGATCTGCTGGCTCTCCACGTAGCCGCCGTGCTTCTGCGCCAGCGTCGCGAGCGCGTCGGCGGTCGCGCGCACGTCCGACACCTGCAAGGTCGCGGACCCGGTGCGGATGATGTCGCGCTGCGCCGTCGAGGAGGCGGCGGTGCCGGACCCTGCCCCGTCGGCGCTCTGAGACAGCTCCTTCGCGGATCCGCTCAGCGGCTGGGTCGCACCCCCGGACGCATCGGAGGGCGCTGATGCCGCGGAGGATCCCGACGAGAATCCGGTCGCCTGCAGGATCGGGGGAGTCACCAGGACACCGACGACGAACGCCGCGGCGATTCCGCCGACGGTGAGCCAGCCGCGCCGCCGCGCGCGTCCACGAGACGCGGAGGAGCGCACCTCGTCGGCGTGACGCTCCTCGGCGATCTGGGCGAACACGCCCTCCTCGATGCGGTCTACGGCGTCGTCGGGGAGGTCGGGCAGCGCGAGCGGGGTGGTGTTCATGATGCGGGCTCCGGTTCGGTCACAGCGCCGCGCAGGCGGGTGCGCACGCGGGAGAGACGGTTGCGGATGACGCCGTGCCCGACGCCGAGGGCTTCCGCCGCGGCGGAGTAGTCGTAGCCCTCCGTCGCGCACAGCCGGAAGATCTCCCGGTCCAGCATGCTCATGCCGTCGAGCTCGGCGGTGATGCGTGCGGCGAGGTCTGCCGCGATCACCTGCTGCTCGATGTCGACCAGCGCCGGGATGTGCTCGTCCGCGTCCTCGATGGTGCGGGCGGCGTCGCGCCGCCGCCGGCGCAGGCGGTTGGCCGCCTGGAACCGGCAGATCGTCGCGAGCCAGGGCAGCAGCGACTCACCCGCCAGTTCCAGACCCGGCAGCTTCCGCCAGGCCACGACGAACGTCTCCTGCGTCACGTCCTCGGCATCGCCGGCGTCGCCGAGGATGCCGTGCGCGATCCAGTAGACGGGGCGGACGTACGCGCGGTAGAGCGTGCGGAAGGCCGAGTCGCTTCCCGCCGCCGCGCGCGCGACGAGCGTCCTGTCCGGTGCCTCGTGTGCCATGCCGACTCCGTTCGGTGTCTCTCACCCTAGGAGTGTCGGCGCCGGCGGAATCGTCTCACTCAGCCCTTGCTCACGATCGGCACGTGCGGATCGCGCTGGTGCCGCAGCCAGATCGTCGACAGGGCGGGTACCGTCAGCGTCGCCTGCGGCGATCCGTTCTCGATGTCCGTGGCGTACACCAGGCCGAGGTTCCCCTCGCCGTGCCCGCCGAACTCGGCCGCATCGGTGTTCAGCACCTCGGTCCATCCCCCGGCGAGCGGCAGGTCGAGCCGCACCCCGTGGCGGGTGGTGCCGGCGAAGTTGCTGATCACGGCCAGGTGGCCGCCGTGCGCGTCGCGTCGCACGAAGGCGACGATGTTCGGATCCCAGTCCGGCGCGCCGATGCGCGCGAACGAGCTGCTGTCGTGATCGCGCTCCCACAGCGGCGAGTTCTGCCGATAGGCGCTGTTGAGGGCGCCGACGAAGTCCTGCAGCTGGCGGTGCGACGGCTGGTCGAGCAGCCACCAGTCCAGTGCGCGATCGACCGACCACTCCGACAGCTGGCCGAACTCCTGACCCATGAACAACAGGTTCTTGCCCGGGTGCCCCCACATGTAGCCGAGGTACGCGCGGACGTTCGCGAGCTTCGCGGTGTGATCGCCGGGCATCTTGGACAGCAGGCTGCCCTTGCCGTGCACGACCTCGTCATGGCTGATCGGCAGGATGTAGTTCTCGCCGAACGCGTAGACGAAGGAGAACGTCATCTCGCCCTGGTGATGCGAGCGGTACAGCGGATCGCGCTCGATGTAGACGAGCGAGTCGTTCATCCAGCCCATGTTCCACTTGAACCCGAAGCCGAGTCCGTTGTGATCCGTCGGCGCGGTGACGCCGGGGAAGCTCGTGGACTCCTCGGCGACCATGACGACGCCGGGGTGGCGGCGGTACGCCGTCGCGTTCACCTCCTGCAGGAACCGGATCGCCTCGAGGTTCTCCCGCCCCCCGTGCACGTTCGGCTCCCACTCGCCGTCGTTGCGCGAGTAGTCGAGGTACAGCATCGAGGCCACGGCGTCGACGCGCAGTCCGTCCGCGTGGAACTCGTCCAGCCAGAACAGCGCGTTCGCGACGAGGAAGTTGCGCACCTCATTGCGGCCGTAGTCGAAGATCAGCGTGCCCCAGTCCCGATGCTCGCCGCGGCGGGGGTCCGGATGCTCGTACACCGGCTCCCCGTCGAATCGGGCGAGCGCGAAGGCGTCCTTGGGGAAGTGCCCCGGCACCCAGTCGATGATCACGCCGATGCCGGCCTGGTGGAGCTTGTCGATGAGGAAGCGCAGGTCGTCCGGTTCGCCGTAGCGGTGCGTGGCCGCGTAGTACCCGGTCACCTGGTAGCCCCAGGACCCGGTGAACGGGTGCTCCGCCACCGGCATGAACTCGACATGTGTGAACCCGGTCGCGGTGACGTGCTCGATGAGCTCGTCGGCGATGTCGCGGTAGCCGAGTCCCGGACGCCACGAGCCGAGGTGCACCTCGTAGACGCTCATCGGCTGTGCGACGGCGTGCCGTGCGGCCCGGCGCGTCATCCAGGCTCCGTCGCCCCAGACGTACTCCGAGCGCGTCACGATCGAGGCGGTCGCGGGCGGGACCTCGGCGAGCTGCGCCATCGGGTCCGCCTTCAGGATCCACGTGCCGCTGCGCGTGAGGATCTCGTACTTGTAGTGCGCGCCGACGTCGACGCCGGGCAGGAACAGCTCCCACACGCCGCTCGAGCCCATGGACCGCATCGAGTCGAGACGGCCGTCCCAGTCGTTGAAGTCTCCGACGACGCGCACGGCCCGGGCGTGCGGGGCCCACACGGTGAACGCGGTGCCCTGGTCGCCGTCGATGAAGCGCGCGTGCGCGCCGAGCGCCTCCCACAGCCGCTCGTGCCGGCCCTCGCGGATGAGATGCAAGTCGAGCTCGCCGATCGTGGGGGCGTGCCGGTAGGCATCGGCGGAGGTCCAGTCTGGCGCATCTCCGTAGGTTGCCTTGATCCGGTAGGCGCCCGCCGGACCCGTCACCTCGCCCTCCCAGATGCCCTCGGCGAGATGGGCGAGGGGCACCTCCACGCCGCCGTCGAGCAGCACGGAGACGGTCTTCGCGAGCGGCCGGAGCGCGCGCACGATCGTCACCCGCCTGCCGTCCTCGGTGGTCTCCGGATGCGCTCCGAGCACGGAGTGCGGGTCGTGGTGCGAGCCCGAGGCGACGGCCTCGAGCACAGCCGCATCGATCGTCGTGGTGATCATGGCTGCCCCTTCACATGGAGGATGTGCACCGGCTCCGTGAAGGCGTCCAGGCGCACGAAATTGTGATCCGTCCAGGTCCAGACGGATCCGGTGACGAGGTCCTCGACCTCGTACGCCATCCCGGGCTCGACACCCCATGCGAGGGTGTCGAGGTGCACGGTGGTCTGCCGCACCGAGTGCGGGTCGACGTTCGCGATCACGATGATCGTGTCGCTGGACCCCGTGCCGGTGAATCGCGCATCCAGGTGCTTCGAGAACACCAGGATCGCGTCGTCGTCGCTCCAGTGCAGCTGCAGGTTGCGCAGCTGACGCAGCGCCGGATGCGCCCGACGGATCTCGTTCAGCCGGGTCAGGTACGGCGCGAGCGAGCGCCCCTCCGCCTCGGCCGCGGCCCAGTCGCGCAGCTTGTACTCGTACTTCTCGTTGTCGATGTTCTCCTCGGAGCCGGGCCGGGCCACGTTCTCGTACAGCTCGTACCCGGCGTAGACGCCGTAGAGCGGGGCCCCGGTCGCGGCGACGGCGGCGCGGATCCGGTAGGCGGCGCGTCCGCCGAACTGCAGATACTCGGTGAGGATGTCGGGGGTGTTCACGAACAGGTTCGGGCGCATGTAGTCGGCCGTCTCCTGCGAGACCGAGAGCAGGAACTCCTCCAGCTCAGCCTTGGTGTTGCGCCAGGTGAAGTAGCTGTAGCTCTGCTGGAACCCGACCGCGGCGAGACCCCGCATGGGAGCGGGGCGGGTGAACGCCTCGGCGAGGAAGACGACGTCGGGGTGCTTCGTGTTCACGGTGCGGATCAGCCACTCCCAGAACCGCAGCGGCTTGGTGTGCGGGTTGTCCACGCGGAAGATCCGCACGCCCTGGGAGATCCAGTGCTCGACGACGCGCAGCACCTCCGTGTACAAGCCCACCGGATCCCGGTCGAAGTTCAGCGGGTAGATGTCCTGGTACTTCTTCGGCGGGTTCTCCGCGAACGCGATGGTCCCGTCGGGCAGTTCCGTGAACCACTCGGGATGCTCGCTCACCCACGGGTGGTCGGGGGCGGCCTGGAGGGCGAGGTCGAGCGCGACCTCGAGCCCGAGCGTGTGCGCCTGCTGCACGAAGTCACGGAAGTCGGAGAGGGTGCCCAGATCCGGGTGCACCGCATCGTGCCCGCCTTCCGCGGCTCCGACGGCCCACGGGGACCCCGGGTCGTCCGGACCGGCGGTGAGCGTGTTGTTCGGCCCCTTGCGGTTGAGCCGGCCGATCGGGTGGATCGGAGGCAGGTAGAGCACGTCGAAGCCCATCGCGGCGACGGCGGGGAGGCGCTCGGCGGCGGTCGCGAAGGTCCCGCTCGAGATCGTGCCGTCGGCGCTCTGCACGGCACCCTCCGAGCGCGGGAAGAACTCGTACCAGGCGGCGGCTCCGGCGATCGTCCGCTCCACGAGGACCTGCTGCCAGGCGGTCGCCGAATCGAGGGACGTGAGCGGGCGGTCGGCGAAGATCGCCGCGAGCTCGGGATCGGTCGCGACGGCGAGCGCATCCTCGCCCGCCGCATCCGGGCCGGTCAGGGTCTCCGCGATCGCCGCGAGCCGCTTGCGCTCGGACTTGGGGCGGCTCCTGTCCGCCGCGGCGCGGTCGAGCAGCTGCGCGCCCAGGGCGCGCATCACGTCGACGTCGACGCCGGCGGCGATCTTCAGCTCCGCCGCATGCGCCCAGGTGGCGAACTCGTCGGCGAAGGCCTCGAACCGGAACGTCCAGGCGTGCTGCTCGTCGAGGGCGACGTCCACCTGCCAGCGGTCGGTGCCGTCCTCCAGGGGTGTGAGCCGGTGCAGGCTCTCCTGGTGGTTCGGAGTGCGCAGACGCAGATGCACCCCGATCCGGTCGTGCCCTTCGCGGAACGCGACGACCCGGAACGGGATCACCTCTCCGGCGAACGCCTTGGGGTGGAAGCCCTCGGGCGCCGCCGGGGACGGATCCGCGAGCGGGATGCGGGTGGTCTGGGCATCCGCGGCGTCGATGTCCGGCAGTGCGCGCACCGGGATCTGAGCGGTGCTGCGGAGAGCATCGGACGAGGTGGGAGCGGCAGTTCCTTCGGACACACCCCGAACCTACCGCGCTTGGAGCGACATGGCGGCAACCCGCGGTCACTCCGCGCGGAACAGTCGCATCGATGTGCCGGGAAGGGTGATCACCTCTCCCGGCCGGTGCACGGTCTCGACGGGCGAGGGACGCTCATCGGCGCTCGACCACAGCGAGACGAAGCCCGAAACGCCCTCGATCGCGGGCAGCCGCACATCGGTGGGCGACTCGGTGCCGTGCACGACGAGGAGGATCCGGTTGAAGGCCTCGGTGTCGGGTGTGGAGGCGGCCGCGTACTGCAGGGTGCGGTTGCGGGGGTCGTTCCACTGCTCGACCTCCATCGTCTCGCCGTCCTGGTCGTACCAGTCCATGACCGAGGCGTTGGGGATGTGCTCGCCGAGCCGCGCGTAGCGCAGCGGGCGCAGCGCCGGGTTCTGATCGCGCAGCCGGGTCAGCAGCGATGCGTGCGCGAGCAGATCCTGCTGCCACGGCTCGTGATCCCAGTTCAGCCAGCTCAGCGCGGAGTCCTGGCAGTAGGCGTTGTTGTTGCCGCGCTGCGTGCGTCCGAACTCGTCGCCGGCGGTGAGCATCGGCACGCCGGCGGAGAGCATGAGCGTGCCGAGCAGGTTGCGCATCGCCTTGCGCCGGGCGGTGAGGATGCCCGGGTCGTCCGTGGGGCCCTCGGCGCCGTGGTTGAAGGAGCGGTTCATGTCGGCGCCGTCGCGGTTGTCCTCGCCGTTGGCCTCGTTGTGCTTCACGTCGTACGCGACGAGGTCGTGCAGGGTGAACCCGTCGTGCGCGGTCACGAAGTTGATGCTGGCGAGCGGACCGCGCTCGTCGCTGAAGGTCTTCGACGAACCGGAGAGCCGACCGGCGAAGCCGCCGATGCCGGTGGGAGCCGAGGCGCGCCGGGCGTAGTCGATGTCGCTGAGCCAGAAGTTGCGGACGCGGTCGCGGTAGCGATCGTTCCACTCGCTCCAGCCCGTGGGGAAGTTCCCGGTCTGCCAGCCGCCGAAGCCCACGTCCCAGGGCTCGGCGATGATCTTCACCCCCGCGAGGGCGGGGTCCGTCCGGATCGCCTGCAGCAGGGGGTGATCCGGCGTGTAGGTGTTCTCGCCGTCACGGCCGAGCGCGGTCGCCAGGTCGAAGCGGAAGCCGTCGACCTGCATCTCGGTCGCCCAGTAGCGCAGGGAGTCCAGCACGAGACGTGCCGCCGCCGGAGTCGCGGTGTCGAGGGTGTTCCCGCACCCCGTGGTGTCGATGTAGCTGCCGTCCTCGTGCTGGCGGTAGTACAGGGCGTTGTCGATGCCGCGCAGGCTCGTGCGGGGACCGCCGATGCCCTCTTCGTTCGTGTGGTTGTACACGACGTCGAGGATCACCTCGATGCCCGCCTCGTGCAGCAGCTTCACCATGCCCTTGAACTCGCGCAGGATCGCCTCCGGCCCCGCCTTGCGGGACTCCTCGGTGGCGTAGGCCGCGTGCGGGGTGAAGAAGTTCAGCGTGTTGTAGCCCCAGTAGTTCGACAGGCCCCGATCCAGCAGGCGCGGCTCGGAGGCGAACGCCTGGACCGGCAGCAGCTCGATCGCGGTGATGCCGAGTTCGCGGTAGTACTCGATCATCGCGGGGTGCGCGAGGCCGGCATACGCCCCATGCAGCGCGGGCGGGACGCCGGGGTGGCGCTTCGTGAGCCCCTTGACGTGGCCCTCGTAGATCACCGTGCGGTCCAGCGGCCGCTGCGGCTTGGCGACACCGCCCCAGTCGAAGCCGTCGGCGATGACGACGGACCGCCACTCCTCGTAGCCGTCGCCCTGGGCCAGGCCGCGCGCGTAGGGGTCGAGCAGCAGGGTCTCCGGGTTGAACGTGTTGCCCGGGCTGTGCGCCCCGCCGACGCGCAGGGCGTACCGGGTGCCCGGCTGCAGGAGGTGGGTGGTGATCTCCCACACGCCGCCGGGCCGCCGCTCGAGTCCGAGCTGGGCGGTCTCCCAGTCCAGGTCGGTCTCGTCGAAGATCACGAGTTCGATCGCGGACGCGTTCTGGGACCAGACGCGCAGCGTGGCGACCCCGTCATGAAGGCGGACACCCAGGTCGTCCAGGGACGAGCTGCACAGGGAGCAGCCCTCGCCGTCGGGTGCCGGCGTCTCGGGTTCTGTCGCATGCGGACACATGACGGAAAGAATACGCGGCGCAGGGCGACCGGGACGCCACTGCGTCCCGCGATGCGTGCCACCGAGTCCCACGCCCGTGCGAGGTGCGAGAGTGGAGGGGTGCACTATCTGGATCATGCCGCCACCACCGATCTGCGGCCCGAGGCCGCGGAGGAGTGGCTGCGTGTCGCACGGCTGACCGGGAACGCCTCGTCGACGCACGGTGCGGGGCAGCAGGCGCGCCGGATCCTCGAGGAGTCCCGGGAGCGCCTCGCAGCCGTGCTCGAGTGCGATCCGCCCGAGGTCGTGCTGACCTCCGGCGGCACCGAGTCGGTGAACCTCGCCGTGCAGGGGCTGTGGCGCTCCCGCATCGCGCCGGCGGATGCGGTCGTGCTGCCGGACGCCGAGCACCACGCGACCCTCGACACCGCGGCCGCGCTCGCCGCAGAGGGTGCGCGGGTGCTCCCGGTTCCCGTGGACGCCGTGGGCCGCATCCCCGTCGACCGGTTCGCGGCGGCGGTCGCTGCGGGCGGTGTGGCCGTGGCGACGGCCCTGGTGGCGAACAACGAGGTGGGCACGGTGAACGATGCGGCGGCCCTGGCGCACGCCGCGGCGGGGGCGGGGGTGCCGCTGCACCTGGACGCCGTCGCGGCGCTCGGTCACCTGCCGGTGTCGTTCCACGGGTGGCGCGGCGATGCGCCGGCGGGCGCAGGGCTCGTCGCGCTCAGCGTGGCCGGGCACAAGATCGGCGCCCCCGTCGGCACGGGCGCGCTCGTGGTCGCCCGCACCGCACGCCTCGCCGCGCTCCTGCACGGCGGAGCGCAGCAGCGCGGTCTCCGCGCCGGAACACAGGACGTGGCGGGCGCCGCGGCGCTCGCCGTGGCGGCGGAGCGCGCCGAATCCGACCGCAGCGCCGAATCCGCCCGACTCGGCGTGCTGCGCGACCGGCTCGTCGCGGGGATCCTCGGGTCGATCCCGGACGCACGCCTGCTCGGCGACGGCGATCCCCTCGGGCGGCTGCCGGGCAACGCGCACCTGCTGTTCCCCGGCGCGCCGAGCGAGAGCCTGCTCTTCCTGCTGGACAGGGCGGGCATCTCCGCCTCGGCAGGATCCGCGTGCCAGGCCGGCGTCGCCGAGCCGTCGCACGTCGTGCAGGCGCTCGGACGCAGCGAGGCCGAGGCCCGCAGCGTGATCCGGTTCAGCCTCGGCCGCACCTCCACCGACGCCGACGTCGACGCCGTGCTCGCGGTGATCGGCGACGCCTACGCCCGCGCCTCCGGTCGGTGAGGCTCTCGAAGCGCCCGGGCCGCGCCCAGCGTGGCGCTCGTACACTGGATCCATGCGTGTGCTGGCGGCGATGAGCGGGGGAGTGGACTCCGCAGTGGCCGCGGCGCGTGCGGTCGAGGCGGGCCACGACGTGGTCGGCGTGCATCTTGCGCTGTCCCGCGCCGGAGGCACCCTGCGCACCGGCAGCCGCGGCTGCTGCACGATCGAGGACGCGATCGACGCCCGCCGTGCCGCGGACGTGCTCGGCATCCCGTTCTACGTGTGGGACTTCTCCGAGCGGTTCCGCGAGGACGTCATCGACGACTTCGTGGCGGAGTACCGCGCGGGCCGCACCCCGAACCCGTGTCTGCGCTGCAACGAGAAGATCAAGTTCGCCGCCCTTCTGGAGCGCGCGATCGAGCTCGGCTTCGACGCGGTCTGCACCGGCCACTATGCGACGCTGGTCGACGG
>JAFDWP010000074.1 GCA_018268435.1 Actinomycetota bacterium
CAGGGCTACCAGGCGTCGGTGCGCGCCGCGCTGTCCGCGATCGCCGACGCGCACTACGGCAAGGTCGTGCTCGCGCGCGATCTCGTCGGCACGGTGCCGGCGGGGTCCGACCTCCGCCGGCTCGTGCGGGCGCTCAGCACCGAGTACCCCGACACGTGGGCGTTCGCCGTGGACGGCCTCATCGGCGCGAGTCCGGAGACACTCGTCACGGTGCAGGGCGGTGCGGTCACCGCGCGGGTGCTCGCCGGCACCGCCGCCCGTGGCGCCGACGCGGTGACCGACGCGCGTGCCGCCGCCGCCCTCGCGGACAGCCCCAAGGACAACGATGAGCACGCGTTCGCGGTGCGCAGCGTGGTCGCCTCGCTCGCGCCGCACACGACCGACCTGGACGCCGAGGGCGGTCCGTTCATCCTGGAGCTGCCGAACCTGTTCCACCTCGCGACCGACGTGCGCGCGCGACTGAGCGACGGTGCGGCCGCCCTGGACCTCGCCGCGGCGCTGCATCCGACGGCCGCCGTCGCCGGCAGCCCGACTGAGGCGGCGATCGCGGCGATCCGCGAGCTCGAGCCCTTCGATCGGGGCCGGTACGCCGGACCCGTCGGCTGGATCGACGGCCACGGCAACGGCGAGTGGGCGATCGCGCTGCGCTGCGCGCAGTTCCACGCGGCCGGACCCGGATCCCCGATCGCCCTCACCGCGTACGCCGGTGCCGGGATCGTCGCCGGCAGCGACCCGGAGGCGGAGCTGCTCGAGACCCGGGTGAAGTTCCGTCCGATCGTCGACGCGCTCGCCTGACCCGGACCCGGACCCACGCTGTCAAAGCGCGCGAATTGCGGGTTCCGACCGCTGATCGCGAGCATCTGCGCGCTTCGAAACAGGACCAGAGACGGGCTCAGCTCGCGGCGAGCCGCTTCTTCTCGGCCTCGACGTCGAAGCCCGCGATCGGCCACTGCGGGTCGATGTCCTCGAGCGCGGCGAGCAGCAGCTCCTGCACCGCGAGCCGCGCGTACCACTTGTGATCCGCAGGGATCACGTACCAGGGCGCGACGTCGGTCGAGGTCCGCTCGAAGACGGTGTCGTACGCGGCCATGTAGTCGTCCCAGAGCAGACGCTCGTCGATGTCGCCCGGGTTGAACTTCCAATGCTTCTCGGGCCGTTCCAGGCGCTCCATGAGGCGCTTCTTCTGCTCGTCGCGGGAGATGTGCAGCATGACCTTGACGATGCGGGTGCCGGCGTCGGCCACGCGTTTCTCGAAGTCGACGATCGCGCCGTAGCGCCGTTCGATCTCCTCCGCCGGGGCGAGCTCGCGCACGCGGCCGATGAGGACGTCCTCGTACTGCGACCGGTCGAACACCCCGATCATGCCCTGGCGCGGCAGGCGCTTCTCGATGCGCCAGAGGAAGTCGTGCCGGCGCTCCTCCTCGGTCGGCGCCTTGAACGCGGCGAGCTCCACGCCCTGCGGATCCACACCGCCGACCACGTGCCGCACGATGCCGCCCTTGCCCGCCGAGTCCATCGCCTGCAGCACCAGCAGCACGCTCGAGCGCGCCTCGCCGACGGCGGAGCGTGCGAACAGCCGCTCCTGCAGGTCGCCGAGCGCGAGCAGCCCGGACTCCAGCGAGAGCGCACCGTCGGCCTTCGACCCCTCGTAGCCGGGCGTCGAATCCGGGTCGACCCCCGCGAGGCCGGCGGAGGGGACGCGGAGGATTTCAGCGGCCGGTGCGGCCCACCCGGCGGAGTGCTGGCTCATGCCCCCATGATGCCGCATCGCCCCGCCGCGGCGGTCGCTGAGATCCTCGAGCCGCCCCGCGCCGCCGGAAGCCGGGCTCAGCGCGGCAGGGGCACCTCGATGACCTGCGGGCCGTCGACGTCCGCGGCGAGCGCCCGCTCGAGCTCCGCGCGCGTGCCGGCGCGCGCGTAAGTCCACCCGTAGGCGGCGGCGAGCGGCGCCAGGGCGACGGCCTGCGGCGTGTAGAAGACGCGGTCCAGGTCGGCCGACGGGGCGGTGCCCGCAACCTCGAGCCCGTCGAAGATGGTGCCGCCGCCGTCGTTGCCGACGATCACCTGGATCCGCGGGGCCGTCTCCCCGGCCGGCAGCAACAGGGATCCGACGTCGTGCAGCAGGGAGAGGTCGCCGAGCAGCACGCGCGTGACGCCGGCGGATCCCGCGGCCTGTGCGGCGAGCGCGATGCCGATGCCCGTGGCGATGGTGCCGTCGATGCCGGCGAGTCCACGGTTGGCGTGCACGTGCACGTCCCGGCCGCCGAGCAGCTGGTCAGCCACGCGCACGATCCGCGACGACCCGAACAGCAGCCGGTCCGCCGCGCCGCTCGCGTCCCACACCGCCCGCACGAGCGCGGCGCGGTTCAGGGGCGCGTCCGGCGCCGACCCGACGGACCCGCCGTCACCGGCCTCCTCTGCCGGATCCGCGGCGGGGGCGGTCCACGCCGCCAGCCACTCGGCGTCGATCGGCCCGGGCTCGACCGCGACCGCCCGCGCGTCCACCGCGGCGCCGGAGAGGTTCAGCCGCTCGCCGCCCCGGCGCACGGCGATGACCTCGACATCCGCACGGCGCACCAGGGCCGGGACCTCGCGGCTGAGCGTCGGATGCCCGCACACGATGACGCGCTGGACGCGGCCGACCAGGGCGGGGTCGCGCAGCCGTTCCCGGTAGTCGGGCACAAGCTGCTCCCCCGTCCGGGATCCGCTGACGACCTCGGCGATCAGCGGCCAGCCGCCCTCCCGGGCGATCCGCACGGCATCGGCCCCGGCGTCCGCGCCGGCCACCACGACCGTGCGCGGGCCTGCGGCGACCCGCAGCGGCTGCACGGGCGCGGGCCGCGGCGGAGCGTCCCCGGACGCGCGGAGCGGATCCGGCACGGCGCCGGAGAGCGGCTCCCGGGCGGGCAGGTTCAGGTGCACGGGGCCGGCGACCCCGTCGAGCCCGTCTCCGGCGAGGCCGAGCGCCGCGGCCACCGCCTCGGCCCCGAGCGCGGAGAACAGGGCGGGATCGGCGTCGCCCGGCACCGGGGCGTCGACGCTCAGCCGCGCCCAGGGGCGGAACATCCCCGGCTGGGTTGTGGCCTGGTTCGCCCCGATGCCGCGCAGCTCCGGCGGCCGGTCAGCCGTGAGCAGGATCACCGGCACCCCGGCGTGGAACGCCTCCATCACCGCGGGCAGATAGCCGGCGGTGGCGGTGCCGGAGGTGCAGATCAGCGCGGCGGGGGTGCCGGACTCCCGGGCGATGCCGAGCGCCGTGAAACCGGCGACGCGCTCGTCGATGCGCACGTGCACGCGCACGGATCCGGAGCGCGCCAGGGCCGTCGCGGCGAGCGCGAGCGCCTGGGAACGGGATCCGGGCGAGAGTACGATCTCACGCACACCGTGCGCCACCAGGCTCGTCAGCAGGCGTACGGCCGCCTCGGTCGCGGGTGACTCGGCGGGCGCCGTCACGGACGCGGGCCGGGGGAATCGGTGTCGCCGCGGTCGTCGAGCCGCGCGAGTTCGTCCTGGAGCTCCTTGATCAGCCGCTCCTGCTCGGCCGGGCTGATGCGCTGCGGCGGCTCCGCGTCGTCTCGCGTGAGGTAGCGCTCCTGATCGGCCGTGCGCCCGCGCCGAGTGCGGCCGATCGCGAACCACAGCAGGCCGCCGATCACCGGGAACACCACCACGATCGCGATCCACACGCCCTTGGGCACGCCGCGGTGCCGCCCCGCCGGCTGCACGATGCAGTCGACGATGCTGAACACCCAGAAGACCGCGGCCAGAAAACCGCCGATCACAAGGAAACGTGCCACGGATCCAGTGTAGGCGCGCCGCACCGCGCCGGGGTCCGCCCACCAGGATGACCCAGCCGGTCCACAACGGATCGATGCGGATGCCATCG
>JAFDWP010000075.1 GCA_018268435.1 Actinomycetota bacterium
ACCAGGGGCGCTGCGCTCGCTCAGGAACCGGGGAAGCCGCGCTCCCAGCCGTGCGTCAGCGGGTCGCTCTAGACTCGGGGCATGGCCCAGCGGAACACGTGGCAGCGTGAGCGCGTGCGGGAGGAGCTCTCCGACGCACGCGGTTTCGTGAGCGCGCAGACGCTGCACGCCGCTCTGCGCGAGGCCAACACCGGCATCGGGCTGGCCACGGTGTACCGGGCGCTCGCGGGCCTGGCCGCCTCCGGCGACGCCGATTCGCTGCAGAGCCCTGAGGGCGAGGCGCTGTACCGCGCCTGCAGCAGTGAGGGCCACCACCACCACCTGATCTGCCGATCCTGCGGCATGACCGTGGAGATCGAGGCCACCGACGTCGAGCAGTGGGCGCAGCGCACCGCGGCCCTGCACGGCTTCCGCGACGCCGAGCACGTCGTCGACATCTTCGGCCTGTGCGCGAGCTGCGCCAACGCCGCCCAGGAGTGATCGCGGCGTGACCCTGACGACCCCCGGCCGCCGTGCCCGCACCGGCCTCCTCGCCGACCAGCCGAAGGATCCCCATGAGCACTGACGACGCGGATCATCCCCTCACCCGCGCCGAGCTGCGCGCCCGCCGCGCCGCCGAGGAGGAGACCCCGGTCGACCCGACCGCAGCGCCCGAGCCGGAGGCGACCCCCGAGGTTCCCGGCACGCCGGTGCACGCGGTCCCGCCGACCCCGGATCCGGAGCCGGAAGCCCGGCCCGAGCCGGTCGCACCCGAGGCCGCGCCGGACGCCGCCGGTGCGCCCGAGGCCGCCTCGGGCGCGGCGGAACCCGGATCCGATCCGCGCTTCGAGGCGCCCGCCTGGGAGCCCCACCCCACGCCGGAGCCGGTCGCGCGCCGGCGCAGGCTTCCGCTCATCCTGGGTGCCGTGATCGGCGTCGTCGTGCTCGCCGTCGCGGGCTTCGGCGCGTTCACGCTGCTGCAGGGGCCGCGGATCAGCAGCGTCAAGATCGACGGGCAGGCCGCGATCGAGTCCTCCGGTGCGCGCATGGTCATCACCGCCAGCCAGGCGATGGCGAAGGTGGATCCGTCCCAGGTCACGGTCAGCCCGCGGACGCCGTTCACCGTCGACACCTCGGGCCGCGAGATCGGCGTGCGCTTCACGGTGCCGCTCGACGACGACACCCAGTACACGGTGACCGTGAAAGACGCGACCGGCACTGACAAGCGCAGCGGCACCCTCCAGGCGACGTTCCAGACGCCGAAGTCGACGATCTTCCTGCTGCAGCGCAACCCCGACGGCGACGACACCATCTTCCACACCGACCTGGGCGGCAAGAACGCCGTCCCCGTCGTGCAGCACGAGAAGATCGACGACTTCCGTGCGGCCGCGGACCACCTCGTGATCGCCACCGAGAAGGACGGCGTCTCGGCGCTGCACGTGACGGACCGGGACGGCAAGAACGAGCGCGAGCTCGCGCTGCCCGGACCGGGATTCCTCTCGTCGCTGCAGGTGTCCGAGCGCGGCGACCTCGTCGGCTACACGTTCACCGACAAGGGCGTGAGCGCGACCAGCGGGCGCGCGAGCGTCCTCGTCACGCAGTCGCTCACCGGCGACAGCGAGCCGCAGATCGTGTCGCTCGGCGACGCGCAGCCGAGCGTCGGGCAGTGGACGTTCGTGTCCGACTCGTCCTCGGCGCTGTTCATCGACTTCACCGGCGCGCTGTACGTCCAGGACCGGGCCGATGCCAAGGCCGCCCCGACCTCCCTCGGATCGGCGCAGACCATCGAGGGCGTCACCCAGGGCACGGACACCGCGATCATCAGCCGCGACGGCGCACTCGTCGAACTGAACCTCGCGGACGGATCCGAGAAGCCGCTGGCCGCCTCGAGCCCCGACTTCGGCACGCCGGGCACCATCGCGCCGTTCCCCGGGGGCACGCTGCGCCAGGTCGCCACGCGCGACGCCAGCGGGCTGCCGACCGGGCAGATCGTGACGCGCGTCGCCGACGACGGCAAGGCGGCGAAGCTGTTCAGCGTGACCGGATCCGACGCCATCATGCAGGCCTGCCCGTCGCCGAGCGGTCAGTACAGCGCGATCGTGGTGGCGCCGAAGCTCGTGAGCAACCCCTACGACAAGGCTCTGCTGCCGCTGCCGACCACGATGCAGACCCACATCATCGACACGACGTCCGGCAAGGAGCTCGTGGTGCTCTCGGGCTTCGACCCGTCGTGGTGCACGGCGGCGCCGCGCCGCTGATGACCGCCGTGCCCCCGCCTCCGGGAGAGGGGCTGCGCCGGGCCCGGCGGGAGGACCTGCTCGCGCTGCCCCTCGAGGTCGCCCCGCGGCTGCTCGGCGCCCGGCTGCGCACCGTCGTCGACGGCACGGCGGTCACCCTGCGCATCACCGAGGTCGAGGCCTATCACGGCAAGGGCGTCGGGGATCGGCCCGACCCGGGCTCGCACGCCCGGATGGGCCGCACCGCCCGCAACGCCACGATGTGGGGCGAACCGGGGCACCTGTACGTGTACCTCAGCCACGGGATCCACTCCTGCGTGAACGTGGTCTGCGCGCCGGACGGCGTCGCTGGCGGAGTGCTGCTGCGCGCCGGCGCGGTGGAGTCCGGGGTGCCGGCGGCAGCCGAGCGCCGGGGCCTCGGGTCCGTTCTCAGGACGGATTCGGCCGCTGCGCCGGAATCGGCCGGAAAAACGCCCATCGCCGGAATCCATCCTGAGATACGGCCGCGGGAGCTGCGCGACCTCGCCCGGGGGCCGGGTCGATTCGGGCAGGCGTCGGGGCTGCGGCACCCGCAGCACGACGGCATCGACGCGATCACGGGCGTCGCGCGGGCCGGAGCGGTCGCCGAGCTGTGGCTGGGCGAGCCGCTCGCCGAGTTCGCGGTGGGCCCGCGGGTGGGCGTCGCGGGGCAGGCCGGCACCGACGCGTTCCCGTGGCGGTTCTGGATCCCCGGGGATCCGACGGTGTCGCCGTTCCGCTGGGGACGGGGGGCGGCGGAGGCGGCTCGGGCGTCCGGCAGCGCCGACACGCCCGGGGTGGATCCGTGCTAGGCTGACTCTTTGTCTGCGCACACTCCTGTGCGCAGTTCGTATGCCTCCTCCTCTTTGGTCCCTGAGCTTGTCGAAGGGCGGCGAGGGGAGAGGCGTGCAGACAAGGGATCTTGGGTGAGGTCGTCGGCCTCACGGTAGAGAAGGAGTCATCATGGCAGCAGTGTGCCAGGTGACCGGAGCAGTTCCCGGTTTCGGTCACAACATCTCGCACTCGCACCGTCGGACGAAGCGCCGCTTCGACCCGAACGTGCAGAAGAAGACCTATTTCGTGCCGTCGCTCGGTCGTAAGGTCACCCTGAACGTGTCCGCCAAGGGCATCAAGGTGATCGACGCCCGCGGTATCGAGAAGGTCGTCGCGGACCTCCAGGCGAAGGGTGTGAAGCTCTAATGGCCAAGAAGGCTCAGGACATCCGTCCGATCATCAAGCTGCGTTCGACGGCCGGCACCGGTTACACCTACGTGACCAAGAAGAACCGTCGCAACACCCCCGACCGCCTCGTGCTGAAGAAGTACGACCCGGTGGTCCGCAAGCACGTCGAATTCCGAGAGGAGCGTTGATCCATGGCTAAGAAGAGCAAGATCGCGCGCAACGAGCAGCGCAAGGTCGTCGTCGAGCGTTACGCCGAGCGTCGTGCCGAGCTGAAGAAGA
>JAFDWP010000076.1 GCA_018268435.1 Actinomycetota bacterium
CGAGCGGCTTCTTCTTCGCCGCCATGATGCCCTTGAAGTTCGGGAAGCGCGCATCGGGCAGGGCCTCGGTGATCGAGATCACGGCGGGCAGCGGCACGGTCACCTGCTGGGATCCGAAGTCCGTCGCACGGGTCGCGGTGACGGCATCGGCGCCGATCGCGAGTGCGCTCAGTGCGGTCGCCTGGGCGAAGCCGAGGTGCTCGGCGAGCATGGCGGGGATGACGCCGCCGGACCCGTCCGTGGAGAGGTTGCCCGTGAGGACGAGGTCCGCCTCGCCGCGTCGGAGCGCCGCCGCGAGCACCGCCGCCGTGAGCCCCAGGTCCGCGCCGCGGAGCGCCTCATCCACGACGTGCACCGCGGATCCCGCGCCGATCGCGAGCGCGCGCCGGATCGACGCCGTGGCGGATTCCGGGGCCATCGAGAGCGCCACGACCTCGGTGCCGGGGTTCGCGTCGGCGTAGCTCAGCGCCACCTCGAGCGCACGCTCGGTGATCTCGTCGAGCACCACCTCTCCGGCGCCGCGGTTGGCCAGACCCGTCTCCAGGTCGAGCTTGCGGTCCCCGTAGGTGTCGGGCACCTCTTTCACCAGGACGAAGATCCTCATCGATTGCTCCTCACGACACGGCGAGTCTATCGGCATGCGTCTCTATGTAGCCAAACGCTGGGGGTTTCCCCCGATTCACCGGCCGACACCCCCATGAATGTATACATTGCCGACAAGCGCCGGGAGCAGTGGACCCCACCCGCGGCGCTGCCGTCGGCCGCGCCGCCGCAGGCCGCTCCCTCGCCTGACCCCCGGTAACGTAGGGGCATGGTCCGCCCGCATCCGCTGCCCGTCGACCCGCTCGCCGAGGCGAAGCGGCAGTGGCTCGCGCACGGCTGGACCGATGCCGCCGACGGCATGTCCCTGGTCACCTCGGTGATGCGCGCCCAGCAGCTGCTGCTCGCCCGCGTCGACGCGGCGCTGCGGCCGTTCGCCCTGTCGTTCGCCCGGTACGAGGTGCTGCGCCTGCTCGCGTTCAGCCGCACCGGCACCCTGCCGCTGTCCAGTGTCGTCGCGCGGCTGCAGGTGCACGCGACGAGCGTCTCCAGCACGGCAGACAGGCTCGTGCGCGACGGACTGATCGCGCGGCACCGCGACCCCCACGACGGCCGCGCCGCGCTGCTCGAGCTCACCGAGACCGGCCGCGACCTCGTTGAGCGCGCCACCACCGCGCTCAACGACGAGGTGTTCGCGGATCCCGGGATCTCCTCGCAGGACACGGCGGATCTCGTCGCGATCGTGGCGCGCATGCGCAAGGCGGCCGGCGACTTCGCCGATCCCCGCCCGCAGCCGGATCCGCTCTGATGGGCTCTTTCGTCCTGGAGCGGACGATCGCCGCTCCCGTCGAGCGGGTGTTCGCCCTCTCCCTGGACGTGGACGTGCACGTCGACTCGATGGCAGCGCACGACGAGCGCATCGCCGACGGCGTGCACGCCGGGCGGATGGCGGAGGGCGACACGGTCACCTGGGACGCCCGACACTTCGGGATCCGCTTCCGGATGACCTCGCTCGTGTTCGACGTGGATGAGCCGCACACGTTCTCGGACCGGCGGATCCGCGGACCGTTCGCCGAGTTCCGGCACCGCCACACCTTCGAGCCGGCATCGGCCTCTGCCTCGCCCGCAGGGCCCCGCGGGCGCGGAACCCTCATGCGCGACGAGATCGTGTTCCGCTCCCCGTTCGGCCCGATCGGGCGGATCGTCGACGCGCTCGTGATGAGGCGGCACCTGATCCGACTCATCCAGCAGCGCAATGACACCCTCGCCGCCCTGGCGGAGCGGTCGTAGGCTTTCCGGCATGAGCGAATTGCGGATCCGCACCGTCCTCGAGCCCATGGGACCGGCGGGTGCCATCGTCCTCACCGATGCACAGGTCGCCGGGATCAGCAGCGCGAAGGCCTTCCCCGTCACCGTGACGATCCGCGAGAACACCGCCCGCCTGCGCCTCGCGCGCATGGGCGGCAAGAACCTCATCGGCTTCAGCAAGGCGAACCGCGCCGCGATGGGCATCGAACTCGGCGAGGAGTTCGACGCCGTGATCGCACCGGACGCCGCCGAGCGCACGGTCGACGTGCCCGACGCCCTGGCGTCCGCCCTCGCCGACGCCGGTCTCACCGCCGCCTACGAGGCGCTGAGCTTCACGCGCCGCAAGGAGATCGCGGTCTCCGTCGCCGACGCCAAGCAGGACGCCACCCGCGAGCGCCGCATCGCCAAGGCGCTGGACGACCTCCGCGCCTGACGTCCCGGGTTCCCGGTTCCTGAGCGAGCGCAGCGAGACGAAGGACGCATGGTGGCCGACGCCCTTCGTCTCGTCGCTTCGCTCCTCGCTCAGGGACCGATGCGGCGTCAGGCCTCGCTCCGGGACCGGATGAGGGACGTCAGTCGCCCTCGTAGACGTAGGCGTCGAAGCGGGCCGGGATGTTCATCCGCTGCCAGGCGAGCTCCTCGTCGCGCCGCGACCGGTCGCCGGGGAACGCCCGGGCGGTGTGCCGCGGAACCTGCCTGCTGTGCCCGGCGAGGTGCGCGACGGCGACCGCCTGCCCGCACACCCGTGCGGCGGCGACCGCGCTCGGATCCTTCGCCTGGCGTGCGGCCTCGTGGCACGCGAACGCCTTCTCGCGCACCCCGTCGATGTCGAGCTCGCCGCGCAGGAACGCCTCCGCCGCGGCGAGCGCCTGGTGCGGCCGGTCGTCGTCGGGGCGCTCGGCCTGGAACAGCGGCAGCAGGCGTTCGGCGCAGGCGATGGTCCAGCCCACCAGCTCGCGCCGGTCGTCCTCGCTCAGGCGCAGGTCCGAGATGTCCGGCAGCGCGCCGTCGGCGAACAGAGGCACCACATTGGACGCCTCATCGACGGGCGCGACGGGCGCGGTCCGACGGCGCGGATCGGAGGGGGATCCGAGAGTGCGGAGGTCAGCCATGTCGCTCACCGGTTCACGAACTGCGGTGGACGCTTCTCACGGAAGGCGGCCATGCCCTCCTTCTGGTCGACCGTGTCGAACAGGCTCGCGAAGGCCTCCCGCTCGATGTCCAGGCCGACCGCGAGCGTGGTCTCCATGGCGGCGTCGAGCGTGGCCTTGGCCGCGAGGATCGACGGCAGCGACTTTCCCGCGATCGACTCCGCGAGCGTCGAGGCCTCGGACAGCAGATCCGCCGAGGGCACCACGCGCGAGACCAGCCCGGCGCGCTCCGCCTCCTCGGCGCCCATGATCCGGCCCGACAGCACCAGCTCGGCCGCCTTGTAGTAGCCGATCGCACGGATCAGGCGCTGGGTGCCGCCCATGCCGGGGATGACGCCGAGGTTCACCTCGGGCTGGCCGAACTTCGCGGTGTCCGCGGCGAGGATGATGTCGCACATCATCGCGAGCTCGCAGCCGCCGCCCAGGGCGAAGCCCGACACCGCGGCGATCACGGGGGTGCGCACCGCGGCGAAGTCGCGCCATGCGCCGAAATGATCGGTCGCGGTCATCTCCGCGGCCGACATCGACTCCATCTCCTTGATGTCGGCGCCGGCGGCGAAGGCCTTCTCGGAGCCGGTGACGACGATCGCGCCGATGCCCTCATCCGCGTCGAACGCGGTCGCGGCGGCGGTGACCTCGGAGGCCACCTGCGCGTTCAGGGCGTTCAGCGCCTGCGGGCGGTTCAGGGTGATCCAGCCGACGCGTCCGCGCTGCTCCGTGAGGATCGTCTCGTACTCGCTCGTGGCCATGCTCGTCCCTTCGCCGCATCGTCGTGGCACATCCAGTATGTCGCCGATTCCTATGGGCGGCCGTTGAACACCGTACGCGGACCGCGCCGAGGCTCAGGACGCGTCGCGGATGTCCGTGATGATGCCGGAGAAGTCGCGACCCGCGCCGGCACCCGCGGCGAAGTCGGCGTAGATCTGCTGAGCGAGCCGCCCCATCCGCGCCTCGGTGCCGGTGCCCTCGATCGCCTGCAGCGCGAGCCCCAGGTCCTTCGCCATGAGGGCGCCCGCGAACCCGGGCTGATAGTCGCGGTTGGCGGGACTCGTCGGCACCGGTCCCGGCACTGGGCAGTTCGTCGTGATCGACCAGCACTGGCCCGAGGCCTGCGACACCACGTCGAACAGCGCCTGGTGCTCGAGCCCGAGCCGCTCGCCGAGCACGAATGCCTCCGCGACCGCGATCTGGGAGATGCCGAGGATCATGTTGTTGCACACCTTGGCGGCCTGCCCGAGCCCGGGCCCGCCGCAGTGCACGATGCGCTTGCCCATGACCTCCAGCAGCGGAAGGGCCGCGGCGAAGTCCTCCTCGGATCCGCCCACCATGAACGCGAGGGTGCCGTTCTCCGCGCCCACGACACCCCCCGACACGGGGGCGTCGATGTTGCGGTGGCCCGCCTCGATCGCGAGGGCGTGCGCGGTGCGCGCCTCGTCCACGGCGATCGTTGACGACTCGATGAACAGCGTGCCCGGCTCCGCGGCGCCCAGCAGCTCGTCCTGATAGGCGGCGATCACGTGCTGGCCGGCCGGGAACATCGTGATGACGACCTCGGCGCCCACGACCGCATCCACGCCGAACTGGGTCACCGGCACGCCGGCGGCCGCGGCGGCCTCGACCGCGGCGGGCATCACGTCGAAGCCGCGCACCTCGTGCCCGGCCGCGATCAGGTTCTTCGCCATGGGCAGCCCCATGTGCCCGAGGCCCAGGAACGCGATACGCGTCATGATGCGCTCCGCATGCGGTCCGCGCCGCCCCGCTGCACGGAGGCGGATCCGGAGGGGCGCAGCATCTCGCGTCCGACGATGAGTCTCATGATCTCGTTCGTCCCTTCCAGGATCTGATGCACCCGCAGATCACGGACGACCTTCTCGATCCCGTAGTCCTGAAGGTACCCGTAGCCGCCGTGCAGCTGAAGGGCCCTGTTGGCGACGTCGAAGCCGGCGTCGGTCGCGAAGCGCTTCGCCATCGCGCACCGCATCGTCGCGTCCGGCGCCTTCTCATCGACGGCCTGCGCGCCGTCGCGGACCATGAGCCGCGCAGCCTGCAGGTCGGTGCGCATGTCGGCGATCGTGAACAGGATCGACTGCTTCTCGGCGAGCGGATCCCCGAACGCCTCGCGCTCGTGCACATACTGCACGGCCCGGTCCAGCGCCCACTGCGCGCCCCCGATCGAGCACGCCGCGATGTTGAGGCGCCCGCCGTTGAGCGCGCTCATCGCGATCGCGAAGCCCTGCCCCTCGGATCCGAGCATGCTCGACGCCGGCACCCGCACCCCGTCCAGGATCACCTGGCGGGTGGGCTGCGCGTGCCACCCCATCTTCTTCTCCAGGGCGCCGAAGCTCAGCCCCTCGGCGTCGCCCGGGACGAGGAAGGCCGAGATGCCCCGCGCCCCGCGCTCCCCCGTGCGCGCCATCACGATGTAGACGGCGGCCTCGCCCGCCCCGGAGATGAACTGCTTGACGCCGGTCAGCACGTACTCGTCGCCGTCCCGGGTCGCGCTCGTCGCCAGCGCCGCGGCGTCCGATCCGGCACCCGGCTCCGTGAGGCAGTAGCTGCCGAGCCCCTGCATCGAGACGAGCTGCGGCATCCAGCGCTCGTGCTGCGCATCGGTGCCGTAGCTGTCGATCATCCACGCGACCATGTTGTGGATCGAGATGTAGGCCGCGATGGTCGGGTCGCCCTGGGCGAGGGCCTCGAAGATCGCGACCGTGTCGACGCGCTCCAGGCCGGTGCCGCCGGTCTGCTCGCGCACGTAGATCCCGCCGAGCCCGAGCTCGCCCGCGCGCCGCAGGGTGTCCCTCGGGAACTGGTGCTTCTCGTCGCGCTCCGCGGCGAACGGGGCGAGCTCGGACTCGGCGAACTCGCGGACGGCACCGAGGATGGCGGCGCGCTCCTCGGCGGTCATCGTGATCGGGGTGGCGACGGTGCTCATGTCGTGTTCCTTCTGGGTGCTGGTCGGTCCCTGAGCTTGTCGAAGGGACATCGTTCGTGTGAGCTCGTCACTTCGACAGGCTCAGTGGCCGGGGGCGACTCAACGACCCCGAGCCGGTCAGTGCATCGTGGGGATGACGAAGCTGGCGCCCTCGCGGACCCCGGCGGCGGGCCAGCGGCTCGTCACGGTCTTGGTCTTCGTGTAGAAGCGGAAGGCGTCGGCGCCGTGCTGGTTCAGGTCGCCGAACCCGCTGCGCTTCCAGCCGCCGAAGGTGAAGTAGGCGATCGGCACGGGGATCGGCACGTTCACCCCGACCATGCCCACGTTCACCCGGGCCACGAAGTCGCGGGCCGCGTCGCCGTCGCGGGTGAAGATGCCCACGCCGTTGCCGAACTCGTGCTCGGAGGCCATCCGCAGCGCCTCCTCGTAATCGGCGGCGCGGGCGACCACGAGCACCGGGCCGAAGATCTCCTCGAGGTAGATCGACATGTCGGTGGTGACCCGGTCGAACAGGGTCGGGCCGAGGTAGAAGCCGGACTCGTGACCGGGCACGGAGAAGCCCCGGCCGTCGACGACGAGCTCGGCGCCCGCGTCGATCCCCTGCTGGATGTATCCGTTCACGCGGTCGACCGCGGCCGCGTTCACGAGCGGTCCGTAGTCCATCCCCGGCTCGAGCGACGGTCCGACCTTCAGCTTCTCGATCCGCTCCACGAGCTTGGCCGTGAGCGCGTCGGCGGTGGCCTCGCCGACCGGGACGGCGACCGAGATCGCCATGCAGCGCTCCCCCGCCGAGCCGTAGCCGGCGCCGATGAGCGCGTCCGCGGCCTGGTCGAGGTCGGCGTCCGGCATCACGACGAGGTGGTTCTTGGCGCCGCCGAAGCACTGCGCCCGCTTGCCGTGCGCGTTGGCGGTCGTGTAGATGTACTCGGCGATCGGCGTGGATCCGACGAAGCCGATCGCGCGGACCCGCTCGTCGGTGAGCAGCACGTCGACCGCCTCCTTGTCGCCGTGCACGACGTTGAGGATCCCCGCCGGCAGCCCCGCCTCGAGGAAGAGCTCGGCGATGCGCACCGGCACCGAGGGGTCGCGCTCGCTGGGCTTGAGGATGAAGGCGTTCCCGGACGCGATCGCGGGCCCCATCTGCCACAGCGGGATCATGGCCGGGAAGTTGAACGGGGTGATGCCGGCGACCACGCCGAGCGGCTGACGCAGCGAGTAGACGTCGATCCCCGTGCCGACGCCGGTGGAGTACTCGCCCTTGAGCAGGTGCGGGGCGCCGATGCAGAACTCGATCACCTCGACGCCGCGCTGGATGTCGCCGCGGGCGTCGTCCAGGGTCTTGCCGTGCTCGCTCGAGAGCAGGGCGGCGAGGTCGTCCATCTCATCGCGGATGAGCTCGAGGAAGCGCATGAGCACCCGCGCGCGCTTCTGCGGGTTGGTCGCCGCCCATCCGGGCTGCGCGGCCTCGGCGTCGGCGATCGCGGCGCGCACCTCATGCGCGCTCGCCAGCGGCACGCGCGCCTGCACGGCCCCGGTCGACGGATCGAAGACCTGACCCCAGCGCCCTCCGTTCGCCTCCGGGCTGCCCGGGATCTCGGATCCTCCGATGAAGTGGGTGATGTCGCGGACCATCGTGTGCTCCTGGTTCTGCGTCGCCGTCGACGCTCGCTCCAGGTTACGTGGCCACCCATCTAATTACTAGGGGTTCCATGTAATTCATCGACACCTGCCAGCGTGTCCATCTGCCGGACACCGGCGCCCCGGTCGCTCAGCGCTCCCAGACCACCTGCGGATCCGCGGCGCCGAAGTCCACGGTCGGCGTGTCGAGGGTTCCGCCCAGGGTCACCGTGTAGGTCTGGCCGTCGTCGCCCTGCAGGCTGATGTCGACGCTGATGTAGTCGTAGGCCGAGACCACCGTCGGCGAGGATCCGATGCTCTCGGGCTGCAGGGCGTCGAGCGCCGCGCTGCCGTCGGCCGTCAGGGTGCGGGTGACCGTGCCCTCCACGGCGTTCGCACCGGACAGATCGATGCCGGTGATGTCCATCCCGCACGGCGTGGACAGGGTCTTCATCGCCACGCAGGCCGCGACCGCCGTGCGCACCAGCGAGCGGAACTCGGTGACGCCCGCGTCGTTGAGCTTCGTGCGCAGGTCGTACAGCGCCGACGCGTCATCGGAGGATGCGATCGTGAAGGTCGAGTCCCCGTCGATCGAGAAGTACTTCGAGTCCAGCGCGATCGCGTACGAGCCGGGGAACACGTAGGCGTCCGTGATGTCGGCCGTGCGCACGCCGTTGATCGTCGCGTCGAGACCGCTCAGTCCGCTCAGCGAGATCGGGGTCACACCGTCGGCGATCTTCCAGGCGTCCTTGACCTTGTAGACCGCGTAGCTGGTCGACACCGTGCGGTCGCCGATCGAGAAGGTCGCCTCCACCGTGCCGGTGTACTTGCTCTCGGAGCCCTTCTTCACCGTGATGCCGTGGACTCCGCCGAGCTTGCCGGACTCCTTCAGCACGGCATCGGTCAGCAGCGCCTTGTCCGGGACGGACTCGAGGTAGCCGAGCGCCGTCTTCGCGTCGCCCTTCGAGACCGCCGTCAGGTACGCCGTCACGGTGTCGGCGGCGGTGACGGAGGAGCGTGTGAGCGCCGGCACCACGAGCAGCGCCACCACGAGGATCACGGCGATGAGCACGGCGGCACCGCCGCCGATGAGGCCCCAGAGCAGTCCCTTCGAGGTCTTCTTCGGCGGCTGTGCGCCAAAGGCCTGCCCGGGCTGCGCGCCGTAGGGCTGACCCGGGTACGACTGCCCGGGCTGTGCGCCGTACGGCTGACCCGGGTACAACTGCCCGGGCTGTGCGCCGTACGGCTGACCCGGGTACGGCTGCCCGGGCTGTGCGCCGTAGGGCTGCGCCGGCGCCGGGTACGCCTCGGTGGGGTGGACCTCGGTCGGCTGTTCCGGCGCGCGGGATGGGCCGGAACCGACTGGAGGAGGCGGCGGCGGCGCCTGAGGCGGCGTCTGCTGCGGTGCCCCGGATCCGAAATCGAGTTCATGCCCGCCCTGCGACGGTTCCCCCTCAGTGCCCATGCGATACACCCTACTCAGCGCCGTCACGCAGCTCGATGGGCACGACTCCCCGGCTCGCCGCGGCACTCGACAGGCCCCGCATCGCGGCCCTCGGGCGTGCACCCGGAGGACCGCGAGGGGTCACAGCGCGCTCAGACGCCAGCGCGCAGCATGCTCGGCGCCGGGCTCCAGCACCAGCAGACCGGCTCCAGAGTTGAAGGCATCGGGCGCGCACGTCATCGGCTCCACCGCGAGTCCGATCCGGTGCGTCGCGGGATCCGACGGCGTGTCGGCGGTGTGGATCTGCACCCAGGGACACGTCGCGTCCCAGGTCAGCGCCACGCCCCGGCCGTTGTCCGCGCGAAGCTCCGCGGTCGTGGCCGCGTCGGTCGGCACCAGAGCGGTGAAGGCATGATCGATGAACGTGGAGCCGATCCGTCGCGGCACCCGGAAGTCCCACTCGGGATGGGCCTCGACGCCCTCCAGCCCGACCGGGGCGAGCCGGTCGGGGGTGACGGTCAGCACCGCCGCCGCCGGCAGCAGCAGGGTCCAGCCGTCGACCGGCGCGGTCATCGCGCCGGCCTCCGCGATCGGGGCCACCAGGTACGGATGCGGCCCCGTCCCCCACGGCGCCGCATCCGCACCCCGATTGCGCCCGGTCACGATCTGGGTGAGCCCGTCCGGTCCGAGCCGGTACTCCACCTCCACCTCGACCCGGAACGGGTAGCCCGACTGCGGTTCGATCGTCGTGGTGAGCACGACCCGGTCCGACTGCACGATCCGTTCCGCGAAGGCGGCCCAGGCCACGAGCCCATGCAGCGCATGGCCGCGACCGGGCTCGGTCAGGGGCAGCCGGTGCGTGACTCCGTCGAAGTCATAGCAGCCGTCCACGACGCGGTTCGGCCACGGTGCGAGCGTCGCCCCGCGGTAGCCGGGCCGCACCTCGTCCACATCGAACGGCACCACGAGGTCGCGCCCCTCGAAGCGCAGCGCGCGCAGAGTCGCACCGACCGCCGCGATGTCGGCCTCGTAGCCGTGCGCGGCCAGCCGGAAAGGGCGGCCAGAGCGCGACAGGATCTCTGCCTCCGTTCCGTCCGCGAGCATCTCGGCGGCCGACATCTTCACAGCCCCTGGGCGAGCCGGTAGTACGCCTGGTTCCAGCGCACCTGCTTCTGGAACTCCGGCAGCGTGGTGCTGTCGTCGATCACGAGCAGCTCGATCTCGGCCATCTCGGCGAAGTCGCGGAACACGTCGATCCCGACGGCCGTCGACATCACGGTGTGGTGCGCGGCGCCCGCGGTGAGCCACGCGGCGGCCGAGGTCGTGAAGTCGGGCTGCGGCTTCCACACCGCGCGGCCCACCGGGAGCTTCGGCAGCGCCGCACGCGGAGCGACGTTCTCCACGACGTTGGCGGTGAGGCGGAACCGGTCGCGCATGTCGCTCAGGGCGACGACCACCGCCGACCCGGGATCCGCAGTGAACACCAGGCGCACCGGGTCCTCCTTGCCGCCGATGCCGAGCGGGTGGATCTCGAGCGTCGGCTGCTGCGCGGTCAGCGTCGGGGAGACCTCGAGCATGTGTGCCCCCAGGATGAGTTCGTCGCCCGGGGTCAGGTCGTAGGTGTAGTCCTCCATGAGGCTCGCGCCGCCGGGCAGACCCGCACCCATGACGTTCGCGATGCGCACAAGCACGGCCGTCTTCCAGTCGCCCTCGGCTCCGAAGCCGTACCCCTCGGCCATGAGGCGCTGCACGGCGAGACCGGGAAGCTGTCGGAGCGCACCCAGATCCTCGAACGACGTGGTGAAGGCGCTGAAGCCGCCCTCCTCGAGGAACGACCGCAGCCCCAGCTCGATCGCAGCGCCGTCGCGCAGGGACCGATGCCGCTCCCCGCCGGCACGCAGCTCGGGGACCACCGCGTAGAGTTCCTCGTACTCGGCGACGAGCGCGTCGATGTCGGCCGCGCTCGCGTCGGCGACCGCGTCGGCGAGCTCGTTGACGCCCCAGGTGTTGACCTGCACCCCGAGTCGCAGCTCGGCCTCGGTCTTGTCGCCCTCGGTCACCGCCACGAAACGCATGTTGTCGCCGAACCGTGCGAGCCTCATGTCCCGGCTCGCGGCGAGGCCGGCGGCCGCGCGCTGCCAGGCGCCGAGCTCCCGCTGCACGCGCGGGTCGGTGGCGTGTCCGACGATCGTCTTGCGCGGCACACCGAGGCGGGTCTGGATGTAGCCGAACTCGCGGTCGCCGTGGGCGGCCTGGTTCAGGTTCATGAAGTCGAAGTCGATGTCGGCCCAGGGCAGCTCGACGTTCGCCTGGGTGTGCAGGTGGGCGAGCGGCTTCTGCAGCGCGTCGAGCCCGGCGATCCACATCTTCGCAGGGCTGAACGTGTGCATCCACGCGATCAGTCCGATCACCTTCTCGTCGGCATTGGCCTCGAGCGCGGTGCGCTTGATCGCGGCGGAGTCGGTGAGCACCGGCTTCCACACGATCCGCACCGGCACGTCGCCAGCCGCCTCGAGGATCTCCGCGATCCGCCGCGACTGGTCGGCGACCTGTGCGAGCGTCTCAGGGCCGTAGAGGTGCTGGCTGCCGGTGAGGAACCAGACCTCGTATCCGTCGAGCGAGGTGGTGAGCGGCGTGCGGGTCATAACTGTGTCTTTCGTTCGTAGCGGCGAGGTCGTTCGAATCCGCGTGGTTCGCATTCGTTTCAGAGGGAGGCCACGGCGACGGCCTCGATGTGCAGGCCCGCCCGGTAACGGTCCAGGTAGGCGGAGAATCCCGCGATGTCGGCCGGATCCGGCTCGGCGACGGTGAGGGCCGTTGAGGCGAACACCCGCTGGTCGAGGTAGTCGCCGAGGCTCAGCTCGGGGGCGTGCGCGAGGTAGGAGGCGAGGACCGCGATCCCCCACGCGCCGCCTTCCGAGGCCGCCTCACCCACGGCGACGGGAGCGCCGAGGGCCGCGGCGAGGAAGCGCTGCGCGACGCCCGCCGTGCGGAACATGCCTCCGTGCGCGAACAGACGATCGAGTTCGACGCCCTCGGCGGTGAGCACCTGCATGCCCAGCGCGAGCGTGCCGAAGACCGCGTAGAGCTGAGCGCGCATGAAGTTCGCCAGGGTGAAGGCGCTGGCGGGAGTGCGTACGAACAGCGGCCGCCCCTCGGCGAGGCCGGCGATCGGCTCCCCCGCGAGATGGTTGTAGGCGACCAGCCCGCCGGCGTCCGCCTCACCGGCGACGGCCTCGCGGAACAGCGCCTCGAAAGCCGTGTCGTCCCCGATCGGGGAGCCCGCCGCCGTGGCGAAGCGGGTGAACAGCCCCGCCCAGGCGGCGAGCTCGCTGGCGCCGTTGTTGCAGTGCACCATGGCGACGGCGTCGCCCGACGGCGTCGTGACCAGGTCGATCTCGTGGTGCACGCCGGCGAGCGGGCCCTCGAGCACGACCATCGCGAAGATGCTGGTGCCGGCCGATACGTTGCCGGTGCGCGGGGCGACGGAGTTCGTGGCCACCATGCCCGTTCCCGCATCGCCCTCGGGGGCGCAGAGCGGGATGCCCGGGCCGAGGCGTCCGCTCGGATCCAGCAGCAGAGCGCCCTCCTCGGTGAGCGCGCCGGCGTCGACGCCGGCGGGGAGCACCGCGGGCAGCAGCGCGGTCAGGTCAGCCGGCAGCCGGTCCCCGACGAGCGCGTCGTAGGCGGCGACCATGGCCGCGTCGTAGTCGCCGGTCGCGGAGTCGATCGGGAACATTCCCGACGCATCGCCCACACCGAGCACGTGCCGTCCGGTGAGCCGTTCGTGCACGTAGCCGGCGAGCGTGGTCACCCGCGCGATGCTCGGCACGTGGGCCTCGCCGTCGACGACGGCCTGGTGCAGGTGCGCGATCGACCAGCGCAGCGGGATGTTCACCCCGAACAGCTCGGTGAGCTCGGCGGCGGCGACCGCGGTGCTGGTGTTGCGCCAGGTGCGGAACGGCACGAGCAGCCCGGCGTCCGCGTCGAACGCGAGGTAGCCGTGCATCATGGCCGAGACCCCGATGGCCCCGAACGAGGCGGGCCGCACGCCGTAGCGGTCGTGCGCATCGGCCACGAGATCGGCGAACGCGGCCTGTAGCCCGGCCCAGACCTCATCCAGCCCGTAGGTCCACAGCCCGTCCTCGAACCTGTTCTCCCAGGAGGCGGATCCGGTCGCGAGGACCTCGGCCGGATCGGATCCGACCAGGCAGGCCTTGATGCGGGTGGACCCGAGCTCGATGCCCAGGCTGGTGCGGCCGCTGAGGATGTCGTCGCGCGCGGCTCCGGAGCTGCGTCGAAGGGTCATCGGCGGGCGTCCGTGTTCTGGCCGTAGACGTTCTGGTAGCGGTTGTAGAGGCTGTCGATCGCCTCCTGCGGGATCGGTACGAGCGGCCCCGCCTCCCGGGCGAGGTGCACGGTGCGTGCGACGTCCTCGACCATGACCGCGGCCTTGACTGCGTCCTTCGCGTCCACTCCGATCGTGAACGGCCCGTGGTTCTGCATGAGCACGGCACGACTGCGATGCCCGCGGAGGGTCTCCACGATCCCGCGCCCGATCGAGTCGTCGCCGATGATCGCGAACGGGCCGACCGGGATCGGTCCGCCGAACTCGTCCGCCATGGCGGTGATCACGCAGGGAATCTCCTCGCCGCGTGCGGCCCAGGCCACGGCGTAGTCGGAGTGCGTGTGCACGACCCCGCCGACGTCGGGCAGGTTGCGGTAGACGTAGGCGTGCGCGGCCGTGTCGCTGGACGGCGCGCGGTCGCTGCCCGGCGTGCCGGGGATCACGGTGCCGTCCAGATCGCACAGGATCATGTTCTCTGGCGCCAGGTCGTCATAGCCCACGCCCGAGGGCTTGATCACGAACAGGTCCGCGCCCGGCACACGGCCGGAGACGTTGCCGCCGGTCCACACGACCAGGCCGTAGCGGACGAGCTCGGAGTGCAGCTTCGCCACATCCGCCCGGACGGCGTCGATGGCCGCCTGTCGTTCGTCGCTCATGTCTACTTCTTGCTCCTGCTCGTCAGCGCCCGCTGCAGCAGCACGAAGGCCAGCAGCACCCCGCCGGTGATGATCGTGAGGTATTCGGGGTTGATCCCGCCGTCCTTCGTGATGATCAGGCGCAGCGCGGCGATCACGAAGACGCCGACGATCGAGCCGAGCACGTAGCCGGCGCCACCGGTCAGCAGCGTTCCACCGATGACCACCGCGGCGATGGCATCCAGCTCCCAGCCGATGCCCGTGATGTTCTGCGCCTTGCCGACCTCGGCGGTGTAGACGACCCCTGCCAGCCCGGCCAGAGCACCCGAGATGATGTAGATCCACACACGAGTCCTCGCGACCGGAAGACCCATCAGCTGCGTCGAGGACTCGTTGCCGCCGATGCCGTAGACCGTGCGGCCCATGCGCGTGCGGTGCAGGAAGAACACGGCGCCGATCACGACGACGACCGCGATGAGCAACCCCGGGGTGATCGTGAAGTCGTTGGCCACCTTGGGCTCGTCGATGATCTTCCACTCGGTCGCCAGCAGCAGGATCGGCGAGTCCTCGGGCACGACGACGGGTGTCGTCGACAGGATCGACGCGAGACCGCGCGCGAGGAACATCATCGCGAGCGTGGCGATGAACGGCTGCACGGTGAAGTACTGGACCAGCACGCCGGCGAGCAGGCCGAACAGGGCGCCGAAGACGATCATCAGGACGATCGTGATCCACCCGTTCCAGCCGAGGTTCAGCAGCATGACGCCGGAGACCGAGCTGAACGCGACGACGGCGCCGACCGACAGGTCGATGCCCGCCGAGGCGATCACGATCGTCATGCCCACGGCGAGGATGATCTGGGGCGCGAAGCTGATCAGCAGGCTCGAGATGGTTCCGGCCTGGTACACCCGGCCGTAGGCGATCTGGGCGTAGGTCAGCATGCCGAACAGCAGCACGAGGGCGACGAGGGTCGGCAGCAGCGTCTGACTGCGCTCCCACAGGCGGGTCCAGGCGGTGCGTGCGGAGGAGCCACCGGCCTCCGGAAGATCGGTGGCGGGGGGCACGGCCTCCGCGAGTGTGGTCGAGCCGCTCATGCGACGGCCTCCTTCGTGACGGGCTCGCCCAGACCGGCGGCAGGCGTGGTGGGTCCGCTCGGGGTGCGTCCCGCGGGCTTGCGCCCGAAGACGAACGAACGGGTCCGTTCCGACTGCACCAGCACGAGCGCGATGATGACGAGGGCCTTGAACGCCGGGGTGGCCGTGGAAGCCACGCCGAGGAACAGGATGGTCTTGTTCAGCGTCGCGATCAGCAGGGCGCCGACCGTCGAGCCGAAGATGGAGAACTTGCCGCCCGCGAGCGAGGTGCCGCCGATGACGACAGCGAGGATCGCATCGAGCTCCATCTGGTCGCCGGTTCCCGACACGCTGACCGTCATCACCTCGGACACGCTGAACAGACCGCCGATCGACGCCAGACCTGCCGACAGGACGTAGACGGCGATCAGGATCGGTCGGGGACGGATGCCGGCGAGCCGGCTGGCGTGCGGATTGATGCCGATCGACTCGATCATGAGCCCGAGGGCGGTGCGGCGCATGAGCAGCGCGACGAGCACCACGAAGACGATCGCCAGGACGAAGCTCGTCGGAAGGCCGAGGATCTGGCCGTTGGCCAGCTGGCGGAACGGTTCGTTCCTGGCGTTCGTGTTCTGCCCGCCGGTGATGACACGGGCGATGCCGCGGCCCACGAGCATCATCACGAGCGTCGTGATGAACGGCTGCAGTCCGACGACGGCGACGAGCACACCGTTGATGGCGCCGAGCACGAGCGTGATGAGGATCGCGAGGCCCACGGCGGTGAGCATGGCTCCCGCCGAGGTGGTGTCGCCGATGTTCGACAGCGTCTGCATCGCGACAGCACCGCCAACCGCCATCATCGAGCCGACGGAGAGGTCGATGCCCTCCGTCGCGATGACGAATGTCATGCCCAGCGAGATCATGATGATCGGCGCGGAGACGCGGAGGATGTCGAGCAGGTTGCCGGTCAGCAGGCCCGTCGTCGGGTTCACCCCGATCGCGAGATAGGTCGGGTCCTTCAGGATGTTGACGATCAGCAGGATGACGATGCCGACGATCCCCCAGAACCACGGCGTGCGCAGTGCGGTCTTGAGGCGGTTCACGACGCGCTCCCTTCGTTGTGTGCGGCGGCGCCGCCGTCCGAGTCGGCGTGGCCGACGGCGACGTCCTCGGCCAGGGCCTCGGCCTGCGCCTCCGCCTGCTGCTCGGATTCGGCGGCGATGATGGACACGATGCTCTCGGCCGTCACCTCTGCGCCGTTGATGACCTCGCCCACCTTCTGGTGGTCCTTGATGATCACGATGCGCTCCGAGAGACGCACGACCTCTTCGAGCTCCGAGGAGATGAACACGACGCCCATGCCGCCTTCGGCGAGCTCGGCGACGGTCTCCTGGATGTCGGCCTTGGCGCCGACGTCGATGCCGCGCGTGGGCTCGTCGAGCAGGAGCAGGTCGGGGTCGGTCGCGAGCCAGCGGCCGAGCAGGACCTTCTGCTGGTTGCCGCCCGAGAGCAGGCGGATCGGACGATCCGGGTCGTTCGGCCGCACGCTGAAGCGCTCCATGTAGGTCTTGACCAGCTGGTCGACCTCCTTGGCAGGCACGCGGCGCATCCATCCGCGGCGGGCCTGCACGGCGAGCACGATGTTCTCGCGGATGCTGAGGTCGCCGACGATGCCGTCGTCGCGGCGGCTCTCGGTCGAGTAGGCGATGCCGTTCGCGAGGCCGACCACCGGCGAGCTCAGCGCCACCTTCTTGCCCTTGACGCGGACCGTGCCGGCATCCGCCTTGTCGGCGCCGGCGATCAGACGCGCGAGCTCGGTGCGACCGGCGCCGAGCAGGCCGGCGAATCCGACGACCTCGCCCGCGTGGATCTCGACGTCGGCGGGTTCGATCGCCCCCTTGCGGCCGAGGCCTTCGGCGGCGAACACCGGCGTGGCGGTGCGGTCGCGCACCTCGGTCTGACGGTTGGAGCCGAGCGCACGGAGCGACTCGAAGTCCTTGCCGATCATCTTGGAGATCAGCTGTGCGCGGTCGAGGTCGCGCGTGAGGTACTCGCCGACGAACTGGCCGTTGCGCAGCACCGTGATGCGGTCGCTGATCGCGAAGACCTGGTCGAGGAAGTGCGAGACGAAGAGGATGGCGACGCCCTGGTCGCGCAGGCGCCGGATGACCGTGAACAGCACCTCGACCTCGTTCGCGTCGAGACTCGAGGTCGGTTCGTCCAGGATCAGCACCTTCGAGTCCGTGACCATCGCGCGGCTGATGGCGACGAGTTGCTGCATCGCGATCGAGATCGAGTCGAGCGGCGCGCGCGGGTCGAGGTCGCCGATGCCCATCCGGCTGAGAGCCGCCGCAGCGAGTTCGTGCGTCTTGTTCCAGTTGATGCCGGCCCAGCCGCGGACCTCGTGACCCAGCATGACGTTCTCGCCGATGGAGAGGTTCGTGCACAGGTTGACTTCCTGGTACACGGTGGAGATGCCCGCAGCCTGCGCGGACGCCGTCCCCGAGAAGCGCCGCTCGAGTCCGCTCACGACGATCTGGCCCGAGTCGATCTGGTAGACGCCGGTCAGCGCCTTGATGAGCGTCGACTTTCCCGCGCCGTTCTCGCCCATGAGGGTGTGAACCTCGCCGGGAAGCAGCCGGAAGCTGACCTCGTCGAGCGCCTTGACTCCCGGGAACGTGATCGAGGCGTTTCGCACCTCGACGATTGCGATGGGGTCCATTCGCCAATTCCTCCTTGCTGCCTGCGAGCACGTCGGGCGTGAGCGAGGAAGCGGGGGCCACCGGGCAGGTGGCCCCCGCTCACCGCACTCTCGTCAATCGACGCTGTGTCGGATCAGAAGCCCTTGCCGGCGTCGAGCGCGGCCTTGGCCGACTCGGGCGAGTCGAAGGTCTCACCCGAGACGATGATCGTCTTGTCGAGCTTCTTTCCGTCGACCGCGTCGTGGACCGCCTGGATCGCCTGCGGGCCGAAGAACGGGTTGTACTGGGCGATGAAGTTCAGGTCACCGGCCGCGAGACGCTCGAGCGCACCCTTGGTGCCGTCGATCGCCGCGATCTTGACGTCCTTGCCGGGCGTGAGACCGGCGCCCTTCACGGCGTCCGCCGCACCGATGGCCATCTCGTCGTTCTGGGCGAAGATGAACTGGATGTTGTTGTTGTTGGCCTTCAGCACGGTCTCGGTGACCGACTTGCCCTCGTCCGCACTCCAGTTCGCGGTCTGTGCGCCGATCTTGTTCCAGCCCGAGGCGCCCTTGATGGCGTCGTCGAAGCCCTGGTTGCGCTCGTTGACGACCGAGAGGCCGGGGACGCCCTCGAGGACGTAGTAGTTCGCGCCCTGGGGGAATGCCGTGAGCGCCCACTTGCCGACCTCCTGCGCGACCGTCGCGTTGTCGGGCGCGATGCGGGTCGCGTAGAGCGAGTCGCTGGCGTCGACACCGCGGTCGAGCAGGATGACGGGGATCTCCGCCTCCTGCGCCTTCTTGAGCGCGTCGTCCCAGCCCGAGGCCTCGGTGGCCGTCAGCAGGATCGCGTCGACATCGTCGTTGACGAAGGTCGTGAAGGCGTCGATCTGCGACTTCTGGTCGGTCGGGCTCGCGGCGGGAGCGTACTTCAGGTCGAAGCCCGCGTCCTTGGTGAACGCGTCCTTGATGGCCTTCTCGTGCGCGTCGCGCCAGCCGCCCTCGGGGCCGACGGCCACGTAGCCGATGGTCAGCTCGCTCTTGCTGCCCGAGTCGCCGCTGGCGCTCGCGTCGGTCTTGCCGCTGCAGCCCGCGAGGCCGAGCGCGAGCGCACCGGCGCCGACGAGGGCGACCAGTCCGAGCAGTCGCTTGGGTGCCTTCATGTGTGTCTCCTCCTTGAGTCCCCGCGGGCGGATCGCCGTCGGGTTCGCATGTCCGCCTTGGACATCATGGTGTTGCGTGATGACAATTGTGCGCGCTAACAATAAGAATTGCAAGCCTGAGTTTCGGCTCTGTTACGCGCTTGTTATCGCGAACGGGGAACAGCGGTGGATGCCCGCACCTTGAGCTCGGGAAGGATCAACTCACGCTGCCCCGTCTCCTCGCCACCGATCGCCGCGAGCAGCTCCGCGATCACTCGGCGCCCCAGAGTCACGAAGTCCTGCCGAACGGTGGTGAGGGGCGGCAGATAGTGCCGCGCATCCGGCAGATCATCGAAGCCGACGACGCTGACGTCCTCGGGCACGCGGATCCCACGCTCGGAGAAGCCGTGGATGAGTCCCAGCGCCATCTGATCGTTCGCAACGAATACGGCGGTGGCCTCCTCGAGCTGCAGGATCTTGCCGATCTCGTACCCGGAGTCGGAGGACCAGTCCCCCGTGACCGGTTCGCGCACCGGCAGGTCCGCTTCCACCATGCACGCCCGCCACGATTCGGCTCTGGCCTTGGCATCGAACCAGTCCTGCGGACCTGCGACGTGCAGAATCGATCGATGCCCGAGATCGATCAGGTGCCGCACCGCTGCGGTCGCGCCGGCGCGCTGGTCGACCGCCGCTGTATGCATCTCGGGGTCCGGCTGCTCCTTCACGACCAGCGTCGGCAGCCCGTTCGCATGCTGCCGCAGCACGTCCAGCGACGAGGCCCGCGGGGCGATCACGCACAGCCCGTCGATCCCCTGTGTGACCAGATCCATCACCCCGGCGTCGACCTGCCGATCCTCGGAATCGCCGACCGAGAACGCGCTCACCGCGTAGCCGTGCTCCCGGGCCGCAGCCTCGACCGCGCGCAGGGTGCTGTCGGGTCCGAACTGTCCCGGGTTGTCGACGAGTGCCCCGATGCGCATGGATCGATTCGTCGCGAGCGCGCGCGCGATCGAGCTGCGCGTGTAGTTCATCGCGTCGATCGCGTCCATGACCTTCTTGCGGGTCGACTCGCGGATGTTCGGGTGCCCGTTCAGCACGCGCGACACCGTCATGTGCGAGACACCGGCCCGGTCGGCCACGTCGTAGATGCTCGGGCGGACGGAACCCCCCGGAGCAGTGGAACCGTTGCTCAATACTCCCCCTCGTTGACTGAGGCCGCGTTCGTTGAGACCGCGAACATTCACACAGTACTGCGTTCGTTTCGTGATCGGCGCAGAAACCGCTCGGCCTCGCCGCCCGTCGCCCTGACGGCGCCGCGATGGCCGGAGGGACGCCTCCCGTTCCGCGCGGGAGACGCCCCTCCGGTGCAGCCGCTCAGCGGCTGCCGCATCCGATCAGCCGCAGGACGCGGCAGCCCAGGAGGCGGTGAAGGTCTTCGAGACCTGCTGCCCGCCGATGGTCGCCGTGGCCTCAGCCGTGCCCCCGCCGCCCGCGAGGCTCGCGGTGCGCGTGACGAACGAGGCCGAGGTGCCGGCGCCCGGGGCCACGGCCGTGAGCTGCTTGGACCCGTAGGCCGTCTGCACGTGCACGTCGGCCGGCGTCCCGCCCTGGTTCGCCGCCGTGGCGACCAGCACCGCCTTGCCCGCCACGCAGCGCGACTGCAGCGTGAACGAGATCTCCGGCTGCGCCGCCGGCGCCTCGACCACGACGGTCGCCGTGACCGTGCGGTTGGCGCTCGCCAGCCACTCGGCGTCGGTCATGTCGAGGATCGGGGTGCCGTCCTGGCGGAAGTACACCATCCGCACGCCCGCGTCGCGGCTGCCGTTCTGCGACGCCTTCGCGTGGAAGATGTTCAGCAGGTTGCCGTCGTCGTCGTAGGTGTACGCGTTGTGGCCAGGGCCCCAGTTGTTCGCGTTCGGGCCCTCGTAGCTCCAGATCGGGTAGTCCCGCACGGCCCACGCCGCCGGATCCAGCAGGTCCGCGCCCGAGGCCGCGGTGGCGAGGCCGACCGAGTAGGTCCAGTCCACCCCGGATCCGGAGAACGTGATCATGACCTTGCCGTCCTTCTGGATGACGAACGGCCCTTCGACGACGGGCGTGGTGTTGTCGTTCCAGCCCCGGTCCGGGTAGACGATCGTCGACCGGCTGCCGACGAGCTTCCAGGCGCCTGTGGTCGAGGTGGCCACCTTCGCGATCTTCAGCACCGCCGGGCCGCTGCCCGAGGAGGGCACCTTGCGCTCCGACCACACGAGGTAGTCGGCACCGCCGTCCTGGAAGTGCGTCATGTCGAGCGTGATGCCGGTGCCGTAGGTGGTCAGCGGCTGGCCGTCGGCGTCGACCACGCGCTGCGGGGCCTCCCAGTCGGCGCGCACCGTCGGGTCTCCACCGGGCTTGAGCCGCATCGTGAACGACTGCACGCCGTTCCACGCGTTGACGTTGTTCGGGTTCGCTGCGAACAGCAGGTACAGGTCGCCGTTCACGATGTGCATCTCCGGCGCCCACAGCTGCGAGCCGACCGGCGCGGTGCCGGAGAGGCCGAGGCCGAGGATCCGGTTGTCCGGCGCGGTCGCGAGGCCCGCGATCGTGTCGGCGCTGCGGAGGAAGAACTCGTCCTGCCCGTTGTCGTCGGTCGAGATGAACAGCCACGTCTTGTGCCCGTCCGGCATCGTGTAGCGCAGCATGTGCGGATCCGCCCGCTGGGTGATCAGCGGGAAGATCGTGTCGAAGCGCTGCAGCGTCCCGGTCACGGTGTACTCGCCGGGGTGGGAGGTGTCGACGCCCGACGTGTCCCAGTTCACCCGGAAGTCGTGCGTGCCGCCGTCGGAGTAGTCCGCGGTGACCTTCTCGGGCAGCGCGGGGGTGCCTCCGGCCTGCACCGTGACGACCTCCGGCGCCTGCACGCCGGTGTTGCGCACCCGGGCGAGCAGCTTGCCCGCGGCGTCGGCCTCAGCCGCGGTGACCGGCACGATCGACGCCGTAGCGGCGTAGGCGATGCCGGTGCTGCCGGAACGCCCGCCGGGCTGCTGGCCGGCGCCGAGGAACTGCACCGAGGCGAAGTCCGCCGTGCTGCCCTGCAGCGCACCGCCCGCGGTGCCGGTCCAGACCACGCGGTACGCGTTCAGCCGCGCGTCCCACTCCGCCGAGACGGCTCCCGTGGCGGCCTGCCCCGTCAGCGGCAGGAATCCGACCTGGGTCCAGTTCGCCAGATCCGGCGAGGTGAACACGAGCGCGCCGCTCGCGTCCGCGGCCCCGGCGGCGTCCGTGCGGCGGGCGATGAGGCCGAAGCCCTGGTCTCCCTCGAGCCGGAACAGGTAGGGGTTCGTCAGGTACCGCTTGGTGCCGTTGAGGTCCTCGGTCATGCCGGTCACCGCCGGGAGCACCACGCCCGCGCCGGAGTTCAGCGCCGTGTAGGACGTGCCGTCGGCGCTGAGCGCGAGGTGCCCGGTGAGGGTCACCTCGGGGTCGTCGCTGCCGCGGGTGTTCTTGGTGGTGGTGTAGGCCGCGAGACGCTGCGCCTGCGCCTCGGCCAGGCGCACGTCGAAGCGCGCGGTGGCCGCGTCCGCCCCGGTACCGACGGTCGCCTCGAGCGTCGCGCCGACGAGGCCGGTGACCCCGGCGGCGGCGATCGCGCCGCCCTGCACGTCGCCGGCCCCCGAGACGCGGGACCACGCCACCGGCAGCCCGAGCACGGTGCCGGGCAGGACGTAGCCGTTCTCCAGCACCGAGGGCAGTAGGATCGCGGCGGCGGCCTGCGCCGCCTGCTCGCTCGCGGTCGCCGCATGCCGCACCGTGACCGTGAAGTCGCGCGTGGCCGTCTTGCCGCGCACGGTCGACGTCGCGGTCAGGATGACC
>JAFDWP010000077.1 GCA_018268435.1 Actinomycetota bacterium
GGGATCCGCAGCGCGCCGAGCGCCTCCCGGATGATCGGGATCTGCGCCTCGAGCGGATCCGGCACCTCCTCGACGTCCGCGCCACCCGGCACGACCTCCACGACGCGGTGCGCCTTGTAGCTCGGGATGAGGTCGACGCGCCACTGCGGACGCCAGTCGTCGTCCCAGCAGGCCACGAGATGCGTCGGCCGGTACGCGGTCACGAGCTTGGCGATCATGTCGAGCAGGCCGCGGGCCGCGTTCACCGACGTGCCGTCCGGAGCCTTCACCGCGTCGGGCACGCCGTAGAACGCCCGGAAGTAGAGGCTGGCGGTGTCGAGCAGGAGCAGCTTCGGTGCGGCGTCGGTCATGTCCACAGTCTGCCAGGCGGGGACGGATGCGGTTTCCGGAGGCCATGGCCACCTGATAGCATGAGGTGTCACCCGTGGGGACTCCCTCACGCGTGCGTGACGAAAGACACACATCCAATTCGCCGCGATGCGATCCAGTGCTCCGTGCGGAGCGCGCGTCGCGGCCCGAGTATCCATCAACAAGGACAACCCACTACATGACTACCGCAACGGCCGCCCCGGCCACCAAGCAGGTCGCGATCAACGACATCGGATCTGCTGAGGACTTCCTCGCTGCTGTCGAGAAGACCCTGAAGTTCTTCAACGACGGCGACATCATCGAGGGCACGATCGTCAAGATCGACCGCGACGAGGTTCTGCTGGACGTCGGCTACAAGACCGAGGGCGTCATCCCCTCGCGCGAGCTGAGCATCAAGCACGACGTCGACCCGAACGAGGTCGTCTCGGTCGGCGACCAGGTCGAGGCCCTGGTCCTCCAGAAGGAGGACAAGGAAGGCCGTCTGATCCTGTCCAAGAAGCGCGCCCAGTACGAGCGCGCCTGGGGCGATGTGGAGAAGATCAAGGAGAACGACGGCGTCGTCACCGGTCAGGTCATCGAGGTCGTCAAGGGTGGACTCATCGTCGACATCGGCCTCCGCGGCTTCCTGCCGGCCTCGCTCATCGAGCTGCGCCGCGTCCGCGACCTCACGCCGTACCTCGGTCAGGAGCTCGAGGCCAAGATCCTCGAGCTCGACAAGAACCGCAACAACGTGGTCCTCTCGCGCCGCGCCCTGCTCGAGCAGACGCAGTCCGAGTCGCGCACCACGTTCCTCAACAACCTGCACAAGGGCCAGGTCCGCAAGGGCGTCGTCTCGTCGATCGTCAACTTCGGTGCGTTCGTCGACCTCGGCGGCGTGGACGGCCTCGTGCACGTCTCCGAGCTGTCCTGGAAGCACATCGAGCACGCCTCCGAGGTCGTCGAGGTGGGCCAGGAGGTCACCGTCGAGATCCTCGAGGTCGACCTCGACCGCGAGCGCGTCTCCCTGTCGCTGAAGGCGACGCAGGAGGACCCGTGGCAGGTCTTCGCCCGTACCCACGCCATCGGCCAGGTCACCCCGGGCAAGGTCACCAAGCTCGTTCCGTTCGGTGCGTTCGTGCGCGTCGCGGACGGCATCGAGGGCCTCGTGCACATCTCCGAGCTGTCCAGCAAGCACGTCGAGCTGGCCGAGCAGGTCGTCTCGGTGGGCGAAGAGGTCTTCGTCAAGGTCATCGACATCGACCTCGAGCGTCGCCGCATCTCGCTGTCGCTGAAGCAGGCCAACGAGTCCGTCGACCCGTACGGCACCGAGTTCGACCCGGCCCTGTACGGCATGCTCGCCGAGTACGACGAGAACGGCGAGTACAAGTACCCGGAGGGCTTCGACGCCGAGACCGGTGCCTGGAAGGAAGGCTTCGACGCTCAGCGCGAGGCCTGGGAGCAGGAGTATGCCGCTGCGCAGTCCCGCTGGGAGGCGCACAAGGCTCAGGTGCTCAAGGCCGCCGAGGCCGAGGCCGCCGCAGGCGACGACTTCGGGGGCGCGCAGTCGTTCTCGAGCGACTCCGCCGGTGCCGGCACCCTCGCCGACGACGAGGCCCTCGCGGCTCTGCGCGAGAAGCTCTCGGGCGGCAACGCGTAAGCAGCGTTCCACCGGAACGGGCCGTCACCTCGCCTTCGGGCGGGTGGCGGCCCGTTCCGCGTCTGCGGGTGCGCGTGGGCGGCGGTCCGCATCGGACGTGTGAGGATGGACGACATGGATCCGCTCGCACCGCCCCTCGGCATCGGCGGCCGAGCGCTGGTCCGCACGCGGTGAGCTTCGCCGGCCACGCACCCGGATCCTCGGCGTACCGGAGGCTCATCCTCGGCCTGTTCTTCGCCGGCATCGCCACCTTCGCGCAGCTGTATGCGCCGCAGGCCGTGCTGCCGCAGCTCGCCCAGGCCCTCGCGGTCCCCCCGGCCACGGCGGCCCTGTCCGTCTCCGCGGCGACGCTGGGGCTCGCCGCCTCGGTCATCGGCTGGTCGGTCGTGGCCGACCGGGTCGGGCGGGTGCCGGCGATGGCGATCGGCGTGATCGCCGCGACGGTGCTGGGTCTGCTCGCCCCGTTCGGGCAGCACATCGCGATCCTGCTCGTGCTGCGCTGCGCGGAGGGGGCCGCGCTCGGCGCGGTGCCGGCGGTCGCCCTCGCGTACCTCGCCGAGGAGGTGGGGCCGCGTCACGCGGCCGCCGCCGCGGGCAGCTACATCTCCGGCACCACGGTGGGGGGCCTGGCCGGACGCATCGTCGCCGGTCTCGCGGCCGAGACGGCGGGCTGGCAGGCGGGCGTGTGGGCCGCGACGGGCCTCTGCGCCGTGGCGGCGGCGTTGTTCCTCTGGCTCGCGCCGCGGTCGCAGGGCTTCGTGCCGGTGCGGCGCCGGAGCGAGCGCGGGTCGGGCGTGACGGCGCGTCTGCGTCGGCTGCTGCGATCGCCGCGCCAGCTCGCGCTCTACGCCCAGGCGTTCCTGCTCATGGGCGCCTTCGTGGCCGTCTACAACTACCTGGGCTTCCACCTCGCCGCGCCCCCGTTCCTGCTGCCGACGTGGCTGGTGACCCTGCTGTTCCTCGCCTACCTCGCCGGCACGGTGTCCTCGCCCTGGGCCGGCGTGCTCGCCGCCCGCGCCGGACGGTACCCGGTGCTGCTCGGCACGATCGCCGTGATGGTCGGCGGCGCGCTCCTGATGCTGACGGCGAGCACGATCGCGGTGCTCGCAGGGCTCCTGCTGTTCACCGCCGGGTTCTTCGGCGCGCATGCCGTGGCCTCCGGATGGGCCCCCGTCACGGCGCCGACCGAGAGCCGCGCGCAGGCCTCCTCGCTTTACTACTTCGCGTACTACGCCGGCTCGAGCCTGTTCGGCTGGGTGCTCGGCCTCGCCTTCGGGGCCTGGGGGTGGACCTGGTTCGTGCTGATCGTGATCGGGATGTGCGCTCTGGCGGCCACCGCCGCGGGGGCGCTGCGCGGCGGCGAGACCGCGGGATCCTGAAAGCCGCCGGCCTCGGCCCTGCGTCCGCCCGCCGTCGACGGCGTGCAAGACTCTCTGCATGCCCCTCATCGCACTCACCGGCGGCATCGCGTCGGGCAAATCGACGATCGCGACCCGGCTCGCCGAGCACGGTGCCGTCATCGTGGATGCGGATCGGATCGTGCGGGACGTGCAGGCGCCGGGATCGCCGGTCCTGGGCCGCATCGTGGCGGAGTTCGGCGCGGACATGGTCCGTCCCGACGGCGAGCTGGATCGTGCCGCCCTCGGCAGCCGAGTGTTCGGCGACCCGGAGGCCCTCGGCCGGCTGAACGCCCTCGTGCATCCCGCAGTGAAGGCGGAGTCGCAGCGCCGGTTCGCGGCAGCGCTGCAGCGCGACCCCGCCGCCGTCGTCGTCTACGACGTGCCGCTGCTCGTCGAGGCCCGGGCGGACGACCCCTGGGACCTGATCGTCGTCGCGGATGCGCCGGCCCCGGTGCGCGAGGAGCGTCTCGTGCTCCAGCGCGGACTCGCGCGTGATGAGGCGCGCAAGCGCATCGCCTCACAGGTGCCGGACGAGCAGCGCCGCGCGATCGCGGATGTGCTCATCGACACCTCCGGCACGCTCGATGACACGCTGCGGCAGACGGATCGGCTCTGGAAGCGGCTGCGCGGCGAAGAGCGCGCCTGACCGTTCGGCGGACGGCCTGCGACCGATCCGCCCGGCCGTCCCACTGGGAGTTCAGGCGCGGTCCGGCGCCGTGGCGGCCCGCTTCCGCCGGGATCGCCGCCGCACCACCACGACGACCGTGACGATCAGGCCGATCAGGAGGACCGCGGCGACGATCGGAACGACGATGGCGGCCACGGTCAGCACGAGCGACGTGACGTCTTCGGCGGTGCTCAGCGCCGGGGCTGCGATGCCCGCCGTGGCGGCGTTCGCCGCGACCCGGCCCGTGGCCTTGACGGCGTGCACCGCGAGGGCGATGAGGATGCCGCTGACGATCGGGATCCAGGTGTGCTCGGAGAAGAAGGTACCGGGGTCGTCGACGGCCACGGTCTGAGCGCTCGCCCCGGCGCCGAACGCGATGCCCCCTGCGGCGGGACGGATGATGCTGTGCACGATGTCGTTGAGCGAGTCGAGCGCGGGGATCTTGTCTGCCACGATCTCCAGGACGAGCAGCGCGCCGATGATCCACAGCGCGAGGTCGCCGCTCAGCCAGGCCCAGCCTGCCGGGAGGGCGACCGCGGGGAGCAGCTTGGCCGCGAGACCGAGGAGGAAGAGCGGGATCCACGCGTTCAGGCCCGCTGCCGCGGCGAGGCTGGATCCGATGACGAACTCGATCACGGGATCACTGTAGCCGAGGGGCCGGGAGCCGCGGCGTCACGGCCACCGGCCAGCCCGAGGGATGGTCGTCGTGTGTGCGCCCGACCGATCGGTCGGGTTTGTTTGTACGTTTTGCAATATTCATGGGGATGATATATGTTGCCGGGAGGGGGCAGTGCGCGGAAGCGCTGCCGGGGGTGACTCGGACGCATCGGGAATACGAGTGCGGACGCGTGGTCCTCGTCGCGCGCGTCGACACCGGACCGCGCGATCTCCGTCTCTGACCGAATCGCTCAACCGATCTCTGGAGTGCACCATCATGACCGATGTCAAGAGCGGCCTCTCGCGCCGTACCGTGATCAAGGGCGCCGCGTGGTCGGTGCCGGTCATCGCCGCGGCGGCGACCGTGCCGATGGCCGCAGCCAGCGGGGACAACGTCATCGGCACCTGGCGGGAGTCGTCGCTCGCCATCACCCAGACCGCGATCGCCGCGTCGAGCCCCTTCGTGTTCTGCGCCCGTGATGCGGCGGGCCATCCGGTCTACGACCAGGCGCTCTGGGCGAGCCAGCCCTTCAAGAAGACCGTGACGATCACGTACACGGGCGCAAACGACGCCTTCACGTTCGTCGGCGCGACCACCACCAGCTTCTACACGATCGCGAGCGTCTCCCAGAAGTCGATCACGCTCACGCACACGGACATGAATGGCACCGCGTGCAGCACGGGCTTCAGCGGGTTCAACCTGTACTTCAACTCCGTCGGAGCGGGCAGCCCCGTGCCGATCGCGGAGATCGAGCCCCTCTCCCTCCTGATCACCGCGTCGGCGACGGCCGGCGACTACGTGGTGAACGACATCATCGACGTGACGCCCTGCTCGCCGATCTGGGGAGAGGCTCCGCGGGGACCGCGCGAAATTCCGGCGAAGGGCCCGAACGACACCTGCCCGAACGGCAAGCCGAGCAATCCCTACGCCTGATCAGTCCCGATCCCTCGAGGGGCCACCGACGCGCATGTCGGTGGCCCCTCGTAGTGTTAAGGGATGCAACCCACACGATCGGTCCGACCCTTCGAGGTCGTCTCGGAGTACGCCCCCGCCGGCGACCAGCCGCAGGCGATCGCCGAGCTCGCCGCGCGCATCAACGCGGGCGAGACGGATGTGGTGCTGCTCGGCGCGACCGGAACCGGGAA
>JAFDWP010000078.1 GCA_018268435.1 Actinomycetota bacterium
AGGTCGGGAGCGGAGTCCCCGTAGGCGTCGGCGAGGAACGGCACGAGCCAGTCGTCCACCTGCTCCAGCGGAGCCGCCTCGATGCTGTAGAAGCGGCGCTGCCCGTCCTCGCGGACGGTGACCAGCTCGGCGTCGCGCAGCACCTTGAGGTGCTTCGACACGGTGGGCTGGCTGATCCCGAGTTCGCTCACGATCTGCGTCACGCTGGTGCCGGCATCCCCCTCTTCGGACCGCTGGCGCAGGAGCTGAAGGATGTCCCGTCTCGTGCCGTCGGCGATCACGTCGAAGATGTCGGTCATGCCTTCACAGTAGCCGCGCCGCGGGCGGAGTACCATGACGAAGGCTTGGCGGACGGAGGATCGGAGGGGCCTGACCATGGCGCGCAGCACCCCCTGGCGGTCGCTCTCCGACGTCGCCCGCCGCACCGTCCGTCTCGCCAAGGCGCTGACGACCTCCTCCCCCTCCCGATTCGCGATCGTGGTCTTCTCCGCGCTCATCCTGATCACCACGGCCCTGCTCTCGCTGCCCCTCGCCACGGCCGACCGCACGGTGACCCCGCTCGCGGATGCGCTGTTCACCGCGGTCTCCACGATCTGCGTCACCGGGCTGTCCACGGTCGACATGGCCACGCACTGGTCGGGGTTCGGCCGCACCGTCATCTTCGTCGGCGTGAACATCGGCGGACTCGGCGTGCTCACGCTCGCGAGCGTGATGGGTCTCGTGATCTCCAAGCGGCTGGGCCTGCGCGCCAAGCTGATCGCCGCCGGCGACACGAATCCGATGCGCGCGCACGGCGGCCCCGTGAACGAGAGCCAGACCGTGCGACTCGGCGAGGTCGGTGCGCTGCTGCGCACGGTCGCGATCTCGGCGTTCACGATCGAGGCCGCCCTCATGGTGCTTCTCTACCCCGCGCTGCTGACCGCGGGCGTGGATCCGCTCACCGCCCTGTGGGAGGCGCCGTTCTACGCAGCGATGGCGTTCACGAACACCGGCTTCACGCCGAACCCGGGAGGCCTGGAGCCGTTCGCGCAGAACTACTACGTGCTCACCGTGCTCATGCTCGGGGTGTTCCTCGGCAGCCTCGGCTTCCCGGTGATCTACACGCTCGCGCGACAGCGCTGGCATGTGCGGCGCTGGTCGCTGCACACCAAACTCACGATGATCACGACCGTGCTGCTCTTCGTGGCCGGCGCGGCGGTGTTCCTGCTGCTCGAGTTCGACAACCCGAAGACGTTCGGATCCATGGACGCCGCGGACACGACGTTCCAGGCGTTCTTCCTGTCCGCGATGACGCGCTCGGGGGGCTTCAACGTCGTGGACATGGGGAGCCTCAACGGATCGTCGATGCTGGCCGGATCCATGCTCATGTTCGTCGGCGGCGGCTCGGCGTCCACCGCGGGCGGCATCAAGGTCACGACCCTCGCCGTGTTGGCCCTCGCCGTCATCAGCGAGGCGAAGGGCCGCCCCGCGGTGCAGGCGTTCGGACGCCGGATCCCGTCGGACGTGCAGCGCGTGGCGCTCAGCGTCGTCGCCTGGGGCGCGACCATCGTGGCGGTGTCGACCATCGCGATCAGCCAGATCACGAAGTTCCGGGTGGACGAGGTGCTGTTCGACGTGGTCTCCGCGTTCGGCACGGTGGGGCTCTCCACGGGTGTCACCGCCGAGCTCCCGGATCCTGCGACGTACATCCTCGCCGCCACGATCTTCATGGGCCGCGTTGGTACAGTGACACTGGCCGCGGCGGTGGCGGCGACCAATCGCACGCAGCTGTACTCGCTGCCCGTGGAAAGGCCCATCGTTGGTTGAAGTGCTGCGCAACGACGCTCCGGTGCTGGTGATCGGGCTCGGTCGGTTCGGCGCCGCCTGCGCGGGCGAGCTGGATCGGCTCGACCGCGAGGTGCTCGCGATCGACACGAACCTCGAGCTCGTGCAGAAGTGGTCGGAGCGGGTCACCCACGCCGTGCAGGCCGACACCCGCAACATCGACGCGCTGCGTCAGATCGGCGCCCAGGACTTCCAGGTCGCCGTGGTCGCGGTCGGCTCGCTGATCGAGGCCTCGGTGCTCATCACGGCGAACCTCGTCGACCTCAAGGTGCCGCAGATCTGGGCGAAGGCGGTCTCGCAGTCGCACGGCAAGATCCTCGCCCGCGTCGGCGCCAACCACGTGGTGTACCCCGAGCGCGAGGCCGGGGAGCGCGTGGCGCACCTGGTGAGCGGGCGCATGCTCGACTTCATCCGCTTCGACGACGACTTCGCCCTGGCCAAGATGTACCCGCCCAAGTTCATCCGCGGCGTGCCGCTGACCCAGTCCGGCGTGCGCAGCAAGTACAACGTCACCGTGGTCGGGGTGAAGAGCCCCGGCAAGCCGTTCCGCTACGCCGAGGCCGATACCGTGGTGACGAACCACGACCTCATCATCGTGTCCGGCACGAACAGCGACATCGAGCGGTTCTCCTCGCTCGACCGCTGACCCGGTTCTCTCCGCCCCCGACCTCTCCGCCCCGATCTCTCCGCGCCGACCTCTCCGCCCCGATCTCTCCGCGAGACTCCACTTTTCGCGCGAGACTCCACGCCTGCCGTGGTGTCTCACACGGAAAGTGGAGTCTCGCGTTCGTTCAGGTCGCGCGCGGAGCCTCGGGCGCGGCTCGGCGCGCGGCGGGGTGCGGGGCGCGGCTGCTCAGGCGCCGGCGGCGAGTTCGCGCGCCCGGGCGAGGGCGGCGTCGGTGGCCCGGGCGAACAGCGTGGCGAGGTCGGCTTCCTGCAGCACCGCGACGGCGCGTTCGGTCGTCCCCTTGGGGCTGGTGACGCGACGGCGCAGCTCGGCAGGATCCTCACCCGAGGCCTCGAGCAGGGCGGTCGCCCCGATGAACGTCTGCTCGGCCATGAGTCGGGCCTCGGGCTCGGCGAAGCCCTTGCCGATCGCGGCCTTCGTGAACTCCTCGATGAGCAGGAAGACGTAGGCGGGACCGGATCCGGAGATCGTCGAGAGCGGGTCGATCTGCTCCTCGGAGACCTCGATCACGGATCCCACGGTCTCGAACAGCCGCCGTACGAGGGCGCGCTCCTCGTCGCTGACGTCCGCCGCCGCGGCGAGTCCGGTGACCGCACGACCCACGGTGGCGGGGGTGTTCGGCATGGACCGCAGCACGCTCGTGCCCGCGGGCAGGTGCGCGGCGAACGTGGCCAGGGTGACGCCGGCCGCAATGCTCACGACGATCGCGTCCTCGCGCAGGTGCGGGGCGATGGCGTCGAGCAGCTCCGGCACCATGGCGGGCTTCACCCCGACCACGACGATGCGCGCCCCGGCCGCGACGTCGTTGCCGGAGGGATCCTGCTCGAGCGCGATCGAACGCACGCCCGGCAGTCCATCGAGCTCCGCGGCCCGCGCGGCCGTGCGGTTGGTGGCGGTGATGCCGCCGTCGACCGGGATCCCGCTGGCGACGAGCCCGCGCAGGATCGCGCCTCCCATCGAACCGGCACCGAGGAACGCGACAGAGGGGAGTGCATCGACCATGCCCGCCATCCTACGAGCCCGGCCCGTGGCATGCTCGGCCCGTCGCTCGGCCCGTCGCTCGGACTCCGCGGCGTCCGCCGCCGTCGCCCCCGGACCGGCGCCGTCATGCGCCGCGTCGCCCGACATAGACTCGAGGCATGAGTGCATCCGGTGGCGGCAAGGCGATCGTGGCGGCGTTCCTCGCGAACATGGGCATCGCGCTCGCGAAGCTCGTGGCCTGGCTGCTATCCGGATCCGCCTCGATGCTCGCCGAGGCGATCCACTCGATCGCCGACTCCGGCAACCAGCTGCTGCTCATGCTCGGCGGGCGCAAGGCCCAGCGTCGCGCCGACCGCGAGCACCCGTTCGGCTACGGCCGGGAGCGCTACGTGTACGCGTTCGTGGTGTCCATCATCCTGTTCTCGATCGGCGGCGTGTTCGCGATCTACGAGGGCGTGCAGAAGCTCATCGAGCCGCACGAGATCGACCGGACCTGGTGGTGGCTGCCGCTCGCCGTGCTGATCGTCTCGATCGTGCTGGAGGCGTTCTCGCTGCGCACCGCGATCAAGGAGAGCAACCACGTGCGCCCGAAAGGGCAGTCATGGGTCTCGTTCGTCCGGCGCGCCAAGGCCCCCGAGCTCCCGGTCGTGCTGCTGGAGGACACCGGCGCGCTCGCCGGTCTGCTCTTCGCCCTGCTCGGCGTCGGCCTCACGCTGATCACGCACAACCCGGTCTTCGACGCCCTCGGCACCCTGATGATCGGCCTGCTGCTGGTGCTCATCGCGATCGTGCTGGGCATCGAGACGAAGAGCCTGCTCGTGGGCGAGGGCGCCAACGACGCCGACCACGACCGCATTGTCGACGCGATCCACGCGGGCGACGAGGTCGAGAAGCTCATCCACATCAAGACCCTCTACCTCGGCCCGGACGAGCTGCTCGTCGCCGCCAAGATCGCCCTCACCTCGGACAAGACGGTGCGGGCCGCCGCCGACGACATCGACGCGATCGAGAGCCGGATCCGCGAGGCCGTCCCCGCGGCGCGCGTGATCTACCTGGAGCCGGACATCTACCGTCCCTCCCTGGACCCCTCCCCCTCCACCGACGCCTTCGTGCTCCGCTCGGCGGACTGACCGCGCGGACTCGTGATGGTCGACCCGCTCGCCGAGGCGCTGGCCGATCCCTCGGTCTCGGCGGACGCGCGGCAGAAGCTGCAGCACGTGCAGGACGTGCTCCAGGCGGATCCTCAGGCGCAGCTGATCTCGCTGTTCTTCGAGGGCGAGGAGCCGCACGCCGCCGTGGCGTTCGGCGACTTCGACGCGGCCGACCTCATCGCGGTCGTCCTGCACGGCATCGACACCGACCTCTCCGCGTTCCCGGCCTGGGCCCAGATCGCGCAGCAGCTCTGCATCGACACGATCCGGGCGAGCACGCTGCGCGGCGGGTCGGCGCGCATCGCGACGGTCGTCTGGTTCGGCTTCGACTCCGGCACCCACCTGTCGGCGCTCGCGACCAAGCACGCCACCGTGGGTGCGGCCCGGCTCGCCGGGGACCTGGTGCGCATGCGCCACCGCCACCCGAGCGCGCGCATCGCGGTGCTCGCGTACTCGTACTCGTCCACGCTGTTCGGCGAGCTCGTGCTGATGGACGGGGCGGGGCCCGTGTCGCTGGCGTTCTCGATCGCGTCGGCCGGGATGACGCGGATGGCCGCCGACGCCGTGGAGGAGGCCATCGCGGCGCGCGCGTTCGCGTTCTACGCCACCGAGGCGTCGAGCGACGCGACCGCTCCCCTCGGCCGGCTGGGTGCGCACCCGGTGGATCCGCGCGACATCGACGGCGCGATCGTGTACTCCTCCGACGGCGGTCCGATCCCGGGCTCGGGCGGGCAGGAGGGCGAGGCCACCGACGGGCACGCCTCGCAGACCCAGGTGGACGAGCACGGCGTGCGGCACCGCGGTTACTTCGACCGGCGCGCGCAGGCGTATCTGTTCGCCGTGCAGCGCCTGGCGCGCCTGGCCGCCCGGCCCACGAAAGCGCGGTGAGGGCGCGCGCCGTTCGACTCAGCGCCGTTCGGTCGCGCGCCGTTCGACTCAGCGCCGTCCGGTCGCGCGCCGTTCGACTCAGCGCCGTTCGGAGAAGAACTCGCGCAGCTGCTCTACGGCATCGGCCTCGCGGATCCCGCCGACCACCTCGGCCCGGTACGGCAGCCGGCGGTCGCGCAGCACGTCGTACACGGAGCCGGCCGCACCGGCCTTCTCGTCCCACGCGCCGAACACGACGCGGCCGATCCGGGACTGCAGGATCGCGCCCGCGCACATCACGCACGGCTCCATCGTGACGACGAGCGTGCTGCCGGCAAGGTTCCAGGATCCCTGCGCCGCCGCTGCCGCGCGCAGCGCGACGACCTCGGCGTGGCCGGTCGGGTCGGTCGTCTGCTCGCGGTTGTTGCGGCCCTCGGCGAGGATCCGCCCCTCGGCATCGAGCACGACGGCGCCGACCGGGATCTCCCCCGCAGCGGCGGCTTCGGCGGCGAGCGCGAGGGCGCGGTCCATCGCCGCATCCTCCGCTTCCCATGCCGTGCTCATCGCGCCTCCGAGGACCGAGCCTACCGGCGCCCACCAGCGGCGCCCTCTGTCGCCGACCTCCCTCCCGCGGAGGACGTGCCGCATCCGTCTTGGGACGGACGACGTCGGCCCTGCCCGCGCGTAGCGTCGGAGGCATGGAAAACGGTCACCTCCTCCCCATCCTGCTGATGAGCGCGCCGGCCCTGATCTCGGCGGTCGTCGTCGCACTGAACGCGAAGCGGCTCAACGCCGCCGCCGGAGCTCGACGGGAGCGGCGCATGCGCGCCGCCGCCCTCGACAAGTAGCCTGTATCCATGCGCGTTCACGTGGCCGACCACCCCCTCATCACCCACAAGCTGTCGGTGCTGCGCGACGAGCGCACGCCGTCGCCGGTGTTCCGTCAGCTCACCGAAGAGCTCGTCACGCTGCTCGCCTATGAGGCGACGCGCAACGTGCGGGTGAGCCCGATCGAGATCACCACCCCCGTCACCACGACGACGGGCGTGAAGATCTCCGAGCCGCGGCCGATCGTCGTGCCGATCCTGCGCGCCGGACTCGGCATGCTCGAGGGCATGGTCAAGCTGCTGCCGACCGCCGAGGTCGGCTTCCTCGGCATGGTGCGCGACGAGGAGACCTTCGAGCCCACGACGTACGCCGAGCGCCTGCCAGCCGACCTCAGCGGACGCCAGTGCTTCGCGATCGACCCGATGCTCGCGACCGGCGGATCCCTCGCCGCGGCGATCCAGTTCCTCTTCGATCGCGGTGCGGACGACGTCACCGCGATCTGCCTGCTCGGCACGCCCGAGGGCGTGGCGGCGATCGAGAACCTCGTCGGCGACCGCAACGTCACCCTCGTGCTGGGTGCCCTCGACGAGCGCCTGAACGAGAAGGGCTACATCGTGCCCGGTCTCGGCGACGCCGGCGACCGCCTGTACGGCACGGTCTGACCCGGCGGAGCCTCAGCCGGCAGGGG
>JAFDWP010000079.1 GCA_018268435.1 Actinomycetota bacterium
GCGGCGACGACGTTCCGGCTATCGGCCGATGTCAATCCGAGGACATCGCTCAGGGCTGCGGCGACGGATCCGGCTGCTGCGATCGCCGCGAGCTTGAACTCTTTCACCGCATGATGCGAAACGCCACGCTCGAGGTTGAGCGGCGCCTGAGCGAGAAGGTCGCAGAACAGCGGCCGGGCGACAAGCGTCCCTGCCGACGTCGATCCTGGGCGCTGTGGTGTTGTTCATGCATCCCTCCGAGCGCATTCATTTGCACGGCCGATTGAATGAGGTTGTCGTAGTCCCGGACCGGCCCGTGGCGTGGGCACGTTCCACCGCGATCGAAGGAGGTGATGACGGTGAGTTGTTCTGATCATCGACCCCGTCCCCCGTTCCTTCTTCGCGCGTCCGCCCTCTGATCCTCGCTGGCACCGCGCCCTCCGCGTGGAGCCCACCATGACGATCCTTCGCCCCTTCGCTGGTCAGACCTCGGTCGGCGCACACTCCGGCACTCGCCTCGCCGCGGATGCGATCGTGCTCGTCGGCTTCGCCGTGCTCCTGTTCCTGCTGATCCGCCTCGCCGCCGGCGTGGGTGCGCCTTTCAACCCGTCGACGGCCGCCGCAAGCGTTTCGACGGATCCCGCAAAGCTTCCCCTGTACGCGGCGCGATCCCTGCTGCGCATGTTCGCCGCTCTCGGTGCATCACTGGTGTTCACCTTCGTCTACGCGACCGCTGCCGCGCGGTCGCGTAGAGCGGAGAAGATCCTCATCCCGCTGCTGGACATCCTGCAGTCCGTGCCGGTGCTCGCCTTCCTCTCCGTCACGCTCACGATCTGGCTGGTGCTGTTCCCGAACTCCATGCTGGGCCTGGAGTGCGCATCGGTGTTCGCGATCTTCACGAGCCAGGCCTGGAACATGGCCTTCGCGTTCTACATCTCCCTCACCACCCAGCCGCGCGAGCTCGACGAGGCGGCGCGGCTGCTGCGTCTGACCAAGTGGCAGAGGTTCTGGAAGCTGGATGTCCCTTCGGGGATGATCCCGCTGGTCTGGAACGGGATGATGAGCTTCGGGGGCGGCTGGTTCTTCCTGGTGGCCTCCGAGGTGATCTCGGTGAACGGGCACACCTATGCACTGCCGGGGATCGGGTCGTACGTGGCGGCCGCGACCGCGGAGGAGAACATCCCGGCGATCCTGCTCGCAATCGTCGTGATGGTTCTGATGGTCATAGGCGTGAACACGCTGTTCTGGCGGCCGCTGACCGCGTGGGCCGAGAAATTCCGGATCGGCGACACCACGGCCACGGTACTGCAGCGCAGCGTCACCCTGAACGTGCTGCGCCACTCAGGAATCCCGCGCTACCTCGCCATGGCCTTCCGGCCGTTCGCGCGCGGCCTCGATGTGGTCACGCGACCGTTCGGGATCGCCGACAACCCCCTGATCGTCCGGCCCGCCCGTCGTCGGGCCGGCGACATCGTGTTCGCCGTCGTGGTCGGTGCCCTGGTGCTGTGGGGACTCATCGAGATGGTCGTCTACATCCAGGGCGCGGTCGGGCTGTGGGAGTTCGGAAGGGCATTCCTGCTGGGCCTCGCCACGTTCGCCCGTGTCGTCGTCCTGGTGCTCGTCGCGACCGTCGTCTGGGTGCCGATCGGAGTGTGGATCGGGATGAACCCGCGCATCACGCAGTTCGCGCAGCCCGTCGTGCAGGTGCTCGCCAGCTTCCCCGCGAACTTCCTCTTCCCGTTCGTCACCCTGCTGCTCATCCAGACCGGAATCAGCCTGAACATCGGCTCGATCTTCCTGATGGCGCTCGGCGCCCAGTGGTACATCCTGTTCAACGTCATCGCCGGCGCATCCGCGATCCCCGCCGACCTGCGCGAGGCGGCTGTGAATCTCGGGGTCACCCGCAGACTGCGGTGGAAGGCGCTGATCCTACCCGCGGTGTTCTCGTCCTGGGTGACCGGAGGGATCACCGCCGCGGGCGGCGCGTGGAATGCCTCGATCGTGTCGGAGATCGTCAGCTACGGGCACACCACCCTCACCGCCACCGGACTCGGAACCTACATCGCACAGGCGACCACGGCCGGTGACTTCGCTCGGGTCTTCGTCGGGGTGATGGTAATGACACTGTTCGTCGTCGGCCTCAACCGACTGTTCTGGCGACGCCTGTACCGCCTCGCCGAAACCCGCTACTCGCTCACCTGAACCTTGCTCCCCTTACCTTCTGAGGAGGTGCCCCATGGCACTGAAGACCGCACGCCCGCCCGCCGCGCTCCCAATCGGATCGCCCCTGATCGAGGTCGACCGCATCACGAAGTCGTTCCCCTCTGCCGACGGCACCACGCTCAACGTGCTGTCGGAGGTCTCCGTCACCCTCCGCACAGGCGAGATCGTCGCGCTGCTGGGAAAATCCGGATCCGGCAAGTCCACCCTGCTGCGCACCATGGCCGGGCTCATCGCGCCCAGCACCGGCGAGGTGCGCTACCGGGGCGAGCGCCTCAACGGCGCGAACCCCGGCGTCGGGATGGTATTCCAGTCCTTCGCGCTGATGCCGTGGCTCACGGTGCAGGCGAACGTCGAGCTCGGACTCGATGCGCGAGGGGTGCCGGCCAAGGAGCGCCGCGAGCGCGCGCTGGCGGCGATCGACGTGATCGGGCTCGACGGGTTCGAGTCCGCCTATCCTCGCGAGCTCTCCGGTGGCATGCGCCAGCGAGTCGGGTTCGCCCGCGCCCTCGTGCTACGCCCCGACGCCCTCCTGATGGACGAGCCGTTCTCCGCTCTCGACGTGCTCACGGCCGAAAACCTCCGCGGCGAGATCATCTCGCTGTGGGCTCAGCCCAACTTCCCCACGTCAGCGATCTGCATCGTCACCCACAACATCGAGGAGGCGGTGCTGCTCGCCGACCGCGTGATCGTGCTCGGCTCCAATCTCGGACGCGTCAAGGGCGAGGTGCCGATCCTGCTGCCGCGACCCCGAGACCGTCGCAGCCCGGCGTTCGAGCAGGCCATCGACACCCTGTACGCCATGCTCACCGACACCGGGCGCACCACGGCTTCGGCAGCAGCCTCTGCCCCCACGCCACTCAGCCACCCGCTGCCCGCAATCACGGTCGGCGGGCTTGCGGGACTCGTCGAGATCGTGCACGCCCACAACGGTCAGACGGATCTCCCTGACCTCGCCGACGAGCTCTCGTTCGAGGTCGACGACCTGCTGCCCCTCGTGGATGCGGCGCGCCTGCTCGGCTTCCTCGAGGTCGAGGGCGCGCAAGCGTTCCTCACCGAAGCCGGCCGGGCATGGCTGACCGCCGATATCCAGGCCAGCAAAGAGCTCTTCGCGGCGAGGGCGGTGCGGACCGTGCCCCTCGTGCGCACGATCGTAAAAGCGCTCGAGAACAGCGACGACGGTGCGCTCCGTGACGAGTTCTTCCTGGACCTGCTCCGCCGCGGCTACACCGATGAGGACGCCCGGAAACAGCTCGACATCGCGATCGACTGGGGTCGCTACGGGGAGCTGTACGACTACGACGCCGACACGGGAGAGCTCGTCCTCGGCGAACTCGCCCGCGCCGCAGAGCAGCACCTCGCAGCCGACACGATGTGACGACCGATCCGCACAAGCGACGATCTCCACGACCTCCACCGGCGAATCCCGGGGTTCGAGGCCCGAGGTCTCGCACGCCACGCCGACCGACCTCGCGGATCAGGATCCGTCGAGCCGCAGCAGCCGGCGCGGGGTGTTCCACAGTGCATCGGCGAGCCAGGCATCGCCCAGCCCCCAGGCGTCGAGCACCTCGAGCTGGTGCCCGTAGGGGTACGGGATCGACGGGAAGTCGGTGCCGAGCACCACCTTCGGCCCGAGGCCGGCGATCACCTCGACGTACCCGGGCGGCAGCGGCGCGACCCGCTCCATGAACGACGTGCCGACCATCGTCGTGTCCAGATACACGTGGGGGTGCTGCGCGGCCAGGGCGGCGAATCCGAGGTAGTCGGGCAGGCCGGCGTGCGCGATGACGAGCACGAGAGACGGATGCCGCTCCACGAGCGCGCGCACCGGCCCGAGCCCCGTGAAGCGCCCCCGATGCGGCCCGTCGCCGCAGTGGATGACGACCGGGGTCCCCGCGGCCGCGACCCGTTCCCACGCCTCGGTGAGCCTCGGATCCAGGGGCGAGAAGTCCCCGACCTGCACGTGGATCTTGAACACCTGCGCCCCACGATCCAGCGCGCGCTCGGCGATCGCTCCGGCATCCGGCTCCGGGTAGAACGTCGCCGACGGGATCGCCTCGGGATGCGCCGCCGCGAACCGTTCCGCATAGTCGTTCAGCCACTGCGCCATGCCCGGTCGGTGCGCGTAGCTCAGCGTCGCGTACCGGCTCACCCCGATCGCGCGCAGCTGCGCGACGCGCTCCTCGTCGGTGCCCCGGTAGCGGATCGGCCACGCCGGCTCGCCCTGCTCCGTCACGCGGTCGAAGAAGCCCCACACCTTCTGCTGCACCCGATCCGGCATGAAGTGCACGTGCAGATCCACGATCCCCGGCACACCCCTCGCCCGCAGCCAGGCGGCTACGGCGGCATCGGACAGCGACTCGGCGGAGGCGGACATCACGGTCAGCCTATGCCGCCGCGGCGAGCGCGGACCCGCCGCGGAACGCCGTGTGCATTCCTGCACACTCCATCCGCCACAACTGGCTATTGTCGCACCGCCCGCGCGGTCTCAGGCTGGAGAACCGACACAGACGTCTCTCCGATCGTGCGAAGGAGCACACATGGCTTACGAGACAGCATCCCCCACGGGCCTGCGGCGGGTGGTGGCCGCATCGATGGCGGGCACCGTCGTCGAGTGGTACGAGTTCTTCCTCTACGCGTCGGCGTCGACGCTCGTGCTGGGCACCGTGTTCTTCCCGCCGTCCGACGACCCGTTCAGCGGCATCATCGCGGCCTTCGTCACCTACGCGATCGGCTTCGTGGCACGTCCCCTCGGCGGCATCGTGTTCGGCCACCTCGGCGACCGCTACGGGCGCAAGAAGCTGCTGCAGGCGAGCATCCTGATCATCGGCGCCGCGACCTTCCTGATCGGCTGCCTTCCCACGTTCGCGCAGATCGGCTACGCCGCACCGGCGCTGCTGGTGCTGCTGCGCTTCGCCCAGGGCTTCGCGATCGGCGGCGAATGGGGCGGCGCGGTGCTGCTCGTCGCCGAGCACAGCCCGCGGGAGCGGCGCGGCTTCTGGGCCAGCTGGCCGCAGGCGGCGGTGCCGGTCGGCAACCTGCTGGCCACGCTCGTGCTCTTCGTGCTGTCCGCCACACTGACGCACGATGCGTTCCTCGGCTGGGGCTGGCGGATCGCGTTCTGGCTGTCCGCGGTGATCGTTCTGATCGGCTGGTACATCCGCACCAAGGTCTCCGAGGCACCGATCTTCCTGGAGATGAAGGAGCAGCAGGAGCAGGAGTCCGCGAAGAGCTTCGGCCCCCTCGAGGTCGTGCGCCGCTACCCGCGGGGCGTGCTCGTCGCGATGGGTCTGCGCGTCGCCGAAAACATCCTCTACTACGTAGTGGTCACGTTCTCGATCGTCTATCTCACGCAGACCGTCAAGGAGGCGACGTCCGCCACGCTGCTCATCCTCGCCGGCGCCCACGTCGTGCACTTCCTGATCATCCCGCTCTGGGGAAGGATGTCCGACCGCTGGGGCCGCAAGCCCGTCTACGCGACGGGCGCCGTGCTCGGCGCCACGTGGGGCTTCTTCGCCTTCCCGATGATGAGCACGGGGAACCCGATCGTCATCTGGGCCGCGATCGCCCTCGGCCTCGTCTTCCACGGCGCGATGTACGCGGGCCAGCCCGCACTCATGGCCGAGATGTTCCCGACCCGGATGCGGTACTCGGGCGTCAGCCTCGGCTACCAGGTCACGTCGATCTTCGCGGGCTCGCTAGCCCCGATCATCGCGACGAGCCTGCTCGCGCAGTCCGGCTCCAGCGTGCCCGTCGCGATCTACGTGGCGATCGCCAGTGCGATCACGCTCGTCGCCGTGGCCGCCGCGCGCGAGACGAAGGGCGCGGATCTGCGGGCCCTCGATGCGGACGACCGGTCGCGCCTGACCGACCGGATCGGATCCGCGGATCCCGCCACCGCAGGACGCTGACGCACACAGGGCCGGGCGCCTCCGCGGAGGACGCCCGGCCCTGTCGTGAGCGAGCGAAGCCCGACGAGCGCCGCTCGCTCAGCGCCGGCGGCGGTGCACCGACTGCGGGGTCAGGTAGGCCGAGAGCCCCTCCAGCCCGTACTCGACGCCGAGACCCGAATCGTGCCGGCCGCCGAACGGCGCGTAGTGGTTCGACGCGAACATGTTGACGCCGACGGATCCGGTGTCCATGCGCCGGGCGATCCGGAACGCCGCGTCCTCGTCGCCGCCGAAGACGATGCCGCCCAGGCCGAACGCCGTGTCGTTCGCGATGTCCACCGCGCCGTCCACATCGTCGGCGCGCAGGATCGTGATGACCGGACCGAA
>JAFDWP010000007.1 GCA_018268435.1 Actinomycetota bacterium
ACCCAGATCCGCAGCGTCGCCAGCACGCTCGCGCACGTGAGCGCCCCGCCGTGCGCCACGGCGGCACGGACGTCCGGATCGATCGGACGCGCGGCGAAGACGCCGTCCCGCACGCGATCGACGCTCCCGACGGTCACGGCGCGCGCGATCGTGGAACGGGTGAAGCCGAGCCGTTGCAGGTCGGTGCCGCGGGCGATGCCGCCGCGACGCCGGATCGTGTCGATGAGCGAGAGCATCCCCACAGCGTGGTGGAGTGCCCGTCTTCCCGGAGCCGCCTGCGCCGGTTCCGTGCACAACTCCGGGGAACGGGGACTGTGGAGGGCGCCGCCCCCGCGACGATCCGCACACCGTGCGACGATCAGCACACGAAAGACCTGGATCCGTGTGCTGATCGTCTCATCGTGTGCAGATCGTCCGCGCCTCGCCAGGCGCGCGCCACGGGCCCCGCACCCACCACGCGCGCGGGCCCCGCACCCACCAGGCGCGCGCGGGCCGCACACCCGCCCTACACCGGGATGACGGCGTGCGCGACCGTGAAGATGGCGAGGCCGGCGAGGGCGCCGACGACGGTGCCGTTCAGCCGGATGTACTGCAGGTCTCGGCCCACCATGAGCTCGATCTTCTCCGTGGTCTCGGCCGGATCCCAGCGCTCCACGGTGTCGGTGATGATCGACGCGATGTCGTGCCGGTAGCGGTCGACCAGGTACACCGCGGCGTCGGTGAGCCAGCGGTCCACCCGCTGCTGCAGGGCGTCCTCGGTTGCCAGGCGGTCGCCCAGCTCGGCGATCGCGGCGACCGCGCGCCGGCGCAGTCCGCTGTCCGGATCGGCGAGGGCGGAGAGCAGCCCCGCCTTCGCGGCGTTCCACGCCTCCGCCGCGAGCGCGCCGACCCGGGGGCTGTCGAACACGGCCGCCTTCGCCTTCTCCAGCCGCGCGCGCGTGCCGGGGTCGTGCTGCAGGTTGTCCGAGAGTCGGGCGAGGTACCCGTCCAGCGCGCGGCGGGCGGGGTGGTGCGGATCCGCCTGCACCGCGCGCACGAAGCGCACGGCCTCGTTGTACGCGGCCTCGTCCACGAAGCGGTGCGCGAGGCGCGGCACCCACGACGGCAGGCGTCGCGAGAGCAGGCCCTGGAAGGCCGCGGCGTTTCCGTCCAGCCAGGTGGCGATGCTGTCCACGGCCAGGTCGACGGCGCCGCGATGGGCGTCGGCCTGCACGATGCGCTCCAGCCAGGCGCCGGCGGGCGTTCCCCACTCGGGCTCCACGAGATGCTCCCGGGCGAGCTCCGCGATGAGGCTCTGCACGTCGTCGTCGCTGAGCGCGCGCAGCACGGCGGCCGCGATCGTGGATCCCTCGGCGCTCACCCGCTCCGCGTGCGACGGAGTCCGCAGCCACTCGCCGAGCCGCCGCGCGATCGAGGTCTCCGAGAGCTTGGTGCGCACGACGTCGGCGGAGAGGAAGTTCGTCTCGACGAACTCGCCCAGCGTCCGCCCGATCTCGTCCTTGCGGTTCGGGATGATCGCCGTGTGCGGGATCGGCAGGCCCAGCGGGCGCCGGAACAGCGCGGTCACCGCGAACCAGTCCGCGAGCGCGCCGACCATGCCGCCCTCGGCCGCGGCGCGCACGTACTCCAGCCAGGGGTAGCGGCCCTGCAGCCAGAACGCCACGACGAACGCGATCGCCATGACCACGAGCGCGCCGAGCGCGACCGCCTTCATCCGCCGCAGCGCGCGCAGGCGCTCCAGGTCCGCAGGGGACAGCAGTGCTTCACGGGCGCGTGCCATGCGCCCATCCTTGCAGGTGCGCGGGCGGGGATCCGCGTACGGACGGTACTCTCGAGGGCGTGATCGAAGACATCAAGAAGCGCGCCCTGCACCGCACGAGCATCCTCGAGGGTCAGCTCCGCGGCGTCGCGAAGATGATCGAGAACGAGGACTACTGCATGGACATCATCACGCAGTCCCGAGCGATCCAGCGCTCGCTGGAGTCGCTGAACCGGCTGCTCCTGGAGAACCACCTGCGCACGCACGTCGCGCACATGTTCGACGCGGGCGGCGAAGAGCGCGAGCAGGCGATCGGCGAGCTCCTGAAGGCCTTCGACTTCCAGGGCAAGTAGCTCTGGCAGGACGGATCCGGTACCCGTCAGATCCGTCGAGAATTCGAACTTCAGCAACGAATATCGTTGTTGGGATCCGAGAATCCTTCGCTTTCGTCTGTACGCGACGCGAATCCTGTGTCAGACTCTCTGCAGCGAATGACTCGATGTGGAGGTTCCATGAGCGGTCCAGTTTCCGCACCTGCTCAGAGCACGACCGACGCGCCCACCGGTGGCGTCGAGATCTCTGGTGTCACCAAGTACTACGGCGATGCGACGGCCGTCGACCGGCTGTCGTTGTCGATCCGTCCGGGGGAGTTCCTCTCCCTGCTCGGCCCCTCCGGCTGCGGCAAGACCACGACGCTGCGCATGATCGCCGGCTTCGAGCACCCGGACGAGGGGGACATCCGCCTGAGCGGACGCAGCGTGCTGGGGCTCCCGCCGCACAAGCGCGAGGTCAACACGGTGTTCCAGGCGTATGCCCTGTTCCCGCACATGACGGTCGCCGAGAACGTCGCCTACGGGCTGCAGCAGCGCAAGGTGTCCAAGGCGGAGCAGCGCGAGCGCGTCGCCGAGGCGCTCGACATGGTGCAGCTCCGGCGCTTCGCCGACCGCAAGCCCACCCAGCTCTCCGGCGGGCAGCAGCAGCGCATCGCCCTGTCGCGCGCCCTCATCAACCGACCCTCCGTGCTGCTGCTGGACGAGCCGCTCGCGGCCCTGGACCGCCAGCTCCGCGAGGAGATGCAGCTCGAGCTGAAGCTGCTGCAGGCACGGCTCGGCACGACGTTCGTGTTCGTCACGCACGATCAGGCGGAGGCGCTGTCGATGAGCGACCGGATCGCGGTCATGCGCGCCGGGCGCATCGAGCAGCTCGCCGCGCCCGCGGACATCTACGCCGAACCCGCCTCGGCCTACGTCGCGTCCTTCATCGGACAGCAGAACTTCCTGCACGGCACCGCGCTCGGCGGCGACGCCGTGGACACGGTCGCCGGCACCCTGCACGGCCGCTGGGGCGGCGAGCAGGGTCTGCCCGGCTCGACCGCGGTGGCGGCGATCCGGCCCGAGTTCGTGCGCCTCGCCGCTGCCGGTAGCAGCGACGGACCCGGCATCGACGGCACGGTCCTCGGCGTCTCGCACCTCGGGGAGACCCTGCAGGTCGCGGTCGACGTGGGCCGCGAGCAGGCGTTCCTCGTGCGCATCCCGGCACCCGGCGCGCCCGCGGTGGCGGTGGGCGACGCCGTGCGCTGCACCTGGAGCCCGTCCGACGTGCGCATCTTCGCGGGCGACGACATCCCCGAGACCTCCACGCATGTGATCGCCCTGCCAAAGGAAGCAGCCTGATGACGGCGCCCGTCCGGGTCCTCGCCAACAGCGATTCCGCACGCAAGATCCGCTCCGAGCTCACCCGCCGCGGATTCCTGGCCACGGCGCTCGCCGCCTCCGGGGCGGTGCTGTTCACGGCATGCGCGCCGGGCAAGGCGTCGGCGGCATCCGAGGCGCACGGCGGCCCGCTGGAGGACAAGCTCTCCATCTACACGTGGAGCGACTACGACGACCCCGACGTGCTCTCGGCCTTCACGAAGAAGAAGGGGCCGCGGATCGTCGTCGACGCCTTCAACTCCAATGAGGAGCTGATCGCGAAGCTCGTCGCGGCGCGGGGCACCTCGGGCTACGACATCGTGGTCCCCAGCGGTCTGTTCATCACGCCCATGGCGGAGAACGGGCTGCTGGAGAAGCTGAACCTCGACCTCATCCCGAACTTCGCGACGATGAACCCGAACTTCATCCACCGCACGTTCGACCCGAAGAACGAGTACTCGATCTGCAAGGCGTGGGGCACGACCGGCTTCGTCTACGACAAGACCGTGATCACACGAGAGCTGACCACCTGGGCCGACTTCGTCGATGCGGCCCAGAACGAGGCATCCGGCAGGACCGCGGTGCTGGACGACCCGGCCCCGCTGTGCGGCATCTACTACTGGTCGCACGGCATCGACTGGAACACCACCGACAAGAAGCACCTCGACGCGTGCGAGACCTTCATGACGAAGGAGCTCGCCCCGCACATCACCACGTTCGACTCGGCCCCCGGCGGTCAGATCATCCCGCAGGCGTCTGCCGCGCTCGTGCAGTCGTACAGCGGAGACGCCCGCACCGGCATGTCGGAATCGAAGGATCCGGACCGCTGGCAGTGGGTGCTCGGCGCCCCGGCGACGGAGCTGTGGATGGACAACTGGGCGATCGCGAAGGGGGCGCCGCACCCCGAGGCGGCGCACGCCTTCATCAACTACATCATCGCGCCGGACGTCCAGCTCGCCCAGGTCGACTACATCGGCTACGACACGGGGGTGCAGGGCACGCAGGAGAAGGCCGAGGAGGCCGGATTGGAGCGCCTGGACATGGTGTACTTCGACGACGCGCAGGTGCAGACCATGCACGAGCAGAAGTTCACGAGCGCGCAGGAGCGGATCGTGGCGATCTGGAACGCGACGAAGGCGGCCGCCGGTGCGTAATCTCAAGATCCGCTTCGGCCTGGCCCTGCCCGCCTGGGTGTGGCTGGCCATCTTCTTCGTCGTCCCCATCGGCGTCGTGATCTGGTACAGCTTCGGCTACAAGCCGAGCATCTTCGCCACGAACGCGAACGACAAGCTGTCCTTCGACCGCTACGTCGAGGCGCTCTCGCCGACGTTCTTCGCGACGTTCCAGAACACGCTGTGGGTGGGCATCGCCGGCACCGTGCTGTGCCTGCTGATCGGCGCCCCCGTCGCGTACTGGATCGCCGTGAAGTGCGCTCCGAGCCGGCGCGGGATGTTCCTCGCGCTGGTGATGGTGCCGTTCTGGACCAACTTCCTGGTGCGCACGATCGGCTGGCAGATCATCCTGGCGCCCGAGGGCTGGCTCTCGCACGCGCTGCAGTTCCTCGGCGTGATCCCCGGGCCCCTCGGGATCCTGAACACCCGCGGCGCAGTGCTGCTCGGTGTAGTCTACAACTACCTGCCGCTCATGATCCTGCCGCTGTTCGTCGCCTTCGACCGCGTGAGCGGGCCGCTGCGCGAGGCCAGCAAGGACCTCGGCGCGGGCAGTTGGAAGACCTTCTTCCGGGTCACCGTCCCGCTCGCGCAGCCCGGCATCATCGCCGGCGTGCTGCTCGTGTACATCCCGCTCATGGGCGACTACATCACGGCGACCGTGCTCGGCGGGGCGAAGGGCAACATGGTGGGGCAGATCGTCGCCAGCCAGTTCCAGACCGCGCAGAACTGGGCGCTGGGCTCGGCCATGGCGGTGCTGCTCATCCTCACCATCGCGCTGTCGATCGCGGTCGCGGCCGCGATCGGCTGGCTCGTCACGATCCCGATCCGCCGCAGCTACCGCCTGACCCTGGAGGAGGCACGATGACCGTCGTCGCAGAACGCCCCGCCGAGCAGGCGGATCCCTCCTCGCCGACAGGCCGCGCGCCCGCCGCGCGCAACCGGGCGCCGCGCAACGTCAGCCGCTGGCTGCTGCCGCTGTGGGCCACGATCGTGTTCGTCTTCCTGTTCCTGCCGATCGCCGTCGTCATCGTGTACTCGTTCAACGTCGGCCGCCTGCTCATCTCGTGGGATCACTTCGGCTTCGACTCGTTCGCCGCGATCGTCACCAAGCCCGCGGTGCGGGACGCGGTGCTGGTGTCGCTGCGCACGGGCCTCATCGCGGCCGTGCTGGCCACCGCGCTCGGCACGCTCGCCGGCATCGCGATGGCGCGCACCCCGGGCAAGTGGGTGCCCTGGTTCCTCGGCCTGCTGCTGCTCATCTCGGTCACTCCCGAGATCGTGGATGCCGTCGCGCTGCTGCCCTGGGTCGTGTTCCTCGGTCAGGATCTGGGGATGTCGGTCTTCAACGACGGCACCGTGCGTCTCGTGATCGGACAGTCGCTGTTCTCGATCGCGATCGTGTCGTACATCGTGCGGGCGCGTCTGGTCGGCCTCGATGCGAAGCTCGAGGAGGCCTCCGCGGACCTGTACGCGAAGCCGCTCACGACCTTCTTCAAGGTGACGCTGCCGCTGGCGATGCCGGCCGTGCTGGCGGGCTTCCTGCTGTCGTTCACGCTGGGTCTGGACAACACGATCGTGTCCGCGTTCGTGCAGGTCTCCGGCACCACGCCGTGGCCCGTGTACGTGCTGAGCGCGCTGCGCAGCGGACTGCGGCCCGAGATCGCGGCCGTGTCGACGATCATGCTCGTGCTCACGCTGGGGGCGCTCGCCCTCGTCGCGCTCGTGCTCAAGCGGGCCGGGGACTCGGCCGCCGACATCGCGCGCACCATGGCGGGGGGCTGATCGGGGCCTACGCTGGCTCCGTGGACGCCACCGACCTCGCCGCGATCCGCGGCGGTCTGCTCGCCTTCTGCTATCAGATGCTGGGCTCGCCCTTCGATGCGGAGGACGCGACGCAGGACGCCCTGGAGCGGGCGTGGCGCGGCCGGGACTCCTACGACCCGGCCGTCGCCGCGCTGTCGACGTGGGTGTACCGGATCGCGCGGAACGTGTGCGTGGACCGGCTCCGCGAGCGCCCGCGCAGACCGCTGCCGCGCGACCTGTCGGATCCGGGGATCGACGTGGGCGCGCCCCTCGTCCCCGCCCTGGACGTGCCCTGGCTCATGCCCGCGCCGACGAGCTGGTGGGCCGACTCCGAGCCCGAGCGCGCGGCCGCGTCCGCCGACGGCGTGCGGCTCGCGGTGACGCTCGTGCTGCAGGCCCTGCCGCCGAGGCAGCGCGGGGTGTTCATCCTGCGCGAGGTGCTCGGGCACTCCGCCGCCGAGACCGCCGAGATCCTCGAGACGAGCGTGCCGTCGGTGAACTCGGCGCTGCAGCGGGCCAGGGCCGCGGTCGCCGAGCGCTCCGCACGCCCCGCCCCGCTGCGCCGGGAGACGGTCGAGCGCTATGCGCGCGCGATCGAGCGCGCCGATGTCGCCGCGCTCGCCGGGCTCGTCGCCGAGGATGTGCTGTTCGAGATGCCGCCGGTTCCGCGCTGGTCGATCGGGCGCGAGACGTACGCCGCCTTCATGGCGTTCCTGTTCGAGTGGCAGGGCACGCGGTGGCTCACGCGTCCGATCTCCGCCAACGGGCAGCCCGGGATCCTGCTGCTGATCGTCACCGACGAGGGGCCGCGGCCGCACACCGTGCAGCTATTCGAGGGCGACGAGACCGGCATGCGGATCGGGCACGTGCTGGTCTACCGCGACGAGGCGCTGTTCGCCCTGTTCGAGCGGGACGGCGTCGTCGTGGGCTGAGCGGCCGTGACGGATCCCGCCGGGACCGATGAGTTCCACCGGGCTCGCGCGTACAACCTTGTGACGCCCCACCGCGGCCGACGCATCGGGGCAGGACGAGGAGCACGACATGGCACGCATCATCGTGGCGCAGTTCATCACCCTGGACGGGGTCGTCGAGGATCCGGACGGATCCGACGGCACGTCCTTCGGCGGCTGGTGCTTCCGGCACGGCCCCGAGGCCATCGCCGGGGACAAGTTCCACTACGGCTCGATCCTGCAGACCGGCGTCTTCCTCTTCGGGCGGCGCACCTGGGAGGCGTTCTCGGGTCTGTGGCCGCCGCGGGAGGCGACGGATGCGTTCGCGCGCGCCCTGAACGCCGCGGACAAGGCCGTCGTCACCGGGGGAGAGGTCGATCTCGGGCGCTGGCGGAACACGCAGCAGGTCGCGGCGGATCCGATCGGATGGGCGCGGCGGACGGCGGCGGAGCGCGACGTGATCGTGATCGGCAGCGGATCCCTCGTCGAGGCGTTCGTGCAGGCCGACGCCGTGGACGAGTACCGGCTGCGGGTCTTCCCGACCGCCACCGGGGCGGGGCGGCGGCTGTTCCCGGACGGCGCGGCTCTGGATCTCGTCAGCGTCGAGCAGGTCGGTCCGACGAGCCTGGTGATCGCGACGCCGTCCCGCTGAGCGCCGACCCCCTGCGCGCCCTCCGTCTCACCGGTCCCTGAGCGAGCGCAGCGAGACGAAGGGCGGCCGAGCGCCCTCCGTCTCACCGGCCCCTGAGCGAGCGCCCTCCGTCTCACCGGTCCCTGAGCGAGCGCAGCGAGACGAAGGGCGAAGGCGGTGTCAGAGGACGTTCTCCGCCTCGGTCAGCACGCTGCGCAGGATGCCGGTGATCTCGCGGAACTCCGCCGGACCGATGGTGAGCGGCGGGGCGAGCTGGATCACGGGGTCGCCGCGGTCGTCGGCGCGGCAGTAGAGGCCCGCGTCGTAGAGGGCGCCGGAGAGGAACCCGCGCAGCAGCCGCTCCGACTCGTCGTCATCGAACGTCTCCCGCGTGGCCCGGTCCTTGACCAGCTCGATGCCGAAGAAGTAGCCGTCGCCGCGCACGTCGCCGACGAGCGGCAGGTCGAGCAGCGTCTCCAGCTCCGCGCGGAACAGCGGGGAGTTCTCCCGCACGCGCTCGTTGAGCTTCTCCTCCTCGAAGATGTCGAGGTTCTCCAGCGCGACGGCGGCCGACACCGGGTGCCCGCCGAACGTGTAGCCGTGCGGGAAGTACGTGTCGCCCTTCGAGAACGGCTCGTAGATCCGGTCGCTCACGATCGCGGCGCCGAGGGGGGAGTAGCCGCTCGTGATGCCCTTGGCGCAGGTGATGATGTCGGGCACGTAGCCGTAGGCGTCGCAGGCGAACATGTGCCCGATCCGCCCGAACGCGCAGATCACCTCGTCCGAGACGAGCAGCACGTCGTAGCGGTCGCAGATCTCGCGCACGCGCTGGAAGTATCCGGGGGGAGGCGGGAAGCACCCGCCCGAGTTCTGCACCGGCTCGAGGAACACCGCGGCCACGGTGTCCGGGCCCTCGAACTGGATCATCTCCTCGATCCGGTCCGCCGCCCAGACGCTGAAGGCCTCGGGATCCGTCGGCGCCCCCATCTCCGCCGCGCGGTAGATATTCGTGTTCGGCACCCGGAATCCGCCCGGGGTGACCGGCTCGAACATCGCCTTCATCGCCGGGATGCCGGTGATGGCCAGGGCGCCCTGCGTGGTGCCGTGATAGGCGATGGCGCGCGAGATCACCTTGTGCTTGGTGGGCTTGCCGCGCAGCTTCCAGTAGTGCTTGGCGAGCTTGAACGCGGTCTCCACGGCCTCGCCGCCGCCCGACGTGAAGAAGACCCGGTTGAGGTCGCCCGGGGCGTAGCCGGCGAGGCGGTCGGCGAGCTCGATCGCCGCCGGGTGCGCGTACGACCACAGCGGGAAGAAGGCGAGCTGCGCCGCCTGCTTCGCCGCGGCCTCGGCGAGCCGGGCGCGGCCGTGGCCCGCGTTGACGACGAACAGGCCGGCGAGACCGTCGATGTACTTCTTGCCGGTGTCGTCCCAGATGTGATGACCCTCACCCCGGACGATGATCGGCACGCCCGACGTGTCCATCGTGGACTGTCGGGTGAAGTGCATCCAGAGGTGATCGTGTGCTTTCTGTTGCAGATCGGCGCTCATGTCCCGATCTTGGCACTCAAAACCGGAAATGACAACAGATATCGAAGGTTGAACTCCCCGAATCCTGCGGATTCCGAGGCTGGCTGGATGGGATTTCCGATC
>JAFDWP010000080.1 GCA_018268435.1 Actinomycetota bacterium
CGCCGCCATGGGCACCGCGCTGTTCGCGTCGAGCCACTTCACCGACCCGGGCGCGCAGGGCTCCGTCTATCTGGCGGTGGCGCTGGCGGTCGGCCTGTCGGTGCTGGTCGGCGTCTACGCCTTCGGTCCTATCTCCGGCGGACACTTCAACCCCGCGGTCACCCTCGGTGCGGCGGCCGCGGGACGGATCGCGTGGAAGGACACCGGCCCCTACATCGTCGCGCAGTGCGTCGGCGGCGTCGTCGCCTCGACCGTGCTGACCCTGATCGGCACGTTCGGCCCGGACGGCTGGCTGCCCCGTGCGCAGGACGCGGGCTTCGCGAGCAACGGCTGGGGCCCGCTCTCCCCCGGAGGGTTCGGAGCCTGGGCGGCCATCATCGTCGAGGTGGTGTTCACCGCGCTGTTCCTGTTCGTGATCCTCGGAGTCACGCATCCCACCCGCGGCACGCCGTTCGCAGGAATCGCGATCGGGCTCACCCTCACTCTCGGGGTTCTCGCGACCCTGCCCATCGACAACGCCTCGCTGAACCCCGCTCGCTCGCTCTCCACCGCGATCTACGGCGGCGTCACACCGCTCACCCAGCTGTGGGTCTTCCTGGTCTTCCCGATCCTCGGCGCCCTGATCGCGGGCTTCACGTATCGCGCGCTGTTCGACGGCCGAGGCGCAGCGGCGGCGCAGGACTGAGAACCCCCTATCCGCGCTCCAGGAATCTGCTCGGGACGCTGGCAGCCAGCCAGACGAGGTCGTTGCCCTCGTAGAAGACGACCCCTGAGGAAGCTGCGGCCTTCGCATCGACCTCCACGATCACTGGTCGTTCGCTCTTTCGCCGGCCCACCGAAAGGGCAACGGCTCGATCAACGGACAGGTGCACGAACTGGCGCGCCATCGGCAGCAGACCGCTGGATTCGATCTCAGGCCAGGTTTCCGGGGCAGTCCCGTGGAACAAGACAGCTGGGGGTTCCGACGGCAGCTTGTGAACCCTGCCTGGCACCGAGTGACCGTAGAGGGCACGGATGCGTTCGCCGTCGATCTCGTGCCGACGCTTGGTCGCGTTCACCAGCATCCTTGCAAGCGCATCACGATCAACCCGTTGCCAAGCGCCCCCCTTCTCGTGCAAGGCGGTGAGCAACTGCCCAACCGGCACCCAGCCCTCTTCGTCCAACTCGAGCTCATAGAGCCACGGCTCATGACGAAGCGCATGGGAAACAACACGGCTCAGATCCTGATCGCCTACAGTCATCGTGCTACCTCCTCGAGCAATCGCTCGACTTCCTTGTCAATCTGGGACCAGCGGTTCGGCCGAATGTCTTGGTGTTTCGCCACCGACCTGCGGGTCGCCATCAAGCCTCGGGACGAGACTCCGACCACAAGCCCGAGGCTAGTTCATTCGCCCTCCCAATACTTCTCACCTAGGGCTTCTAGATACCTGCGGAAAAAAACTGAGAGACTGTCCGCTGGTGCCGGCCAGTCGTCTCTCGGATCCAACGGGAGGCCAATCACAATCGATGCATTCTCAGAAGCAGAAGAATATACGAGCAATTCACCATCTCCAAGGAACTCACCAATCACAATATCAGAATCGAGATAGCAGGAGCTCCGTGTCAGCCTCTCGTCAGTTGTTCGGCGAACGGCATCCTCTGGCGAGAGCATCCTAAGGCCCCACTGCCCATACTCGATATCCTCAAAAAGTCTTGATTGACGGCAAGCTAGCCACATTTGAACTAGATCGGGCGGCGCGACTCGCGCCAGAAAAGCATGATCGATCTCCATTTGCGTGGCGGGTCCATCCAGCCAACACCGCAGCACAAATGGGTTCCCGCTCAGACCAGCCATAGGCTCCGAAAACGCGCTGAACGCCAAGTACTCTTGCATCCCCTGCCCCGTCCTTGACCCAAACATCAGGACTTCTGGATCACTCGACTTGCCTCACGTTGAGTCGATCTCGAGTTGCTGCCCCAGCCAGTCGTAGCCAAAGCATTCGAATGATAGTGAAACTCAGAACTGCTTCGAATCTATAGTCATCATTATGGCGTGCAGTCGGGCCGGCTATCCCGAATCGCATCCACGAGCGACAATTAGCGCCAAATATTGACTCCCGATTCCTAGTGGAATCAAGAGAAGCAAGGCCGGAATCAACAACACCAACATGAGCAGTGGTACGCCACATGCACAGTTAGCTATCAGGACTGACTTCATAATGAGAGCGGAGTCACACTTCCTCCTTCTTGCCAACATTATGACGATCACGGCAACCGGCACTACACCGGCCGCGCATACAATTCCTGAGAAGAGAAACGCATTCGACAACAGTTCCTCACTACTCGGTGGATTGCTCACTGGAAACTGAGCGACATACAGATACTGATAGCCGAAGCTCCACAGAAGCCCGGCGAGGATCATGCCAAGGAACCCCCTCAACGCGACTTCACCAACGCTCCAGCGATCCGAAATCTCATTCATGAACCCGTGGCAATCGCAAGATATTGCACTCCCGTTCGCATCACGCAAGAATTGAGCACCCTCACCAATTCCCACAAAATGCCCCAACTCCCGCTACGCATTGAAGGTTCTCGGATTGAATTTTCCACGGCAGCTCAGAAGCATGACCCTCGTTTATCGCAATCGACATCGCAATGCTAGCAAATTGAGCTACACCCTGCTGCGTGAGCGATACGGTTCCGTCATCATTTTGAGTCGTAATGAATGAGATCTTCGATCCGGGCCCATCAAAGTATCCCCATTCTAGCACTGTAAAGGTCACGCTTGTCGAGGTCGTGCTGACCCCGACGTGACCGTTAGGTCCGACAGGAACGGACATTATGGAGCGATTCGCTGGAATCTGCGTACGCAGCCAGCAGCTCTTTCCATCCTCAAGACGTGAACATCCATCGATCACGAACGGAAAGATTCGCCCTGGGTTGCTCTTGAAAATGTCCATGACTTCCTGAGGAGTACCATGTATTCCCGTTGCCCAGGTGCAAGAATACTCATAGTCGCGAGTGCAGGACTGCTTTGTCGGGCAAGCGCTCATCACCGGAAATGCTTCCTCCTGCGCGCCCAGCGCAGCTTGCCTGTTGGCTTCGCAATCTGGATCTCCTTCCCCGCACCAGTTCCCTTTTCGCTTGGTGGCGTGTTACCTCCTGTCTGAATGGGAAACCCTGGCGTGCTAGCGTGCGCGCCGCAGACCACGTGCCATCCGCCGCAGCCTTCATCGATGATCAACCCCGTCGGGTCACTGAACGTGATTGGGTTGTTCCCCGAGTACGCGTACCCCAGGTTCTGTTGCAGGTTGTCCGGATCCGTGATCGGGTCCACGGACGTCAACATGCTGAACGTTCGCGCACGTGTTGCGTCATCCTCGGCCGCCTACTGGGCGTCCCGCCCGCCGGTCGGGGCTTCACCTCTCAATGTATCCATATTCAAGTACGGCAAAGAGTCGCACTCGTTCAACTGCCCATACACGGTCGATCGCTAAGCCTTCCTCTCGGATCCAACCATTTGCCAACAGGAAGGCCGCCGTCGGGTAGCTGAAACAAGGCGGAAGCAACTTCATTGCTATTTCTGTTCATGTCGATAAAGTACTTCATGCCTGGGCGTAGGCTTGGCCGACTCTTCTGAGTGGTGGTAAAGCCTTGGTCATCTTTGCCAATGACGATCATATCTCCTGCCTGCAATTCGCGAAGACCAGATGCCTTCCAAATAGTGATCCGCTCCGCCCCGGATCTCTCCTCAACATAGATCCTACTTACAGACCTTTCCTCACAGCTCACCACTACCAAATCGCCATTTGACCGCACGCCAAGCTGGTACGGTCCAAAGTTGTAAAACGTCTCACATCCAGCCAGGACCAGCAATCCAAGTATCAGAATACTTGCGGCAAATATGTTACGGAGATGCCCCTGCTTTACCAGCATGACTCGTATCCTCCTCCTGGTGCAGCCGTGAGTTCAATGGGATTTATACAGCCACCGCCGCCCTGATAATTGCCAGTCGCCAAAGATGCTCCCAGCCCAGCTAGCCACACAAGTGCATAGACATCGTTGCCCATCGCCGCCGATTGATCGGTATGCGATCTTTCATGTGCAGATAGCCCGTCGTTGGCTGAGAATTGCGAGGCCGCCTGGTCCGTAACTATGACGTTTCCTAGAGTCATCGTTCCACCAAACGACGTACTCGAGCAAAGCAGTAGACCGCCTGTATACCATGAGCATGACGATTGACTCGTAAGCGCAACTACCCCGCCGATCAGGGACAGCGGAAGGTTCTTCAACTCCTTGAAACTGGCCTTGCCAACCGCCTCCACTGTTGACGCGAACTGGCCGATGCCATTGAGAACTGGCTGCACTGTCGTCTGACATTGCACCCGGATAGCCTGGTTCAGCTCGTTCAGAATACACAGTTGTGGATATCCGACTGAGGGGCAACCCGACGGCGCCTCTACTACCCATGACGCCGACGCGGTCACGATCGAAGACGATGCGATGGCAGGCGATGGCGTCGCGTCGGTAGTCGGTGAAGGTTGTGTGGCCACCCCGATGGGCCATGGAACGACGACTCCGATCGGTACACCTGCTCCAGGACACCGGCCTACAGTGCAGTTCGGGTAGCTCGGATCGAGCCCGGTAGGGTCGCTGAACGTGATCGGGTTGTTCCCCGAGTACGCGTACCCCAGGTTCTGCTGCGGGTTGTCCGGATCCGTGACCGGGTCCACGGACGTGAACTTGCCCAGCACGGTACAGATCCGTGGTGTAGCTCGTACCCCCGAACACTGAGGTGCTATTTGGCGCTATCCATTCCACATGGGTCATCAGATATCTGACCGGTCGCCCATATCCATAGTCGAGAGTTGTCGCGTATCGGAGAATCGGACGGAATGTGAAACGACGCCATCAGGGTACGCTCGTCACCTGGATCCTTCAGGACTCGAAGCGTAATTCCCAGGAGATCGGACTTTGAGGATAAGCCGCCCCAGTCATCGCTAGTCACCGAAGAGTCGACACCTCCTCGAATCTCGAGCGTGTCACCCTTTCTCAGAACGGGGCCATCGACCGTATCAACCACCAACTCGGAGCGGTCTTCCGCCTTCACCCCTTCAGAGACCTCCAACTCGCGCACCTGAACTCGGTCGCCACACCAAGTCATGGTCGGAACGCCTCGATTCAGCGACATCGATATGGGAACATCACGCGGAACATGCGGCAACAGGCCACATCCGGACGTTGTCATGGTTGTCAAGATCGCAAGCACCAGAAATGCGCAAATCCTTCTGCTTCCTAGCATTGAAAGTAGTTTCCCCCTGAGAAGTCGGCGATATATTCCCAATAGTTGCCGCACGCGGAACCTAGAAGAGCAGCATTTGACTCTATCTCAAATTCGATATATAAGCTCCCAAACTCGGGCCCAAACCCGGCCCAGGCCTGCGAGTGCGCCTGCTCGTGCGCCAAGAGCGCGTCATTTCGGAGCACGTCATCGGTAGGGAATTGAGTAATGAAGTACTCTCCGATGGTCGTCCCCCCGGAAGGCCAATCGTCAACGTGGCAGACGTTGAGCCCGTTCAACGCCTGCGCGCAGCTGACTCCGCTATTTCGAAGGACTGCAGAGATGCGCTCATCGACGGGCCCGTTTAAGCTCTTTCGTAGATCAGCGTCCATCGAAGCACGGAACATCCGATCAAGCTCGATCGAGTAGCCGTCAAGGAGTAGCTGCGCCTGCTGATTCAGGAGGTCTTGCTGACGTTGCGTCCACGTGTCAACCGGGGGCGGACCAGGGATCGGTCTCGGAACCAACGAGACAGGCTGAACGGGCGGTGATATTGCGCTTTGTTGAGCTGCTTCCCACGTTGGAGGTGTGCTGGCGCGGGAGCCGCAGACCACGTGCCATCCGCCGCAGCCTTCATCGATGATCAACCCCGTCGGGTCACTGAACGTGATCGGGTTGTTCCCCGAGTACGCGTACCCCAGGTTCTGCTGCGGGTTGTCCGGATCCGTGACCGGGTCCACGGACGTGAACTTGCCCAGCACGGGGTCGTACGTGCGGGCCCCGACCGTCGTGAGCTTGGACGAGTCGGTGACGGGCTTGCCGAGGAACCCGGTCCCATCCCCCCACACCCCACTCGCCCCGCCAAGGGGAACACCGAACGGGTCACGGAAGCTGCGCTGCACCACCCCCGTCGACGGCACCACCGTCGTGTCCACCGTGCCATCCAGGCCCGAGAACACCCACGTCACCGTCGTCCCCGCGGTCCCCGTCTTCGCAGACCGCTGCGCCACCGGCTTCCCACCGAACCCGCTGTA
>JAFDWP010000081.1 GCA_018268435.1 Actinomycetota bacterium
CCGTTCACGGGGCTGCGGATCGGGATCGCCGCCGCGCGCGCGTTCGCGCTCGGCCGCGGCGTCCCGCTCGTCGCGGTGCCCAGCCACCTCGCGGCCGCGCTGGCCGTCTTCGAGGCGGAAGCCCCGTCGGGGCCGTTCGCGATCCTCACCGATGCCCGCCGCCGGGAGACCGCGGTCACGGTGTACGAGGGGATCGACGTCGACGGCATCCCGCACGCCGTGGTCGACACCGTGCTCGTGCCGCAGGCCGACGTGGAGCGCAAGCTCGGCGCGCTCCGGCGGATCGAGGTCGCCGGGATCTCGGCCGCGGCGCTCGCCCGCGTGGCCCGCCGCGCGGTCGCCGCGGGGCGCACCCTGACCGGATCCGAGCCGCTGTACCTGCGTCCGCCGGACGCGCGCGTGCCCGCAGCGCCGAAGCGGGTGGGGCCGTGATCCGCGCCGCCTCCCGGGACGACCTCGACGCGATCATGCTCATCGAACGACGCTCCTTCCCGACCGACGCGTGGAGCGCCGAGATGATGGCGGCCGAGCTCGTCAGCCTGCACACCCGCTACCTGGTCGACGTGGAGGCCGTCGCCGACGGCGAGCTCGTCGTCGGCTACGGCGGCGTGCGCGCCCTGCGCGGATCCTCGGACGCCGACATCCAGACCATCGCACTCGACGCGGCGCACCGGGGATCCGGCCGGGGCCGGGCGCTGCTGCGCGCCCTGCTCGCGCAGGCGGCGGAGCGGGGCGCCCGCGAGGTGTTCCTCGAGGTGCGCGCCGACAATCCGGTCGCGGAGGGGCTGTACCGCGCCGAAGGATTCGTCGAGATCGGCCGCCGGGCCGGCTATTACCAGCCCGACGACGTGGATGCGGTCGTGATGCGGCGGGAGTTCTCCGCCCACGCCGAGCACGTTCTCAGGACGGATTCGCGGATTCCGCAGGAATCGGACGGATCCGCGCCGGATGCGCACATCGATCCTGAGAACGGGAGCACCCATGACGCCTGAACCCCTCGTGCTCGGGATCGAGACGAGCTGTGACGAGACCGGGATCGGCATCGTGCGTGGACGCACCCTGCTGTCCAACACGATCGCGTCGAGCATGGACGAGCACGCCCGCTACGGCGGCGTGGTGCCCGAGGTCGCCGCGCGGGCGCACCTGGAGGAGATGCAGCCCGCGATCGAGCAGGCGCTCGCCGAGGCGCAGGTGCGGCTGGAGGATCTGGATGCCGTCGCGGTGACCAGCGGCCCGGGGCTCGCCGGCGCGCTCATGGTCGGCATCGGCGCGGCCAAGGGCCTGGCGGTGTCGCTGGACAAGCCGCTGTACGCGGTGAACCACCTGGTCGGCCACATCGCGGCCGACATCCTCACCCCCGATTCGGTGCCGCTGGAGTACCCGACGATCGCGCTGCTGGTGTCGGGCGGGCACACCTCGCTGCTGCACGTGCGCGACCTCACCACCGACGTCGAACTGCTCGGCGAGACCCTCGACGACGCGGCCGGCGAGGCCTTCGACAAGGTCGCCCGCATCCTCGGCCTGCCCTACCCGGGCGGGCCGGAGATCGACCGCGCGGCGGTCGGCGGCGACCCTGCGGCGATCCGCTTCCCGCGCGGGCTGTCCCGGGCGTCGGATCTGGAGAAGCACCGCTACGACTTCTCCTTCTCCGGCCTGAAGACCGCGGTGGCGCGGTGGATCGAGCGCGAGCAGGCGGCGGGCAGCGCGATCCCGGTCGCCGATGTGGCGGCGAGCTTCCGCGAGGCGGTCGTCGACGTGCTGGTCACGAAGGCGCTCGCCGCCTGCGCCGACCGCGGGGTGCCGCGGCTGCTGCTCGGCGGCGGGGTGATCGCGAACCGCCGGCTGCGCGAGGTCGCGCTGGCACGCGCTGCGGAGGCCGGGGTGACGGTGCGGATCCCGCCGCTGTCGCTGTGCACGGACAACGGCGCGATGATCGCCGGACTCGCGGCGGAGCTGATCGCCTCGGGCCGGCGCCCGTCGACGCTCGCCTTCGGGGCGGACTCGACGCTGCCGGTGACCGAGATCCAGGTCGCCGAGCGCGATGTCGTCGGAGCGCAGGCGGGATGATGACGGAGCGCGCGGAGAAGGATCCGGACCGGTACGTCCGGCTGCCGACCGCGCCCGTGCCCGTGCGCGTGGAGAGCGGGCCGCAGCTCGACGCGCCGGAGCCCGAGACGGTGGAGCTCGAGCGCGACGGCACGACCGTGCACGAGGAGCACTGGCACCCCACCGACGGCACCGAGCCCGTCACCCTGCCGCCCGCCGAGCCGCGGCTCGCGCCGTGGGCGCTGCTGTCGGCGATCGTCGCGCTGTTCGCATCGCTGTTCGTCGGCTGGGGGATCCCGGTCGCGATCGTGTCGGTGGCCGCCGCCGTCATGTCGCTGCGTCGGCCGGGGGAGAGTCGCATGATGTCGGTCTGGGCGCTCGTGCTCGGCCTCGTCGCGACCCTGTACAGCGCGGGTTGGCTGGTCTGGGCCGCGTATCGGTTCGGGTGGTTCGGCTAGCGGCATGACGGATCCGGAACGCGATCGAGAGCGCCGCGAACTGGAGCGGCGCGCCTTCGGCAGGGACGGATCCGGTCTGAGCGAGGCCGAGGCCGCGCGACTGTCCGAGCTTCGCGCCGTCCCGGTCCCTGAGCGAGCGCCCCTCCCGGTCCCTGAGCGAGCGCAGCGAGACGAAGGGCCCGCCCCGGTCCTTGAGCGAGCGCAGCGAGACGAAGGGCCCGCCCCGGTCCCTGAGCGGGCGCAGCGAGACGAAGGGCCCGCCCCGGTCCCTGAGCGGGCGCCCCTCCCGGTCCCTGAGCGAGCGCAGCGAGACGAAGGGCCGCTCCACGCCGTCCGGGCGTGGTTCGTCGCCGGCCACGGGAAGCGCCCGCGAATCGTGGTCGGGACCCTGGCCGTGGTGCTGCTCGCCGGGATCCTGATCGGCTGGGCGATCCCTCGGCCGCCCGATGTCGGCCTCGCCCTCAGAGCCGGCGAGCTCGAACGGCGCGATGCGGCGCTGAAAGCCCAGGACGGCTACGATCCGGGCTCCGTGCTCCTGCTCGCGCGTGCGGACGATGGACTGCTGTGGTTCGCGACGCAGGCCCGCGGTGAGCTGCTCTGCGCGATCCTCGACGTGCGCGGGGCCGCGCCGCAGTCGCAGTGCGTGCGGTCGGAGCAGCTCGACGAGCAGCCGCTCTTCGTCTCCCTGCCCGAACCCGTGCGCGGGCACACCGACGGATATGCCGGCACGCTGACGCTCGCCGGCACCGGGGTGCCGCTGGGGAACCTGCAGCGCTACCGGATGATGTACACCGACAGCGGGGGTCAGGGGGCCGAGGACCGGGCGGCGATGCGCCGGCTGGTCGACGAGAACGGGCTCGAGTATGCGACCGTCGTCGGCCGGGTCGCCGGTGCTCCCGTCTGGCTCGGCCAGGACGCCGACGGGCAGCGCTGCCTCGTCTTGGAGGATCCCCCGCTCAAGAGCTGCGAGGTCGACGCGACGTCCCTGGACTTCTCCCCGGGCGGCACCGTCCTCGGCTCGTCCGGAGGCGACGACGCGCCGACGCTGCGGCTGCGACTGCCGGCGACCGCTGCGCATCCCGCGATGCGCGTCGAACTCTGGTCGTCGGACACCTCCGGGCAGTATCTCGTCATCACCGAGGACGACGCGCTGTTCCGCCACGGCGGCGACGCCGCGGACTGACTCAGACCCGGTCGGCGAGGATCGCGTGCCGCTTGTCCCCGACGCGCACCAGGATCAGCGTGGCCTCGGCGGATCCGCGCAGGCTCAGCTTCTTGCGGAACGCGGCGGGATCCACGTCCACCCCGCGCTTCTTGATCTCCAGGCGACCGATGCCGGCCTTCTTCAGCGCCGCCGCGATCGTCTTCGCGTGCATCGGCAGCACCTCGCGCACACGGAACGACGCGGCGAAGGGGCTGTCGGCGGGCGCATCGGAGGTGAGGTAGGCGATGTGCGGATCCAGCATGCCGGCGTCGAGGCCGCGTGCGAGGTCGCCGATGAGGCGGGCGCGGATGACGGCGCCGTCGGGCTCGTGCACGAACGCGCCGAGCGGGCGGACCTCGGCGTCCTCGGCATCGGCGGGAGCCGTCAGCTCGTGCGCGCGGCCGCCGCGGATCACGAGGGCCGCGCGGCGCACGCCCGCGCGGGCCAGGGCGCCCGACCACAGCACGAGCTCCACGACGTCGCCGTCCGCGCTGACCCACTGCGCCTCGACGTCGGCGGGGATCGCGTCGCGGTCGTGCGCGGGGCCGAGCTTGATCCCGGTCGGCACGCGCGCGGCGAGCGCGAACGCCCAGTCCAGGGAGGGGGAGTAGTCGTCGGCGGACACGCGGCGGGTCTCGGAGTGTCCGGCGGTGCGCCGGGCCGGATCCAGCCACACCGCCTCGGGCGCTTCGAGAGCCTCAGCGACCGAATCCTCGGCGACCGGGGGTTCGGGCGCTTCGAGAGCCTCAGCGACCGAATCCTCGGCGACCGCATCCTCGGCCCGTCCGTGGCGCACCTCGACGTCGGATCCGAACGGCGCGAGGTTGTACGCCGCGAGCGCCGCGGTCACCTCGTCGGCGTCGACCGCGGTCACGGTGAGCCCGGCGCCGGCGAACGCGAGGGCGTCCCCGCCGATCCCGCAGCCGAGGTCGTGCACGTGCGTGATCCCGGCGGCCCGCATGCGCCCCGCGTGCCGCGCGGCGACGCCGAGCCGGGTGGCCTGCTCGAGGCCGGCGCGGGTGAACAGCATCCGCTCCGCGAACTCGCCGAACTTCGCCGCCGCCCTGGTGCGCAGCCGGGCCTGCCCGACCACGGCGCCGACGAACTCGGGGGAGTGCCCCTCGGCCCGCAGGCGCAGCACCGCCCGCGCGGCGGCGTCCGTGGAGGGGATCTCGCCGAGTCCGTCGAGCATGCGCAGCGCCTCGGGCGTCAGCAGGATCCGGAGTTCGCTCATGTCCACGCGGTCCAGGCTATCCGCGTCCGGAACTCTCGGCGGGGGCGCGGAGTCGCGCCGGGGCTGGCACTCTGATTGCGGGAGTGCCAGCGATGCGCCTAGACTGGCGTTAGCACTCTCGGGTTGAGGGTGCTAACGAAGTCTTGAACCGTCAAGAAAGAGGTAGACCGTGTCGGTTTCCATCAAGCCGCTCGAGGACCGCATCGTCATCAAGCAGGTCGAGGCCGAGCAGACCACCGCGAGTGGCCTGGTCATCCCCGACACCGCCAAGGAGAAGCCCCAGGAGGGCGAGGTCGTCGCCGTGGGCCCCGGTCGCATCGACGACAACGGCAACCGCGTGCCGCTCGACGTCAACGTCGGCGACCGCGTGCTCTACAGCAAGTACGGCGGCACCGAGGTGAAGTTCGGCGTCGAGGAGTACCTCGTGCTCTCGGCGCGCGACGTGCTCGCCGTCGTGGTGCGCTGAGTCCGTCCCGACGTACCGAAGGCCCGGATGCCCTGCGCATCCGGGCCTTCGTCGTATCCGGGGCATCCCCTACCGATCCCCCGTGCGCCCCCTGCGCCGACGGGGGAGGATGCGGGTTCATCCCCGATGCCGTGATCCGCTCGTCGTCCCACACTCGTAGGACACGCCGCTTGGCACCCACATGAACAAGGGGATTCGATCATGGCTTTGGAAGACAACATCAACGTTCTCGGCCGGCAGTGGAACGTGGGAGTCGCAGACTCCGGCAACGACAACTCGGACAACTGGTCCCACAACGACACCGACGTCGACGACTCGTTCAACGACAACTCCGACAACTCCGACAACTCGGACAACTGGTCCCACAACAAGACGGATGTCGACGACTCGTTCAACGACGACCACTCGACCAACGACTCGTACAACACGGACCACTCGTACAACACGGACCAGTCCGACCGCTCAGTGCACGACTCCGGCAACGACAGCTCGATCAATGCGGGCGTACGCCAGTACAACGCCGGCTTCGGCGACTTCAACCTCGGTCTCGGCGGCGCCGGGGGCATGGCGGCGGCCTCCAAGCACGGCGGCGGCGGGGACACGAGCATCGACATCGAGATCGATGCCCGCCCCACGACGACCGATCAGTCGGTCAACCAGAACATCTCCACCTCCTCCGGCAGCGGCGGCGCGGCCATCGCGGTCGGCGGCAGCGCCGACGGCGGCTTCGGCGGGCCGGCACTCGCGGGGGCCGCGGGTGGCGACACCGGCTCGGGCGGTGCCAGCGGCAGCGGCGGCGACGCGACCGCGGGTGCCGGGGGTAACGGCGGCGTCGGAGGCCTCGCCAGCGGCGGTGACGGCGGCGACGGGGGCGCGGCGACGGGCGGCGCGACCGGAGCCGGCGGTGCGACGGGCGACGCCGGCGGAGCCGGCGCCGGTGCCTTCGGCGGCGACGCCAACGGCGGTGGGGGCGGCGACTCCGGTGCGGTGGGCGGGGGAGCCTACGGCGGCAATGTCGTGCAGTCCTTCGACCAGAACGCGGTCATCGGGTCCGGGGATCACTCGGTCGTCGGAGGCGGCGACGTGACGATCCACAACATCAACACGGACATCTCGGTCGGAGACGTGTCGATCGGCAACACCTGGAACACCGACTCGTTCAACCAGGACTTCTCGGACCACTGGTCGATCAACGACTCGTTCCAGGACAACTCGATGGTCGACGACTCCTACACGGACAACTCCGATGTCGATGTCGACGTCGACGTCGATCACTCCAACGTCGGAAGCCCGTTCGGCGACGCGAATGAGTTCGACTTCTGACGAAGCACGTGCGCTGCCCGATCCCCCTGTCGGAGCGTCGGGCAGCGCACTACACTCCAGAGCACAGAGAGGGTGAGAGATGTCTGCGGATCCGGATGAGCATCTGGTCTCCCCGGGCGGGGACGACCCCGCCTGGATGGACGGTCAGGACGATCCTTTCGCGAGCAACGTCTTCACCGATGAACTGGCGGGCGCCGACGAATCGGTGTGGGACATCGATTCCGACGTGTTCTGGGGGGATCCACCTGCGGACGGCGATGCGCCCGACGCGGACCTTCTGATGTGACGCAGACCGATCGACCCTCCCCCTCGATCGGTCGGCAGTTCCGACAACCGAAAAGCCCGTCCAACCGAACCGACCGCGGGGGGTGGTATGCCGGACGCAGGGGACAACCCAGAAGTCGAGATCGCCGACGTCGTTCGCGAGGTCGGCGATCTCGCCGCGGCGTCGGGGCGCGCCGACCTGCACGACCGCCTCGTGCAGACCAAGAGGAGGCTCGAGGATCCGGCGATCCATGTCATCGTCGTCGGCGAGTTCAAGCAGGGCAAGAGCAAACTGATCAACGCGCTCGTCAACGCCCCCGTCTGCCCGGTGGACGACGACGTCGCGACGAGCGTGCCCACCACCGTCGGATATGCGGAGACCGCCGCCGCCTGGGTCGTGGAACGGATGGATCAGGGCGACGGTCAGGAGGCCGTGACGCGGCGCCGTGAGATCCCCCTGGCGGAGTTGGCCGAGTACGTCTCCGAACGCGGGAATCCCGGCAATCAGCGCGGCATCGTGACCGCAGAGGTGCAGCTGCCGAGAGAGCTGCTGCGCGGCGGGCTCAAGCTGATCGACTCGCCCGGCGTGGGCGGGCTGGAATCGGCCAACTCGCTCGCCACTCTGGCCGCGCTGTCGTCCGCGCATGCGGTGCTCGTGGTGTCGGACGCATCACAGGAGTACACCGAGCCCGAGGTGCAGTTCCTCCGGCACGCGATGCGCATCTCGCCGAACGTCGCCGCGGTGCTCGCCAAGACGGACCTCTACCCGGAGTGGCGCCGGATCGAGGACATCGATCGCGGTCACCTGCACGACGTCGGGGAGATGCCGCTCTTCGCGGTGTCGAGCGATCTGCGATTGCTGGCGGCCGAGACGCAGGATCGCTCCCTCAACGACGAGTCCGGATTCCCGGCGCTCGTCGGACATCTGCATCGCGACGTGCTCGGCCGGGCGGAGCTCGTGAGCCGCCGCAGCGCGGTGCACGACCTGCGGTCCGTCGTGGATCAGCTCGGCATGTCGCTGCACGCCGAGCTGAACGCACTGCTGCATCCGCAGGACACTCCGCGGATGATCGCGGAGCTCGAGGTCGCCAAGGCCCGCGCCGACGAGTTCCGCGGACGCTCCGCGCGCTGGCAGGTGACGCTGACCGACGGCATCGCCGATCTGGTCGCCGACATGGAGCACGATGTGCGGGACCGCCTGCGCCACGTGCAGCGCGAGGCGGAGCACGCGATCGACGAGGGCGACCCGGGACCCATCTGGGATCAGATCCGGGAATGGATCGATCAGCGCATCACCGCGGGGGTCGCCGAGACGTTCGTGTGGACCGATGAGCGCTCGCGCTGGCTGTCCGAAGAGGTCGCGGATCTCTTCAGCGCCGAGGAGTCCGACATCCCGGCCATCGATGTGAGCGACACGCGGGGGATCCTCGACGTGGTCGACGACATCGCCGGCCTCGAGGTCGGGCACCTGAACGCCGCCGAGAAGATGTACATCGGGGTGCGCGGTTCGTACGGAGGCGTGCTCATGGTGGGGCTCGCCACCGGCCTGATCGGCATGTCCCTGATCAATCCGATATCCCTGCTCGCCGGGGTGCTCGTGGGGCGCCGAGCGTACCGCGAGGACATGAATGCGCGGCTGAACCGTCGTCAGCAGGAGGCGAAGATGATCGTCCGCCGACACATCGACGAGGTCACCTTCCAGGTCAGCAAGCAGCTGAAGGACCGACTGCGCCTCGTGCAGCGCATCTCGCGAGACCATTTCGGGTCGATGGCGGAAGAGCTTCACCGGTCGCTGTCCGAGGCGCTCGCGCGGGCCAAGCAGGCAGCGGCGGCCTACACGGCGGACAACGACGAGCACGTCGCCGTGCTGAGGGTGCGACTGGCCGAGGTGGAGCGGTTGCGCGCCCTCATCCCTGAGAGCGAAGCGCTGGAGGACCGCGCCGCCCCCGCCCTGCGGCAGCGCGCACAGCGCAGCGTGGCATCGTGACGACGATCGACGGGCCGGGGGAGCGGGCCCGGGGCGAACCGGACGTGATCGCGCAGACCCGCGACCTCCTGCGGATCGGGCGCACCGTGTACGCATCCGATCGGGGGGCGCTGGCGGTGCTCGACGCCGTGCAGGCGCGGCTCGATGAGCCGTTGCGGGTGGCGGTGGCGGGCATAGTCAAGGCCGGGAAGTCGACCCTGCTGAACGCCCTGCTCGGCGAGCGCATCGCGGCGACGGACGCCGGCGAATGCACGCGCGTGGTCACCTGGTATCGGTACGCGCAGACCCCGTCGATCTCGATGCACCTGCGTGATGGGCGCACCGAGCGCATGCAGATCCGGCGCGATCAGGGGCGCCTCGTGCTGGATCTCGGCGGCAGGGTCGCGGAGGAGATCGACTGGATCGATGTGGGCTGGCCGCTCGGCGGGCTGGAATCGCAGATCCTGATCGACACGCCGGGTATCGCGTCGTTGTCGCACGGCGTCTCCGCCCGCACGGCGCAGTTCCTCGCACCGGAGCAGTCCGCCTCGTCCGCCGACGCGGTGGTCTACCTCATGCGCCATCTGCACGGGGCAGACATCCACTTCCTCGAGGCGTTCCGCGACACGGCCGCCGGTGCGGCGCAGAGCGTCTGCGCCGTCGGCGTCCTCTCCCGTGCCGACGAGGTGGGGTCGGGCCGGATCGACTCGCTGATGTCGGCTCGACGCGTGGCACGGCGCTACGAGCGCGACGGCGAGCTGGCCTCCCTCGCCCTCGGGGTCATCCCGATGGCGGGATTGCTCGCCGAGGGCGCACGCACGCTGCGGGAGAGCGAGTTCATCGCCCTGCGCGAGCTGGCGCGGCTGGAGCGGACCGACCGCGAGCGTCTGCTGGTCTCCGCCGATCGCTTCGTGCGCCCCGATGCGGATACCGGACTCAGCGTCGGCGTCCGCCAGGACCTGCTGGCGCGATTCGGGCTGTTCGGCGTGCGCCTCGCCGCCGCCGTGATCCGCGGCGGTGTGGACGACTCCTCGTCCCTGTCCGCTGCACTGGCCGAGCAGAGCGGCCTGCATCAGCTCCAGGAGTTCATCGCGCGACAGTTCGTCCCGCGTGCGGCAAGCCTCAAGGTGCGCGGCGTCATGATGCAGCTCGAAGCGCTCGTGTGCGAGCATCCGCGCGAGGGGGATGAGCAGATCCGTGCGGGAATCGAGCGATTCTTCGCCTCGGCGCATACGCTGCGCGAGCTCTCCCTGCTGGCTCAGGCGCGCGCCGGCGCGCTGCCGTTGCCGGAGTCCGAGATCGAGGACGCCATCCGCATCATCGGAGGGGACGGCACCACGGCGGCGCTCCGGCTCGGGCTGGCGGAAGGGGCGTCGAGGGACGAGATCCGCATCCGGGTTCAGGAGGAGAGCATCCGCTGGCGCGGCCTCGCCACGGAACCGACGGCGGCGCAGGACACCGCAGAGGTCTGCCGATGCGTGGTGCGAAGTCTTGCTGAGATCGCCTCAGAGATCGGGGGAGCCCGTGATCTCAGGCCCGCGCCTGATGTCGTGCCGTCGGGCGGACCAGGCGATGGCTCCGGGGAGGACGCTGAACAGGAGAGCCAGCAGCACGAGCGCGGCCTGCGCCGCAAGAATCGGCTGCATGATCTCTCCCTGCGTTCCCAGCGCAACCCATTTCGGTGACATCACGACCAGTGCCGCCTGAAAGAGGAACGTCACGAGCTGCCACCAGCGCACCTGCGGCCGACGGGCCATGAACGACACCAGCAGCATGATCTGCGCGAACAGCGCAGCGACGATGACGGCGAACACCACCCAGAAGACGATGTCGGCGGCGGCGGCATATGTCGTCGCATCCCGCCCCGCGGCGGCCTTCTTCGCGGCATCGGCGATCTCGGGCAGCAGCTTCTTGCGGACCACGAAGAAATACACCGTGGCGAACCCGCCGACGGCGAAGCTCAGGATCCACAGCAGCTGCGCCGTCCGCACCGAGAACGGCGGAGTCGCCTTCACCAGAACGGGAGCGCCGTTCTGGCTGCGGATGGACGGGCGCTGCGGCGCCTCGTGCGCTCCGTATCGCGGAGCGGGGGAGTCCGCGGACTGCGTGGCCGGCACGGCGGCGTCGATGCGCGCGACGTCCCGATCGTCCGAGGGGCCCTGATCTCCCCTCGGACGATCATCGCGCCTCGGCGCGGAGTCGATGTCAGTCATCCTCGAGCGGCGCATCGACTGCTCCGTCGTCGAACGCCGCCGCACTGGCGGTGTCCGCCTCGTAGGTGTCGCTCGCGGCGGACGTCATGTCGCCCTCCAGCATGTCGGCGGGTTCCGGCACCGCGGCATCGGCGGGAGCGTCGTGTGCGGCGTCGACCGCGGTGCCCACCGCATCTCCGACCGGGGTCGCGGGGTCGTACACGGTCTCGTAGACGACCGTCGGCTCGGGGGCGTCCTCCAGAGCGGGGTCGGTGCCGGTCGTGTTGTAGCTGTCGGTGTTGGTGGTGTTGCCGGCCGTGATGTCGCCGGTGGTGATGTCCACCTGCGAGTCGACGACCGTGGCATCGTGACCGGCTGCGACGGAGTGATCGCCCGAGGCGACCACCGCGCTCTGATCGAACGTCTGCGTCACGTCCCCGCCGTTGGTCCAGATGTTCTGATTGACGGACTGATCGACGATCGTCGAACGGGCGTCGACGGTGGTGTAGTGCTGCACCATCCTCACGATCTCCTGCACCGGATCGTGATGCTCGGGCGCCGACGGACGGTACGCGGGCTGAGGGGCCGGTGCGGGGCTCGTCACGTAGACCACCGAAGGGTGATCCACGATGACCGGTTTCACCGCCGCGACATCCGCCTGGCACACGTTTCCCAACCCATGGTTCGCCAGCGTGGCCTGTGGCTCGGCGGTGAACTCCTTGGCTGCGACGGGATCTCTGAGCAGACTCAGGATGAATGAGAACAGTGCGTCGGCAACAGTCTCGATCGGCGTGGCCATCAGCTTCCCCCTTCGCCATCGACCGCGACGCCGACATCATGCCGAACCTTGCCGTCGCCATCGAAGTTTGCTTCTCGGAGCGTAATCCTCGTGCCGCCGCAGGGGCATCGGGGGGTACCCCGATATCCCAGCCCCGGGCTACGGGGGTTACTCATCGGAGCCCCTCTTGGACAGAGCGGCTTCTTCGCCGAGCAGCTCCCGCAGCTTCGCCAGGACGTCTGCCCGGGAGGTCGCGCCGAGCCGCCGGCGGATGTGCGCGATGTGATGCTCGGCGGTGCGCGGAGAGATGAAGATCGCCTCCCCGATCTGCGCGTAGGTGCGCCCCTGCAGCACGAGGCGCGCGATCTCCAGCTCGCGCTCGCTGAGCAGCTCTGCGGCCGGCGGGCGCTCCGTGCCGGTCGCGCTGTCGTCGGCGGCGACGAGACTCCTCGTTCCGTCGGCGGGATGGATCTCCCGCGCACAGGCCAGCAGCCGTGCGGCGACCCTGCGGTCGGTGGCGCGTCCCGCGCCATGCCCTGCGAGCCTCGCGGCATCCCACATCATGCCGATCGACGAAAGGCCGATCGCCGCCTGCTCCACGGCCTCTGGATCCACCGAACCGGCCAGTACCGACGTCCAGACCCGTCCGGCCTTGGCCATCGTCGCCGCGACCTCGCTGTGCGCGGCCTGGATGACCAGCACCTTCGCGTGCGGTGCGAGCACATCGGGTCGACCGAGCAGGATCCCCTGCTGGATGCCGGCCCAGTGCAGGTGGGCGGTCCACAGGGGCGGGCTTCCCCAGCGCGCGGTGATCGTCAGTGCCTCATCGAACGCCGCGGCGGTGTGATCGGCATCGCCGAGGCGGGCCGCGGCGCCGATCAGCTCTGTCAGCGGATGCAGCAGGAACGCGTCGATGTCGACGCGCAGCAGCGCGCCGCGAGCCTCGCGCCAGGCCGACTCGAGCGCGGCCGTGTCCTCGTACCGGCGCACCAGAGCGACGCGCACGGCATGCGCGAGCAGCGCGCTCCGCGGGGTGAACTCGGAAGCGGCGGCCTCGGCGCGGCGCAGGGACTCCCGTGCCTCGTTCGGGCGCGCGCGCTGCACCTGCACCCAGGCCTGCCAGAGCAGCAGCCGGTGCCGCGCCCAGGCGCCGCTGTGGCCTGCGGCGATCGCGTCGGCGAGCACCGCCTCGGCCGTGGCGAGCGCGCCCAGACCGAGGGCGACGTTGGCCGCGACGACGGCGGGCGGCTCGCAGATCGCACCGGCGTGCCCGGAACGCGTGTAGAGCTCCGCGGATCGCACCAGGTCGGTGAGCGATGCCTCCGAGGCGCCGGGGGTCACGGAACCGATCAACCCGCGCTGCAGGAGCTGCATCGATACTCCCAAGGCGGTCGGGGGACCCGGTCGGCCCTCTGCCCCGATCAAGGCCTCGGCATCGCCGGTGCCGAACGCGGCGAGCATCGCGGAGGGGCTGAGCGGGCCGCGATCCGTTCGGAGCCGATGCACGGCATCCCCCTGGGCGAGCATGCCCCGCTCCGCCCAGACTCCTGCGGCCAGATCGGCGAGCGCTGGTGCGTCCGCCTCGGGAGCGCGCGCGCCGTCGCGCTCGATGACGGTTCCGGCTCCTTCGACGTCGCCCTGCAGCCAGAGCACCTCCGCCCTCCGCGCCGCGAGAGCCGCTGGATCTGCGCCGCACGCGACCGCGCCGTCGTAGAGGCGTGCGGCCTGCGCCGGGTCCGCGGTCCTCATCCGATCGGCGTGCTGCAGGAGAACCGCTGCGAGCTGCGGATCGTCGACCTCGGCGAGACCACCGTCCGGCACGACGGTCGCGGCGATATCGGCCGAGCGGGCGCTCAGCGCGATCAGCCGTCGCAGGGGAACGGCGGCGCGCACGGCGCGCCGCACGATGGGTGCTGGTTGGCCGTTGCGCAGCAGCAGCCCCTCGGCGTAGCCGTGCTGGACCCAGTCCGTCATCGGCGACTCCGGCGCGCCGGCGCGGGAGGAGCCGAGGCAGGCCTCTTCGATGCTCGCTCTGAGCGCGGAGTCGAGTCTCTCCAGGCGGCGGACGATGCTCGCCTGGAGGGACCGTACGAGCTCGTCGTGGCGCTCGTCGCCCGCGCAATCCCGCACGTCGTGCTGCGCCAGCGCGGCCCACGTCAGCCAGGAGACTCCGGCGGTGAGATCGAGAATGCCCGTGACGCACTCGTCCGGCACGATCAGTCCGCGGGCGGAGATCGCATCCAGCATCTCCGCGCGGGACACGTGCCCCAGCACGATCGCGGGAAGCTGCTGCTCGAGGGTGTCCGCCACGGCGCGCGCGCTCGCCGAGTCCGGCAGGGGACGGGTGGCCGCGATCAGCGCCGCAGCGGGATCGCGGGCGCGCCGGTGCAGGCCGGCGATGCGCTCGTCCGAGAGCAGGTGCAGATCGTCGACCAGGAGCACCTCGGAGGCCGGGAAGTCGCCCGGATCAGGCCCGCGTCCGTGGACGAGGCTCGCGCTGCGGCCATCGCTCTCGAGCGCATCGCGCAGAGCGCGCAGGGCGGTGGACTTGCCGGCGCCCGCCCCGCCGATCAGCAGGACGCGGGGAGCCCGGGACCGCAGGGCTTCGAGGGCTCCGGTCAGCATCCGCGGGACAGGCGTGGTCGTCGAGGCAGCGGCGTGGATCTCGGTTGTCATCGTCGGAGCGATTCCGTGCGGCGTCAGGGGGTCACCGGCGGGGCCGGGTCGCTCGTCGCGGGCGGTGCGGGGTCGGCGGGCGGTGATGGCGACGGGTCGGGGGCGGGGGTCGGATCCGGGCTCGGCGCCGGGGGCTCGGAGGGCGTCGGCGGCTCGCCCGACGGCGCGGGATCAGGGGTCGGGGACGGGGTAGGCGCGGGCGTCGGGGTAGGCGCCGGCGTCGGGGTAGGCGCCGGCGTCGGGGTGGGGCTCGTTCCTCCGGAGGGCGCGGTCACAGGCACTCCCGGGTCCGGGTCGGTCGTGGTGTCCGCCGCCGTGTCGGCATCGGTCTGCGCCGGGAAGCCCGCGTTCGTCCCTGCCGGGGGAGGGCTGCTCCGACCGGGGCTCGGTGCAGTTTCCGACCGCGGCCGCGGCGCCCCGTCGTCGATGGGGAGCACCGGACCGAGCTGAGTGACCGGCTGCGGCACCGGCCTCGCCGCGGGGTCGTCGACGACCGCGACTCCGGGCGTCCATGCGAGCGGAAGGTCCAGTCCGTTCCCGGCAGCGGCCGCGCCGCCGGGGACGGTCTCCCCGACGGCCTCGTCCTGACGGCCGTCGGGAAGCACCGTGGCGAACGCCGCACCCGCGATCAGCAGGGTGCCGACGGACAGCATGACCGCGCCCGAGACCGCCGGGCGCAGCCGTACCGGGCGGGTTCGGCGGGGTGGTGGGGCGGGCGCCGGGGCGGCTCCCGCCTCGGCGACCGGTTCCCGGGTCGTCGGCGGACGGGCCTCGTGGACGGACCACGCGGCGCGGGCGGCCCCGGAGGCGGCGGCCGTATGAGGGTCGGATGCGCACACCGGGAGATCGAACCGTGCGGACAGATGCTCGACGACCGCGGGGATCCTCGACGACCCTCCGGCGAGCACGATCGCGTCCAGCTGATCGGCGTCGACGCCCGCGACCTCGAGGGCGCGGTCCAGCGCATCTGCCGTTCGGTCGAGATCGCCGCCGATCATCGACTCGAACTCGAAGCGGGTCAGACGCACGGAGCGGGGACGGTCATCGAAATCGAGCTCGATCGCGGTCTCCGGCCCGAACGACAGAGCCTCTTTGGCCTTGGTCGCGGCATGCCGCGCTGCGGACAGGTCGGCGGCGGACAAGACCGCACGGCGTTCCCGGGAGCCGGCGGGCGATTCGGCCGCGGCCGTCCGCCGCTCCGCCATCGCCAGGGCGTGGTGCAGCACCCGGTGGTCGAAAGCCCGGCCGCTGACGTCATCGAGCAGGACCGGGGTGTCGGTGAGGCGGTAGTCGCCGCCGCCTTGCGCGCGCAG
>JAFDWP010000082.1 GCA_018268435.1 Actinomycetota bacterium
CGATCTTCGACATCCACGCCGGCAGCTCCGGATCGGTGCCCGGCGCCGGCCGCGATCGCCATTGCCGCACGCCGAGCAGGATCAGCAGCACGCCCAGCACCAGCTGGATCACGCCGATGACCGGCTGCGATCCGCTCGTGCCGTCCGGCTCCGGGATCACTCCCGCGAGCAGCGTCACGGCAGTGGTCACGAGAGCGACGCCGAGGAACCATCCGGCGAGGAAGGACAGCCCGAGCGGTCGCGGTCGCGGCGACATCAGCATCAGGATCACCGCGATGATCGGGATCGGGCTGATCGCGATCGCGACGGCGTTGGGGAGGATGCTCCCGAGGACTTCGTTCATGGGTGGATTTCCTTGACGGGTCGGGGAGGATCCGGGGCCGCGCTGCTCAGCCGCCGAGCAGCTGCTGCTTGGCCAGCGCGAACTCCTCCGCCGACAGCAGGCCCTGGGCGTGCAGGTCGCCGAGCTGCTGCAGGCGGGCGACGATGTCGACGGCGGGCGCTGCCGCGGGGGCGGGTGCGGCGGGCGCAGCCGCGGGCGCAGGAGGCACCGGGACCGGGGGCGCCGCGGCCTGCAGCGCGGCCTCGGCGGCCGCCTGCTGCTGCGCCGCCTGCAGTGCGTTCCGCTCGGCCGCTCGGTCGTGCTGGCGCTGCGCGACCGCTCCGCTCACGGCCGTCGCCGTGCCGGCGACCACCGCGGTGCGTGCGGCCATTCCCAGCAGTCCGGGTCGTCCGCCTCGTCTCAGGATGGGCATGTCAGGCTCCTTCGGAATCGGTGATCGATGCGGTCTCGATGAGCTCGTGCACCAGCGGTGCGGAGACGCGCTCGGCCCGCACCACGCGCCCGGAGGCTCCGGCGAGGCGGGAGGCGAGGGTGCGCGCCCACCGCATCTCGATCGCGGCGATCGCCACGCCGAAGCCCGCGGAGACGTTCGCGATGGACTCCGCGATGTCGTCCTCGCCGATCAGTCCCTCGATCTCGAGATCCAGCCCGATGCCGGACAGGGCCTTGGCGGCATCGTCGCGCAGCTCGGTGACCTGGACGGCACCGTCCGCATCGCGGGTGACCACCACCAGGTCGACGACGCGCACGGTGCCCGAGGCGGACAGCTCGAGCAGGGCGTCGAGCACGGCGGGGGATAGCCCGTCGCCCTCGAACTCCACGACGTAGACGTCGATGGGGCCGTAGGCGAATTCGACGTCGGCGTCGGCGCTCATCCGCGGGCCTCGATCGCGGGGAAGGTCCAGGTTCCGTCGAGGATCTCCGGGTGCGGACGGTAGAGCCGGATCAGGTAGTTCCAGCCCTCCATGATCGGCAGCGCGTTGGGTGCGCTCGGGTCCCCGCCGAAGCGGACCGTGATCGTCCCGTCCTCGTTGCGCGCGCCGGTGATGTTGTTCACGCTGTAGGCGTTCGTGTCGTTGCTCGCGAAGAAGCCCTCGGCGTTGTACAGCGAGATCGACCAGAACCCGTCCACGGGCACGTCGCCGACCGTCAGCGAGTACTCCCCGACCGGCAGCCCGGGTTCGACGTTGACATAGAACGCCTCGCTCTCCGGGAGTCCGCCCCAGGCGGACCCGGCGGCGAGGAGGTGGCGGATCGGATCCACGTCCGCCTTCGCCCCGAAGCAGCGATCGAGGCTGCCGAGGCCCTTCGCCAGCTCGAGGACCGCGTCCCGGGTCGCGGTGAACGACGCCGGGTCGTAGGCCGGCGGTGCGAACTGCCCGCCGCCGACGGAGGAGAGGGCGAACTGGTCCTGCAGCCCGTTCACGATCGCGACGTCGGCCGGATCCTCCGGGTCCACCAGCACACGGGCGGCCGCGAGGACGAAGTCGCTCCCGACGAGCTCCGGAGTCAGGTCGTAGGTGCCGCCGGAGTGCAGCACGGTGTTGATGTAGTGGTCCTCGTTCACGAGCATGACCGAGATGTAGCGGTCGCCGGCGTCGGGGATGGTGATGGTCGCCCCCTGCGACACGTCGATGATCGTGGCGCTGTACAGGGTGTCCCGGTTCATCCGGATGACGGTCTGACCCTCGATCGGCGTGGGCGTGCGGTAGTGGTTCCAGATGTTCGAGCCGCCGGCGGAGGCGGCGATGCCGGCGAACATGCGGGCGCTCTCGATGCGGACGAAGTTCTCGAACGTGACGCGGACGGGCTGATCAGTCATGGACTGCCTTTCTGCCGAGGTGCCTCCATGATTCCGGCGCCCTCTGGCGCTCGCATCATCAAGTCAGGATGATTTCCCCCAGGAGGGCTCGGCCATCGGCGGGCCGGCACGATGGAATCGTCGTGACAGACACGAGGGAAAGGTGCACCGCAGTCATGACCACTCTCACGATCGGCGCCACGATCGACGACCCCGATGTCGCCGTCGAGCTCGATGCGCGGCGCTTCAACCGGCATACGTTCTGGGTCGGCCAGAGCGGCAGCGGAAAGACCTACGCCCTGGGCGTCGTGCTCGAGCAGCTGCTGCTGAACACCGAGCTGCCGATGCTCATCCTCGATCCGAACGGCGACTACACGCGCATGCGCGAGACGCTCCCGACGGCCACCCCCGCGGATGCGGAGCGGCTGGCGGAGGCCGACATCCGGGTGTTCCGCTCCGGCTCGGCCGAGGGCGAGCGCCTGCATGTGCGCTACACCGATCTGCCCGCCGCGTCGAAGGCGGCCGTGATGCAGATGGATCCGATCGCGGATGCCGAGGAGTACAACGTGCTGCTGCACGGGGATCCGGATGCCCGGACGTTCGATGCGCAGGAGATGCTCGCCGAGCTGCGCGGCTCCGGAGACCCCGACCAGCGCCGGCTCGCGAACCGGATGGAGAATCTGCAGATCCTGGACTGGGACCTCTGGTCCCGGGGGCAGGCCTCCGTGGTCGACACGATCGACGAGCGGCCGCGCGCGACCGTCCTCGATCTCGGCGGCTTCACACATCCGGCGGAGCCCAAGGTGGCGGCGCTCGCCGTGCTCGAGCACCTCTGGGCGCACCGCGAGGAGCGCCGTCCCGTGCTGATCGTCATCGACGAGGCGCACAACCTGTGCCCGCCCAACCCGCAGACCGCGGTCGAGCGCGCACTCGTCGCGCAGCTCGTGCAGATCGCCGCGGAGGGGCGCAAGTTC
>JAFDWP010000083.1 GCA_018268435.1 Actinomycetota bacterium
AACCCCTGGGATGTGCCGCAGGCGCGCAGCGCCGCCGGCGGATCCGCCGAGTGGGGTGCGTTCGCGCGCTGAGCGCCCTCCGACGACGAGGCGGCCGATCCCCGAGGGGGTCGGCCGACTCGTCTGTGCGGAACGTCGGCCGCCTCGTCTGTGCGGAACGGGGGGCTCAGTCGACGGGGATGCCGCCGCGCACGACGAGCGCCCGGGCGTCCTGCTCCCACAGCACCTCCGGCTCCGCGAGCGGATCGGCGGTGAGCAGCACCGCGTCGCCGTATCCGCCGTCGCCGAGGTGTCCGGCGCGCGCGTCGCGGATGAGGGCGGCGTTCACGACGGTCATCGAGCGCAGCGTCGCCGTCGCGCCGCTCGCCTCCACCTGCAGGCGCACACCGCAGAGCTGGTCATCCTCGAGCTCGCCCATGAGATCCGTGCCGAATCCGACGCGCACGCCCGCGGCGAGCGCGAGGCGCACCGCCTCCTGACCCTGCGACAGCACCTCAGCGTTCTTCGCGAGCGACACCGCGTTGAGCCCGATCGTGGCTCCGCGCCGATCCATCGCGTCGTACGCCGCGAGCGTGGGCACGAGGTAGGCGCGGGCGGCGGCCATGCGCGCCGCGGTCTCGGCGTCGATGAGGTTGCCGTGCTCGATCGAGCGCACGCCCTGGGCGATCGCGTGCTGCACGGCCTCCGCGGAGTAGGCGTGCGCGGCGACATACGATCCGCGTCGCGTCGCCTCCGCGACGACGACCTGCAGCTCCTCGGCGGAGTACTGCGGCACGCGCAGTGGGTCCGTGAGGGAGAACACGCCCCCGGAGGCCATGACCTTGATCGCGTGCGCACCCGTGCGCAGGCGATCGCGCACGGCGACCCGCAGCGGCTCCACGCCGTCGACGATCTCGCACATGTGCCCGTGCGTGAAGCAGATGTCGATGTGGGCGGAGCGGGGATCGCCGTGGCCGCCGGTCTGGCTCAGCGCCGGACCGGTGAACAGGTAGCGCGGCGAGGGGAACAGGTCGGCGTCGATGGCGCGGGCGAGGCCGATGTCCCCGCCGGCGACGTCGCGCACCGTGGTGAAGCCGCGGCGCAGGGCTGCGTGCAGCCGTCGGGTGCCGTTGATCGCCGCGTAGCTGAGCGGGCCGCGCTCGTCCTCGAGGCCGTCCTGACTGGTCGCGTACGCGTGGAAATGCGCGTCGATCAGCCCGGGGATGAGCCAGCGGCCACGGCCGTCGACCGTCGCGCCGCCCTCGGCCGCGCGGTCGGCGATCGTGCCGTCGACGATGTGCAGGTCGCGCTCGGTGAAGTGCTCGCCGTCCCAGACGGCGGCGCCGATGATGCTGATGGATCCGGTGCGCATGTGCGTGCTCCTCGGGGTGTTCAGGTCGGGATGCCGTCGGGACGACAGGGTGCTCAGCGCAGGCTGAAGCCGGCGGCGAGCGGGTCCGCGTCGTCGAGTGTGAAGGTGCAGGATCCGACGCGATGGGCGAGTCCGCTCACCTCGGGGATCACCCCGTCCGCGGTGCGCTCGGCGACCCGGGCCAGGAAGCGGGTGCCGATGATCGAGTCGTGCGTGAACTCCTCGCCCTCGGCGAGCACGCCGGTCGCGGCGAGCAGGGCGACCCGGGCTGCCGTGCCGGATCCGCACGGGCTGCGATCGACCTCGCCGTCCGCGAAGACCGTGACGTTGCGCTGCCACGGGCCGTGCTCGGTGCGACCCAGGTCGTCGAACAGGATCGTGCCGTAGACGCCGCTCAGGCGCGGGTCGTCGAGCTGCGCCGCCGGATGATCGTTCAGCGCCCACTTGATCTCGCGGCCGATCCGGATGAGATCCGCGGTGTGTCCGGGGCTCACCGCGAGGCCCAGGGACGCGGCGGGCAGGGTCGCATACACCGCGCCGCCGAACACGAGGTCGACCGAGACCGTGCCGAGCGAGGTCTCCAGCACGATGCCCTGAGCGAGGACCCGCGATTCGACGTTGCGGAACACGACCTCGGTGACCGCCCCCGCCTGCTGCCGCACGCGGGCCTGCACGCGGCCGCTCGGCACGTCGATCGTGACCGTGGTCTCGCCATCCGGGTCGGAGGGCACGCGTCCGGTGCGCACCGCCCACGCGCCGAGCGCGATCGTGCCGTGCCCGCACGCCGTGGAGAAGCCGTCCTTGTGCCAGAACAGCACGCCGAAGTCGGCGCCGTCGTCGTCGGGCGGGGTGAGGAAGCCGCCGTACATGTCGTCGTGTCCGCGCGGCTCGAGGCAGAGGAAGCGCCGGACCCCGTCCGCCTCCCCGGTCATCGCCTCCATGCGGCGTTCCGCGACCGTGGCGCCGTGCGTGGGCACGCCCTCGACGATTCGGAACGGCTCGCCGGCGGTGTGCCAGTCCTCGGTGGTCCACTGCATTGCTCTGCTCCTGTTCTTCGGCCGGTCAGACCGCGAGGCGGGCGACGGCGAGGTCCTGCCAGCCCATGCCGCAGGTCTTCACGATGCGGGGGCGGGTGCGGTCGACGGGGGTCTCGCCGGTGAACAGCGCATGCATCGTGACGAGCTGGTCGGGACGGATCGTCCCGGCGTGCACGGCCTGGATGACGTCCCCGGCCTCCGCGAGGGCGACCCGCCGACTCTCCACGACGACCTGCGCCCGCCCCAGCAGCGTCGGATCGAGCTCGGACTTGGCGGGCTCGTGGGATCCGATCGCGACGATGGCGGCATCGTCGCGCACCGCCGCGTCCGGGAACAGCGGGGCGGACGCGGTGGTCGCGCACACGATGAGATCGGCGCTCGCGAGGTCGGCGAGCGTCCCGCTGCGCACGTCGACGCCGGGGACGAGGGCGGAGGCCGCGGCCTCCGCCTGGGCGCTGCGGCCGGCGTCGCGCCCGAGGAAGCGCACCGTGCGCAGCGGCCGGACGGCCGCGAGCGCCTCGACGTGACGCACGGCCTGGGGGCCGGTGCCGATCACGACGAGCTCCCCGGCATCGGGCTCCGCGACGACGTCCAGCGCCGCTGCCGAGACGGCGGGCGTGCGCAGCGAGGTGAGCGCGGTCCCGTCCAGCAGCGCGGTCGGGGTGAGGGTCTCGCCATCCATCACGACGTAGAGCGCCTGGATGCGTTCGAGCCCGCGTGCCGGATTCCCCGGTGCCACTGAGGCGAGCTTCTGTCCGACCATGCCGTCGAGGGCCGCCGGCATGAGCAGCAGCTGGCCGTGCGGCACGTCGAGGATGCTGCGGGGGAGGTCGCGTTCGGGGTCGAAACCGCCGCGCAGGGTGTCACGGATGGCGGCGACCGCGGCGGGCATGCTCACGCGTGCGGCAAGGGCGTCCGCGGAGACGAGAGTCAGGTCGGAGAGGACGTCGGGCATGGATCCAACCTAGTCGGTAATGTGTAATATGTCACGCGGTAGCTAGGGGGCGCATCCTCCCGTCCCGAAGGAGAACGAATGTCCCTCGACCACACCCACGCCGCCCCCTCGTCGATGCCTTTGCCGGCCGATCGCGATCCGCGCATGCCCCGGCTGACGCTCGCTCCCGGCTTCGTCCGCACGATGGCGGACGGCTGGGGGGAGCCGGATCGATCCCCGGTGCTGGCGCCCGGCGCCGCCGAGGCCGCCCAGGCACATCGCGGGCGGCTCTCCGAGGCATTCCCGGGGCGTCGGCTCGCGGTGAGCGCGGGGCGGGCTCCCGCGCGCACGAACGACACGATGTACGAGTTCCGTGCCGACAGCGACTTCCTGTGGCTCGTCGGCGCGGCAATCGAGGACGCAGTGCTCGTGCTCGAGCCGACCGGGACCGGTCACGACGCCACGCTGTATCTGCCGCCGCCGTTCCGCCCGGGGGACGTGGAGTTCTTCGGCTCCGCCCTGCGGGGCGAACTCTGGGTCGGACCGATGCCGGGGCTCGTCGAGTACGCGGAGGCCCTGTCGCTGCGCACGCGGCCGCTCGAAGAGCTCAACGTCGGCGAGGGCACCCTGCGCGCGGGGGCGGCAGCATTCGGCACAGGGACCGTGCCGCAGTCCGAGGAGCTCGCCCGGATCCTCTCGGAGCTGCGGATGATCAAGGACCCGTGGGAGATCGGGCAGCTGCGCGCGGCCGTGGGCAACACGGTCGCGGGATTCGCGGCGACGGTGAGTGAGGTCCCGACCGCGATCGCCCGGGGAGGGGAGCGGTGGCTGCAGGGCACGTTCGACCGGCATGCTCGCACGGTGGGCAACGGTCCCGGCTATGCCACGATCGTCGGCTCGGGCGCACACGCCTCGATCCTGCACTGGGTGCGCGCCGAGGGGGCGGTAGACCCCGAGGCCGTGCTGCTGCTGGACATGGGTGTCGAAGAACGCACGGGATACACCGCCGATGTCACCCGGACGTTCCCGGCGTCAGGCTCGTTCACCGCGGTGCAGTGGGAGGTGCACGACCTCGTCGAGCGCGCGCACCGCGCGGCGTTGAGCGCCGTCGGCCCCGGCCGGGCATGGAGCGACTTCCACGTCGCGAGCATGGAGGTGCTCGCGCAGGGGCTGCACGATTGGGGTCTGCTCGGCGTCTCCGTGGACGAGGCCATGTCGCCGGACGGGCAGCAGCACCGACGCTTCATCGTGTGCGGCGTCGGTCACCATGTCGGACTCGACGTGCACGACTGCGCGTCCTCGAGCTACGCGGCCTACCAGGGGTCCGCGATGCGCGACGGGATGGTCCTGGCGGTCGAGCCGGGTCTCTACTTCCACGGGTTCGACGAGTCGCTCCCGCCCGAGCTGCGGGGCATCGGCGTGCGGCTCGAGGACGACGTGCTGATCACCGGCGCAGGGAGCGAGGTGCTCTCTGCGGGCATTCCCATCGACGCATCCGGTGTGGAGGCATGGATGCGCTCCGCCGGGTGACGCGCGACACACGGTCCGTCCCGTTTCGCGGGTTCGGTCGGAATCTGGCAGAATAGACAGCTGGATCGCCGCTCGACCCTCTATCCGGCCGTGATCCACCCGCAGAGCTTCCACCGGGTGTGCACCCCACGCGGTCGGTGATCAGTTCGTCTTTCCTTCCACACCATTCAGGAGAATCGTGGCTGTCAAGATTCGTCTCAAGCGCCTGGGCAAGATCCGTGCGCCCTACTACCGCATCGTCGTCGCCGACTCGCGCACCAAGCGCGACGGTCGTGTGATCGAGGAGATCGGCAAGTACCACCCCACCGAGGAGCCCTCGTTCATCGAGGTCGACTCCGAGCGGGCGCAGTACTGGCTGTCCGTCGGCGCCCAGCCGACCGAGCAGGTCGCCGCCATCCTCAAGATCACGGGCGACTGGGGCATCTTCAAGGGCGACAAGGACGCGAAGTCCACCCTCAAGGTCGCCGACGAGAAGGTCGCCTTCGAGGCCGATGCCGCCAAGAAGTCGGTCATCAAGCCCAAGGCGGAGAAGAAGGCCGAGGCGCCCGTCGAGGACGCCCCCGCCGAGGACGCAGCCGAGGCTGCGGCCGACGCGGAGTAATCCGTCGTGCTGGCTGCCGCGCTCGAGCACATCGTCTCGGGGATCGTCGATCACCCGGAGGATGTCACCATCACCGCCTCCTCGTCGCCTCGCGGCGACGTCCTCGAGGTGCATGTGCACCCCGATGACCGGGGACGCGTGATCGGGCGCGGCGGCCGCACCGCCAAGGCCCTGCGCACGCTGATCACCGCACTCGCGGACGGACGTCGCGTTCGCGTCGACGTCGCGGACGACTGAGCGTGTCCGCTGATCGCGCCTCCGGCCGCAACCAGCTGCGGGTGGGGCGCCTCGTCAAGGCGCACGGGCTCAAGGGCGCACTCAAGCTGGAGCTGTACACCGACGATCCCGCCGGCCGGTTCACACCGGGCGCCGAGTTCACGTTGCAGGTGCCCGAGGCATCTCCGTGGCACGGCAAGACCATCACGGTCCGGGAATACCGCGTGATGAACGGCAGCTCGGTGGTGTTCTTCGACGATGTCGAGGACCGCACCGCCGCCGAGGGGCTGGTCAAGGCCATCCTCTGGATCGACCAGGACGACGCCGAGGAGCCCGAGGACGACGCCTGGTACGACCACCAGCTGACCGGCCTCGACGTGGTCCGCGATGACGTCGTGGTGGGGCGCGTGGTCCGCGTCGACCACCTCCCCGCGCAGGACCTGCTCATCGTGCGTCCATCCGGCGGCGCCGGTGAGATCATGGTGCCCTTCGTCTCGGCGATCGTTCCCAGCGTGGACATCGCCGCAGGCCGGATCGTCGTGACGCCGCCCGCCGGGCTCTTCGAGGAGCTCGCCGAGGAGGAGGACGCTTCGGCCGGTGCCGCGGAGCAGGACGCCCCCGGTGCGGATTGACGTCGTCTCGATCTTCCCGTCGTACTTCGACGGTCTGACCCTCTCGCTGCTCGGCAAGGCGCAGAGCACGGGGATCCTGGATCTGCGGATCCACGATCTGCGCGACTGGACGCACGACCGTCACCGCACCGTCGACGACACGCCCTACGGGGGCGGCGCCGGGATGGTGATGAAGCCGGAGCCCTGGGGACTCGCGCTCGACCAGCTCGCGACGACCCCTGAGGACGCGGCGTCAGCCCCCGAGCCTGGATCCGAGCGCCCGACCATCATCTTCCCCTCTCCGGCGGGCGAGGTCTTCCGCCAGTCCACGGCCCGGGAGCTTGCGCAGCACGAGCACCTGATCTTCGGCTGCGGCCGGTACGAGGGGATCGACGAGCGCGTCTTCGAGGAGGCGGCGGAGCTCGGCGAGGTGCGCCTGATCAGCCTCGGCGACTACGTGCTCAACGGGGGAGAGGTCGCCGTCATGGCGATGGTCGAGGCGATCGGCCGCCTCATCCCCGGCGTGGTCGGCAACCCCGAGAGCCTCGTCGAGGAGTCCCACGAGGATGGTCTGCTCGAGTACCCCTCCTACACGAAGCCGTCCGTGTGGCGCGGTCGCGAGGTGCCGCCGATCCTGCTCAGCGGCAACCACGGCGCGATCGCCGCGTGGCGTCGCGAGCAGCAGCTCGAGCGCACCCGCCGGCGCCGCCCCGATCTGCTGCCCGACGAGGACTGAGTCCGGATCAGCCGCAGGTGTAGGTGACGCCGCCCACCTGCCATGTGCCCGGACCCAGCTCCAGGCACATCTGGGCGATGTTGGCGAACAGCATCACGCCCATGACGAGCGCAATGGTCTCCGCGATGAGCAGCACCGCGCCGATGATGATCCCCGCGATCGCGAGGCCCGCCGGGGCGTGCGCCTTGCGGAGCTTCACGGCCGCGATGATACTCAGGATGAGACCGATCAGCGGCAGCAGGAACGCGAGGATCAGGCCGGCGATCGCAAGCCCCTTGCCGGGCACGGGCGCCGGGGGAGCATAGGGCGCCGGAGCGGATCCATAGGGATCCGGCTGCGGTGCGGCCGCCGGATAGGTCGGCGCACCGCCGGGCTGTGCTGGGGCGGGAGCGCCGTATGCGGGTGCCGGGTACGCCGGGGCCGGATATGCGGGTTGCGGATAGGTTGGCGCCGCTGCGGGGGGCGGCGCCGTCGGTGCGCCGTACGCGGGAGCCGGAGGAACCGGAGGCGCGGCCGGGGTCGGATACTGCGGCGGCTGTCCGTTCT